>CAYQFV010000201.1:0-6725 GCA_964416845.1 uncultured Phycisphaeraceae bacterium | reverse complement strand
CACAAGAAGACTAACTGTAATTCTTCGATCGCGCCACCCCAAATGGGATGCACCCTTTATCCAACGGAGTTTCTGTTATCGACAAGAATCGGGCGACTTCAGGAGACGAACCCGGCGGTAGCCGTCAATCACGATGCGCCTGTTACGCTGACCGAAGAACGTTTGAGGCGAGTGACTTCTACGTCGGAAGACGGTAGAAGGATCTGAGCGTCAATGCTTGGCTGTATCTGCGGGATGGACAGAGGCGGCGGTTTTGGCCATCGTCCATCGGACGAGCCTGCCGACCGTCATTCCCTGCACGAGAATCGAGAATAGGACCACGACGTACGTGACCGCGATGAACACGTTGCGCTCGCGTCCGATCGGCAGGGACAAAGCGAGCGCAACCGAGATGCCTCCTCTTAGTCCTGCCCACGTCATGATGCTGATTGCTCCGGGCGTAAACCGGCGGCGAAGCCCGAGGAGTTTCACCGTTCCCACAACGCCGACGAATCGAGCCAGCAGGACGATCGGAATAGCCGCCAGGCCAGCCAGGAGATAGGACGACCGAAAATCCATCACGAGAACTTCCAAGCCCACGAGTACAAAGAGCAGCGCGTTGAGAATGACGTCGATGAGTTCCCAAAACGTGTCGAGATGGTCGCGTGTTGTTGGTGACATCGCCAAGCGCCTGCCATGGTTGCCTATCAACAGTCCGGCGACAACGACTGCGATCGGACCGGAGGTGTGGAGCATTCTCGCGAACGAATACCCTCCCATGACCAGCGCAAGGGTCAGGAGCACCTCGACCTGGTAATTGTCCACCCGACGGAGCAGCAGGAAGGTCACGTACCCGATGGCCAAACCGAACGCCGCTCCGCCGAAGGCTTCGGTGAGTACGAGCTTGCAGACCAATCCGGTTGATGCTCCTTGCCCGCCCGTAAGAATCTCGAGCAGGACGAGGAAGACCACTACGCCGACGCCGTCGTTGAAGAGCGATTCGCCCGAGATTTTTGTTTCGAGCGATTTTGGAGCGCCGGCGGTCTTGAGAATTCCCAGTACGGCGACGGGGTCGGTTGGGGATATGAGTGCTCCGAAGAGCAGGCAGTACAGAAAGGAAATATCCAAGTGCAACGCGCCGGTGAGCAGCCAGGTCAGCGATCCGACGATGAAGGTTGAGAGCACGACGCCAACGGTGGCGAGCAGCGATATCACCGACGTTTGCTGGGCCATGTCGTTGAGATTGATGTGCAGTGCGCCGGCAAAGAGCAGGAAGCCGAGCATGCCATGCAGGAGCGTTTTGCTGAATTCGACGGTCTCGAGCATTTCTCGGGCGGGCTGGCGGAGGTGTACGCCGAACTGGTCGAGCACGAGCAAGGTGAGCGAGAGGACCAGCGCGATGAGCATCACGCCGACGGCGGTGGGGAGCTTGATGTACTGATAGTTGATGTAGCTGAAGACAGCCGCCAGAACGATAAGGCCTGAGATGACTTCCAGCACACCCATCAACACGCCGCCGTCTGATGACCGATACATGTTTTCCGGGGCGGTACGCTACTGGGGTGTGTTGCCCGGCGTCAAGTCGCATCCTTCCCCGCCGTTGGCGGCGCGAAGAACGGGGCGATGGGGGAGTCGTCTACGACGCACGAAGGCGCGGGGTACGCGCGATCATATCTGGTAGTCCGGGAGGATGGTTTGACGCTGCCCGTCGTGGAGGCGGGGCACGCCGTCGCGTCCTTTGATTCGCAGGTCGGGAGCGGCGAACGTGACGGTCGACCAGGGGGGAACGCTGGTGGTCAGAAAAACAGAACCGCCGATCACCGCGTGTTCGCCCAAGACGGTCTTGCCACCGAGGACGATCGCGTTGGCGTAGATGGTGACGTGGTCTTCGACGGTGGGATGTCGCTTTTCTTCGCGAATGATGCGTCCAGCGTCATCCTTGGCAAAGGAGAGCGCCCCGAGCGTAACGCCCTGATAGATTTTGACATGGTCTCCGATGTTGGTGGTCTCCCCGATGACCACGCCGGTTCCGTGGTCGATGAAGAACGATCGCCCAATGGTTGCGCCGGGGTGGATGTCGACGCCGGTCATGCGGTGTGACCATTCGGTCATGACCCGGGGCATGAGCGGAACGCCCAACAGATGGAGTTCGTGGGCGAGTCGGTAGACAGTGATGGCCAGCACGCCGGGGTAGGCAAGGATGCATTCGTCGGTTCCGGTCGCGGCTGGATCACCGCTGATGGCGGCTTCCACGTCTTCGGCGAGCATGGTGCGGACGCGGGGCAAGCTCTTTAGAAACTCGTGGGTCAGCTCCACAGCGTGCGCAGCGCAGGGCGCCTTGGAAGATGTGGCTGTGCCCTCGATCTGGTCCACGTAACACAGGCTGCGGTAGATCTGACGGTTGGCAACCTGCCCGATCCGGGGCAATAGCTCGCCGACATGGTAGGCGACGTTGTGGTCGGTGAGGTTCTGCCGGCCGAAAAAACCAGGGTAGACCAATTCCAGCAATCGCTCGATGAGTTCGGTGATTTCACCGCGCGACGGGAAGAGGACCCGGCCTATATGCCGCGTTTTTTCTTCGCCACGATAGCTGGCGACGATGGTGTCGACGAGTTTGGGTAACTGATCCCCTATGTCGAAGTGAGCGCTCATGCCAGGTTCCTCAGATATCGTGGCGGGGGGATCATATTCGTGAGAGGCCTTCGTCAGTCCACGCGAGCAATTCGCCCGCCGTTGGAGCGATTAGACGTTGCTTGAGCGGTTCGGCGAGGGCGTCTCGGAAGGCGTCCACCGAGCCGTGAAGCACGGGAAAAGTTCCGAAGTGGATCGGTAGGATGCTGTTCGGTGACAGCATTGCGGCTGCAAACGCTGCGCCGGACGGCCCCATGGTGAAATGATCTCCGATGGGGAGGATGACGATCTTTGGGTTTAGAAATTCGGCAATAAGTTTCATGTCGGAGAACACGTCGGTGTCGCCGGCGTGGTAGACCGGTGCCAATCCCGCGTGGTTGATCACGACTCCGCAGGGCATGCCCGCGTAGATTGGCCCGTCTGGCGAATCGATGCTGGATGAGTGGAACGCCCGCGTCAGGCTGAAGCTGACCTGATCGATCGCTTGGGTGCCGCCGATGTTCATGGGCGCGAATCGGCCTTTCGGCGACGACATGCCCAGAACCGTGCACAGTTCGACGGTGGCGACGATGTGTGGGTTGTGCTTTGTGATGAGGCGGCTGACATCGCCTGTGTGGTCGGCGTGACCGTGGGTGAGGACGATGAAGTCACATCGCGGAGGGTCTTTCAGGTGGTCGGGGCAGGCCGGATTGTCGTTTAGCCACGGGTCGATCAGAATGACGCGCTCATCGGGGAGTGTCAGGCTGATGGCAGCGTGGCCTAGCCAGGACAGCGATGGTGTGAGATCAGACATGGTGTTCTCCCGTTGACAGTTGTAGACACATCACATGTGGTCATTGCAAGGCGTTGTTGAGATCGCTGCCGCGCGGTCGGAACAGGTTTCGCCCTCGATGTTGACCTCGCGGGTGCGATCAATGGGTCGGTCGGTGGTAGGGTGATCGCCATGAACGCACCGCCGGTCAATCGGCCCGTGAAACCCGCCGGGGCGGGCAAGCCGCTCGGTGCCTTTCGGGGCATGAAGATGGCGAAGAACGGGTATCATTGCGACTGGGCGGATTGGGAAAGTTTATCCAGAATCAATGAATGTTCGGGGAATTCGCCGGTTTCGTGTTTGCTGTAAATGAGGACGCCGTCGACTTTGATATCGAACACGCCGCCTCTTCCCTCGATCATTTCAACGTCGATATCGTGGGCGCTCTTGATTGCTTCCGCCAAACTGGCGGCTTTGGGTTCGTAGTTTCACTGCATGCAATACTCTATCGAAACGTGCATTTCGCGTCTCCTGCTTTGGGGCTCGCCGACCGCGTTTTAGAATCGAACTGGTCGGATTATAGCATGTTGTGCCACGTTTGACATGATGGCGTGCTGCCGTGGCGCTGTGTTGGGGCGATGACGTGGTGCTTGGTTTTGGGAGTTGGCGACGTAACGGCGTATGCGATGAGTGCACCGGACGGACCCGCTAGGCAGAATCCGGACATGTATGGGGTGGTTTCGAGTCGAGCGATTGTCTATCATGGAAAGACCTGTGGCGAGGGTGGCTCTCGTGATCCGACCGTCAGGTTATCGGCCGTCGGGAGCGGCTTGATGTGTGGCGGGGTCGGGGTGAAGCGCGACGCCGGCAGCGTTGTACGGTGAGGGGAAGGAGTTGCGTCTGATGAGATTCGTTGGAACCGCCGTGATGGCGGCAGTGATCTCTACGTCGGTCTCTCTCGGCGCGGATGGCGTCCGCGCGGGGCGAATCGCCACGTTCATGGACCGAGTTCCCGAAATGCGCGTGCAGGTCGCGAACGGTCTGGTGACGCAAGCGTTCGGCCCGACGATGGCGACCGGTTCCAACCCTGATGCGACCTGCAGCACGTTCCTGAATCAATGTTTGCCCGCGCTGGGCGTGGATGTTGCACAGCTTCGCGATGTGGGCGCGTTCGATCTGATCGGCGGGAAGTTCCGATTGTTCGCCTATCAGCAGACGTTGAACGGCATCGACGTGTACGGAAGCGCCGTCAAGCTGTTGGTGCGGAAGGACGGCGCCCACCCGGCGGTGCTGATGAATTCATCGTTGCAACCAGCGGGGCGATTGCCGTCGGTGCCGTTGATCGATGCCGCAATCGCCATGGCGACCGCGCGAGCGGAGGAGACTGCCGCGGTCAGCTTCACCACCGCAAAGCTGGTCTACTACGCACCCGACAATGGCGATTTGAAGCTCGTGTGGTGGTTCTACGGCAGCAACGCCGATCTAGCGAACTATCAGCGATGGCAGTTTTTTGTCGACGCGACGACCGGTGCGTTGGTGGATCGCCGACCGGGGGTTTATCACGTTGATATCTCCGGCACGATCAGCGGGATGCAGTCCGGCGGTAGCCTGCCGGACGTAAGCACCAACCCGCCAACCGCATTGCCCATCAACGGCGCCCGCGTTCGAATCGGAACAGGGCAGCCAGTCTATACGGACTCGACCGGAGCATTCTTACTGCCCAATGGGGGTGTCGATCCCGTTTCGGTTACGGTTGATCTGGTCGGCGAGTGGGCGACGGTGATCGAGGCATTGTCGGGTAGCGATTTGATTCTAACGCAGCAGGTCACCCCGCCGGGTCCACTGAATGAGACGTTAAATACGCCGGCCGTTCAAAGTCGGACTTCGCAGATCAACGCACTCACGCACGTCACGACCATTCACGATTTCATCAAGGCGCTCAATCCGACGATTACGGCCTATGATCTATCGGTGCTGACAAGCGTCAACATCGACGCGACCTGCAACGCATTCTATCTGAGGGACACCTTCGGTTTCCCAACGTTGAACTTCTTTCGCGCGGGAGCAGGGCCGGGCGGAACAACGTGTCCCAACACGGCCTACTCGGGCGCGGTCTATCACGAGTACGGCCATTTCGTGGTCGACTTTTCTCCCGGTGGCTTGAGCGCGACGTCGGACTACCACGAAGGCATGTCAGACGTTCTGGCGACGTTGTTCACGGATGATCCTTGCGTGATGGTGGACTTTCTCGGGCAGGGGTCGGGCTGCTTGCGCGACGTGGATGCTTCCGACGAAATGTTTCCAAGCCCCAGCCCCTCCGAACACATTCGCGGCTTGGTTGCGGCGGGCGCTTTTTGGGACATGCGGACGGCGTTGATAGCGACCGAAGGACCGGTCGTGGGGTTGGATCTTGCTCGGGATTATTATCTGGGCCAAGTGCTTTCGGGCAATCACAAGATCAACGCTGACATGGCTGTGGATGTCCTGACGCTTGATGATGACGATGGGGACATATTCAACGGCACGCCGCACTACGACGAGATTTGCTCGGCGTTCGGTGCTCACAACCTGATCTGCCCCGAGCTGGTCCAACTCAAGTTCAATTATCCCAATGGTCGCCCGGCCATGATTCTGCCTGACCGTGAAACGACGTTGCGGGTCGACGTGACCGCCTTCGCCAGCGCTCCGCAGCCTGGGACGGGGACCATGAGTTTTCGGACCGGTGCGAGTGGCGCTTTTACGACCGTGCCGATGACCTCCATCGGCACCAATCAATACGAAGCGACGTTCCCACCGACGCCGTGTGGCAAGACGATCGAGTATTCCTTCAGCGCCCAAGCGTCTGGTTTCGGTACGGTTAGTGACCCGCTGGATGCGCCGGGCACGGTGTTTTCGCTGATCGTCGGTGGCTCGTTGGTGGATGAACAGACCATCGATTTTGAGACGTCGACCGGCTGGACGGTTCAAGATTCTGCTGGGCTGACGGCGGGATCGTGGGAAGTGGGCGTTCCGGTCGGCGACGGGCTGCGAGGGGATCCGCTTACGGACTACGACGGGTCCGGGCAGTGTTTCTTGACGGGAAATGCGCCCGGCGATTCGGACATCGACGGCGGAACGACGGCGCTGACTTCGCCGGTGTACGATTTGTCGATGATGTTCGACCCCAGGGTTTCCTACGCAAGATGGTTTTCGAATGATGGGGGCGGCGGCGCACTGGAGGACGTCTTTGAAGTGGAGGTGTCCGGCGACGGGGGGGCGACGTGGCGAAATGTTGAAACGGTCGGCCCGAGCGGCCCCGAGGTCAGCGGCGGATGGTTCGTCGCGCAACACCGGATTCTTGACTCGGTGTTGTTGACGTCTCAAT
>CAYQFV010000200.1:0-6815 GCA_964416845.1 uncultured Phycisphaeraceae bacterium | reverse complement strand
ACCGCGGACAGTATCATGCCCGCTCAAATGGGTAACCCGATTCGCATGAGAACATCGACCATGGCCCAACGTCGCTTGTCCGCATTCACCTTGACGACCGCCGCAATTCTCCTCGCGCTGCCGGCCTGCAAGCGTCACGACGACGGCGAGTTCGCGTCGAACATGAACCTCGGCAAAGCCCACATCGAGAATCGAGAGTCCGACGCCGCAGTCGCCGCCCTCACCAAGGCCGTCGCCGCCAAGCCCGATTCCACCCCCGCCCTGCGAAACCTCGCCCGCGCCCACCTCATCAGCAAAGAGGCCAAGCACGCCCAAGACGCACTCGACGCACTGAACAAAGCCCTCAAGCTCGAACCCGACTCGCCCGCCAATCACTACCTCGCAGGCTTGGCGCTCTCCCGACTCGAGCGCTACAAAGACGCCGTCCAGCAATTCGAACGCGCCGTACAACTAGACCCCGACACGGCCGCCCTCCGCTATCAGCTAGGCCGATCCTACGAACACACCGCCCGTCAAGACGAAGCCCACGAACAATTCCTCGCCACCGTCCGGCTCGACCCCTACCACGCCAGCGCCCAATACCGACTCGCGGCCCACGCTCGCCAAAATCGCGACATCGCCGAGGTCCGCCTCAGAACCCGAGAATTCCAACGCATCGTCGCGTTGGTCGGGCGAAAGCCGGAGCACGTGCTCGAAGCCTGTAAATACACGCTGCCCGAACTGCCCACATCGCCGCCGGTCAGCGCGCCGCCGATCGCCGTGCGATGGGTCGACGCAACCGATCAAGTCGCCGCTGGCCTGAAAGACCGCACAGCCATAACAGCCGTCGTGATCGACGTTGCGGCGGATGGACGCCCCACGCTGTTCACCATCGACGCCGATGGTCAACCAGCCCTGCTACGAGTGTCACCCGATGGCACTTTCGTCCGCACGCCGGCCGGGCAACCGATTGACGTACCCGAAGCGTTCACCGATTGCATCGCCGGTGATTTCTTCATCAAGATCACCAAACGCAACAAGACCGCCGCCAAACATGACGCTCTCAACGACGTCTTCCTCATAGGCCCGACAGGCTGTCGCCTGCTGGAACGCATCGACGCCGGCACGTTCGTCGATCGCACCGAACTTGCCGGCCTGGGCGACGTCAAGGGAAACGCCGCCGCCTGGTCCGACTACGACCACGATGGCGACCTCGATCTGCTCGTTGCCGGCGACGACGGCGTTCATTTATGGCAAAACAACGGCCAATTCGACGCGCCAGCCGTCGACAAGTCCACGGCCCTTCCGCCCGGGTTTGAAGACGTGACCGAGCGTGTCGGCATCACGTCAACGCCGCCCGCGCTGGACGTCGCGCCCTTCGAATGGGACAACAACATCGCCATCGACTTCGCGATCACGCATGGCGATCAACCTACGACGGTGTTCGTCAATCAGCGCGCCGGACGCTATGCGCCGCTGCCCCAGCCGCCGGGTCCCTGGCCGGCCGCTCGGCGAATCCTCATCAACGACATCAACAACGACGGCCGCCACGACGCCGTTCTTGCCACCGAAACGCAATTAACCGTTTTGCTTGCCGGCGGTGGTGGCAGGCGCCACCTCGACATCGCGTCCGGCCGCATCAACGCAACGTTCTTGATCGACTACGACAACGATGGCCTGCTCGACGTTGGCGCGGTTGGAAAGGTCAGCGCGAAATCGAACGGCGGCATCGTGCGCATCTGGCGAAACGAAGCGGCCGCCGGCTGGTCCGATGTCTCCGAAAGCACCGGCCTCGCCGCGATGAAGCTGCCGGAAATCGTTCGCGCCCTACCCGGGGATTTTGACGACGACGGTGACACCGATCTGTTTCTCGTCACGGCTGCCGGCGGCTGGCGATTCCTGCGCAACGACGGCGGCAACGTGAACCACCAGATCAAGATCAAACTGGTGTCCATCCTGACCAACCCGACAGGCCTGGGAACCGAACTGGACGTGCGCAGCGGGACGTTCCACGCATCGCGGTTCGTGTCATCACTCCCGGTGGAGATCGGCATCGGATCGCAAACGGTGCTCGACTCAGTGCGCACCGTCTGGACCAACGGCGTGGTGAATAACGCCGTCGGCATCACGCAGACCACCGTGCCGTTGACAGCCGTTGAAAAAATCGTCGAGGTCGGATCGTGCCCGTTCCTGTTCGTATTCACGCCGACGGGATTTCGTTTCGTCACCGACATCCTCGGCAACGCCCCGGTCGGGCTGTCGCTTCGACGCGACGAGTTTCTGGCGGCAGACCCCGACGAATTGGTCTACGTTGGTGACGCGACAACGGTTCAACCGCAGAACGGCCGATACGTTTTGCAGGTGGCTGAGTGCTATCGCGAAGTTCTTTATCTCGATGCAGCCGAGCTGTTGGCCGTCGACCACCCGGTGGATTCGGAGGTTCACCCGACGGATAAACTCATGCCGCCCCCGTTTCCCGCATCGGAGTTGTGGCGTCTCGGTGCATTGCGAGTGCCAACCAGTGTCACTGGCGACGACGGTGCGGATTACACACAGGCCGCCCGCGCGGTCGACGGCGTGTTCACCCCACCGGGCGATTTACTGCCGCCGCCCTATCGGGGAATGTGCTTTCCTTCGTCCCTCGTCCTTGATTTCGGCATTCTCGACGTTCGCCGGCCGCTCGTGCTGGTCATGACGGGTTGGCTTCGCTACGGCAGCGCGAGCGTGAACATCGCCATGTCGCAAAACAAAACGCTTGATATCATTCCGCCGAGGCTGGAGGTCGAAACCGGAACCGGTCAATGGAGCCCCGTCGATGTCACGGTCGGCATGCCCGCGGGCAAGACGAAAACGATTCTGTGCGACCTGACCGGCAAGTTGCCGATCGGCGCCCGGCGATTGCGACTGACGACGACGTTCGAGATTCGCTGGGACCGAATCGCGCTGGCAGAGAGACAGACGTTGCGCGACGAAAACGTTCACAGCCTGTCACCCACGGCCGCCAATCATCACTGGCTGGGGTTTCCCCGTATGGCGTCCCGCGGAGCAGGCCATCCTATCACGCCCGACCACGCCGACCTGTCCGATCGCCCGCCATGGCGAACCACGCCCGAAGGATGGTGCACGCGTTACGGTGATGTCGTATCGCTGGTCGGCGAGGTCGACGGACGGTTCGTCATCAGCAACGCCGGCGACGCCGTCACGCTGGAATTCGATGCCACCCACCTACCGCCGCTGCCGGCGGGATATGTGCGGTCGCTCTTTTTCTATTCCTACGGGTTGGAGAAAGACGGAGACCACAACGTGGTCGACGGCGACACCGTCGGGCCGCTGCCGTTGGGCACGGCGGCCGCCGATTCCGGGGCTGCGACGCCCGACTGGCAGTTGGAATACAACACACGCTTCGTACCCCGCGACGCGTTCACGCCAGGAAAGTGACAGGTGGCTGACACTCTCTAGTGGCAGCCCCATCCGCCCCGAACGGCGTGTCAGTCGGACTCGCCGTCCAAGCCATACGGGCCTGCCATGGCGGCCGCACCGTACTTGCTGACGGATTGAAGGCGCAAATGGTAGGATTCGATGGCCCGCCGCAGCCACGTCGGCAACGCCCGTTTGACCTTGATCTCGAACACCGATACGCCCGGCGGCAACAACGGCAGCGACGGCGGCAGTTCGTCGAACAGATGTCGCGCTCGCCCGGACTTCAGTTCGTCGTCGAGCGTTACGCGAACGTCCGACCCATGCCTGGCGGCGAACGCCTGACGGCGAAACTGCACGATGATTTTCGGCGCGAGGTTTTGAAGATGGGCCTGGCAGAAGAACCATCGCAAGGCGGCAGACGATTGCGTCACCGGGGCAGGCGCGATGCGTCGCTGCCGCAGGGCGGGTAGCAACGACTCGTAGGTCGCGCGATCGA
This sequence comes from uncultured Phycisphaeraceae bacterium, assembly GCA_964416845.1. Classification (GTDB taxonomy): domain Bacteria; phylum Planctomycetota; class Phycisphaerae; order UBA1845; family UBA1845; genus CAYQFV01. The sequence goes on along the minus strand of CAYQFV010000200.1, from coordinate 2,920 downwards.
CCGTGGCGGTGTCCTTGCTGACACGGCTGAAGACGTGGTGCTTGATTTCGAACTTGACCGGCTCGTGGCCGGGCGATCCCAGATAGGTGCGGATGCGCAGCTTGTGTCTGCGGGGCACGCCGGCTGCTTTTTCGTGAAAGCATCGCCAATCGATCGAGTCGAGATAGATGCTCCGTACGGTGTAACAGCCTTGCTGGTCGCCGTTTGCGTCGGGACGAACGTATGGACTGATGTCGGCCACGAGGGGGCGACGCGCCATATGGGGAACGAGGTATTTGAATTCGTACCGCCACGGGCGCTGCCGGTCGGGTGTCGGCGGTGTTGCCGGGGCGCGCAGGCGGTCGAGCAGCGGTGCCAATCGCGCGGACAGCGTTGGGCTGATGCGCTCTTGTGTCGGCGTGAAAGGGACCGTCGACATCGTACGCGTCTCCGTCAAATGGCCAACTGGCTTTCGGCGCTGACCAAGGAAGAATCGTGCAGCCCGGCGATGCCGTTGAGGCGATGGATGACCATTTCCGGCTCGACGGTTTCAGCCAGCTTGATTCGATAGGTGAACTCGCATCCGACGTCTCGGCCTAGGTCGGCCGCTCCGTGCAGCTTTCGCCATTCGGCAAGTTCGGCCAGCACTTCGTCGGCGCCGTTGAGATCGTGCCCGTCGCGTCGAAAGACGAGGATGTATTCGCGCGTCCCGCCTCGCCTGCCTTCGACCGCGTGGATGCCGATCAATGCTGCGCCGACAAACAAGGTGCCCACAACGGCCAGCATGTACGCGCTTGATCCGCAGCACAGGCCGATGCCGATCATCAGGAAGAGAAACGACATGTCGCGTGTGTCTTTGATGACGGTGCGAAACCGGATGATGGACAACGCACCGACCAGTCCTAGCGACAAGGCCACATTGCTGCCGATGGCCATGATGACCATGGTCATCACCATCGGGGTGACGATCAACGTGACGAAGAACGAAAACGAATAGGCCGGCCCGCTGTGCAGGCGACGGTAGATCGTTGCGGAAAAAACAGCGAGAACCAGGGCGATGAGCAGATTGAGCACTGCCTGAGTGATCGTGACCTCGTTGATGTGTGGGATCAAGTTGACCGGCATGGTTGGGTCCGTTGGGCGCATGTCCTCCGGCTACCCGGCGCGATCCGTCTTTGGATTCGTCGTGCGACGGGCAACTGGTGAGTCTACCGGTTCCGCCCCCACGGCGACAGGGACGAAACGCACGAAATCGTCGGTCGCGGTGCGTGACAAGTTCGGCGGTCTGGAAGCAGTTCCAGGGCCCGCGCACTGCCCAGCGGGGTGGAAGCGTCGCATGTTTCTCTTGGTGTGCTGAGGGATTTTTGGGCGTCGGGATAGCGGGTAAGAACGTGATTTCCACCCCGCTAGCGGGCGTTTCAAGAAAGGTCTTTCGACTTTTCTGCAGGCATGGCACTGAGCGCCGGGGGGACGCTACGGCGATCCTTCGATTGACGGATCAATTGTTCGAGCCATTTGCCAGTCTGCTCGAGCTCTTTCCAAATCGCCGAGTTCCTGATAGGCCCTGCTACGATTCAAGTATGCCCAAGCGTCGTACGGGTCAAGCTGTATGATCTGACCGTAGCGGTCGATCGCCACTTCGTATCGTCCGGCGACGTGCGCATCGTGGGCCTGCTGCCCGAGCCAACCGACTGACCATGGGCACCAGAACAGGGGAACAATCGAAAGACCGACCAACGCGACCAATCCGGTTAACATGATGCGCGACTTGCGGTGAAGCACGAAACATCGTGCCACGATGCTACCAAACAGCAGCCCTGATACGTGCGCAGCGTTGCCAACTTCCCAGATATTGGCATATGTAAGGAAGATGCATCCGACCAGCCAGACTAGGAAGAAACGGATCGTTCCTAAGCCAAGTACGTCACGGAATTGTGAGTATCGATGACGAGTCAACCACATGAACCCGAAGATTGCGTAGACTACGCCCGATAGGCCGTAGCCCGTGTCGCCAGACATGGCGAGTTGAAATGATGAACTCAGGAACGCAGAAGCGACGAAGAACCCAAGGAACAGCCACGACCCGATCGCTCGCTCAAGACAACTGCCGAGCACCCATAACCAATACACATTGAATGCGGCGTGCCAAAACGTGAAATGGACGAAGACTGACGAGACGAGCGCCCAATAGGCACCATTCCAAATGGAGTCCGGGGGTAGGTATCCGAATCTCGAAACCGTTTCCCACGACGTGGGATCGGTTTCAGCGATGAGACCGAGGAAGATCACGATACACGCGATGATGGCGACCCGCGAAACCCAAGGTTGCGTCGCGGATTCCGTTGCAGCATTTGTTGATGCAGGCTCGACGTCGTCTACCGTGCCACGAGTTGGTGAGGATTCACTACTCATTGCCGTTGTGAGTACGCAGAGTCCTGGGACATCTCACGACATCGGCACACGCGCCGCTGCACTTTGTCCCCATTCGTCGCCGTGCTCGCCACGTGATGATCCGCTGACGACTACATATGAAGTCACGCGCATCCAAATCGTACTGCATCGCGGGGCAGGCGTCGAGACACCGTTTGGCTGAAGTCGCCATGGGGCTGCGCCCGATGGAACCTGCGCGTTCTCCGACGATGCGCCGCAGCGACTGCCAACAGCCGCCGGGTAACTGATGGGTCAGCGACATACTGGTCGGTCAGTCCTGCACTCCAAGACAGTGCGTCTATTGTGGCATCCTGGAGGAGACGAAAGGCGCGTCGCGATCGAATTGACTTCGCGCTGGTCGCCCGTTCAGTCCCTCACCAACGCTGCGGAGGCCGCTGAGATTCGTCCGGGATGGACAAAAACCGAGACGGTCGGGAAACCGTCTCGGTTCTATTCAGCCGCGATGTCGTACTTGTCGTGCGGCGGGATCGGAATCGCGGGGTGTCCCGCG
>CAYQFV010000199.1:0-6984 GCA_964416845.1 uncultured Phycisphaeraceae bacterium | reverse complement strand
CTGGGCGCGGGGGGGGCCTGAGAGTACTACGCAGGTCGCCGACAAGAAAGCACAACAGCCTCCAAAACAAGACCGGAACGACCAGGGAAACCGTCGGCGACACCACCACTATTTCGTAGAGTTCTGCGCAAGCCTTGCTCACAAGCGGGCCTACGCTGACCGCTGGCATCCGTTCGTCGGTCAAGGAGTAGAGGATCGTAATCCCGGCTTCTATGGCTATGAAGGTTGCGATCGACAAGACCCCCCAGGCCAACGCCTTCCAGCGGCGACGCCACGGGATTGACGTGGCCAGGATGAGAGCGAGGAGTTCGGCGGTGGGCAGATAGCCGGTGCGCCGGGTATGGAAGGAAACGTTGCGGGTCGACCGGACGCCCGCTGCGTCTCGGGTTCGCAGTACGATCTGACTATCGAAGGCCTTCCCGTTTCCCGTAAGGGGCAGAAAACGGGACGTACCGACCGATCCCAGAGAGCCAAACAGAGCGTTCCCCAGGCCCCTGTGGAGCGCTGCGTAGCCTTTCATGATGCCCGGCCAGGGGGCTACAAGGAGGGCGTAGACGACGACCAGCTTGACGAAGAATCGAGTTATTCGCTCAGTTGGCAACATCAGAATTCGCAGCCGGGCGGGGCATCACCCTTCGCAGCCAGATGAACCAGAGGCAAAGAGGCAGGAATATGAACGCCGGCTGCCAGACTTCGACGTGCATGGTGTCGAACGCTTTAGGGTAGAAGACGCCGACGTAGTAGAGACTGACGATGCGGACGATGTTTACGGTCAATAGCACCAGGGTTCCGAAGATCAGCCAGGGCAACTTGGCGGACAAACGCACCGGCACCGGCGAGGACAGCACGATCAATACGAAGAACGCCGACGCTTGGATTGCGTCGCAGCCGGTCCGAATGGTCATGGAGAAGGCCGGCGCGTTGATCGCGGTTCCCGAAGCTTTCGCACCATTTCCCAGCAGCCTCAGGATCGCGGCGGAGGCTTGGGCGTTTAGGCGCAGGTAGGATTCGAAGATGTCGGCTTTGGATAGATACAGATAGAAGAAGGCATTGAACAGTATCATCAGCCCGGTCAGGAGGAGCACGAACCGCAGCACCGGTCGCTTGTCGGAGAACCAGGATGGTTTGTCACCGTGTCCGGTCTCGTGCGAACTTCGAGTTCTATTCGGACGTTGTTTCGGCCTGCGTTTTCCACGCATTTTCCGCCCATCCAAAGTACCGGCCCATCTCCCGACACGTTTTACCTATCGAACCGAATCTCGGACTGCCATCGTACCCAGTTGAACGACTCGACTCAAACGGGCACCGCACCTGCGGCCGGGAATCGCGGGGGAGCGGCGGGTTTATGCGGCCAGTCCGGCGTTCGCGGGCGTGGAATCCGAGCGTGGGTTGAGTTGCGACGTCTCCCACGGGCGGGCCAGTCGGAGATCGTATCGTTGTAGGCGTAGCCAGGAGCGTCAAGACCAACGGGAACGCGACTTGCTTGACGTCGTTTCGGAATGTCGTGTCCGATTCGAATGTCCTTCTTGGACACCGTGCGTCACGCACGATCGGGTGCGCCCACCCCGCGTCTTGATCGCAGCGTGACGATTATCAGGCCCTCGACTGACGCGGCGAGCGTACGTGTCGCCACTGGATACGTTTGTAATTCCTCCGTTTTGTCTTCATCGTCATCGGCCTCCGGCGAGCCGGTAGGTCGCTTGGTTCAATCTGACGGAACTCAAGATCAAATTGGTTCGGAGTCGACCTTCAATGCCCCGAATGCGGCGGCCCGAGGACTCAATTGATAAGTTACGCCGCCTCTCGGCGGAATTTATGGCCTTCCAAAGGCATCGGTGTGATAACGTTGGAATGCGCGATTAATCTGGAGTGCTGTTGGTTCTCGGGTGGGATCTTGTTAGAATAAGTGGTCATACCTTCCTAGAAGGGGTAGGAACCCGACAGTGCGTTGGCGTGGAGGAGAGAAAATGGAGCGGGCAATCCCATTGCCCCTGCGTTGGGTTGTAGTCATCGCGGTTCTTTCGACAGCGGCTGCACACGCGGCCGATCTACAGCCCAATTCTGACCTGACCGTCCAAGGCCAAGGACTTGACTTCGCCGTGGGCGGAGTCGGTCTCCTCGATCTTGGTTTGGGGACCAGCACGATCACCGTCAACATCGGCGGCCCGGTCGAGCGCGCGATTCTGTATTGGGCAGGTCGAGATTTCCCTTGCCCGCGTCTGCTCGGCACTTGCGTCGTCACCGAACCCTACCAGGACCAGCAGCTCATTTTTAACGGCACGCCGATTCTTGGCACACTCATCGGCACGGAGATGAACTTGTTGTCGGGCGGTTCGATGAACAACATCGGATATCGCGCGGACGTGACAGAGATCGTGCGAGCGGCTGGCGGCGGTGTGCGATCGTTTAGCCTTCAAGATGGCGATCTGGCCAACAACTTCTCCAACGCATTCAGCGGCGCCAGCTTGGTTGTGGTTTACCGCGACCTCGCGGATCCGACCGTCTACCAATTAATGGGGTTCGACGGACTTGACGCCGCGTGGGCTGGCGCGACGCTGCCGGAAGCCCACGTTGCGACGCCGGTCACGTTTTCCTACTCTCCCGCAGCCGCCGTTCGTTCCGCCGAGTTGGCGATCTTCGTGGGCGGTGCTGAAGCGACCCGGCCCGATCGAATCGACATCAGCGATAACCCTGGCTTCACGAACCAGCTCGGTGCCTCGTCCAGGCTCGGGTTCGACGCTGACGTCTTCGCGATCGACATCCCGATGGGCGTTGGGTCGACGACCGTCGAGGTGGTCTCGCCTGCGGGAACAATTCGATCGGATTCCCTGCTTTGGGGCTTTGCGCTGTTGCGCCTGCCGCTGGTTCAGGAATGCGTTCCGAACACACCGTGTGATGACGGAAATGCATGCACCAAGGACGATTGGTGTGACGCCGGCGGCGACTGCGCGGGAACGCCGATCGACTGCGGCGCAAAAAGAGCGGGGGAAACCGCCTCGTGTGACCCGCTGAGGGGGTGCGTCAGCGCCAACCTTGAAGGGGACAACGTCGCGGGTCGACCAGACACGACGCCGCATCCGCAGTCTGGGAATGCGTTGTCGGCCCACCCGGATCTGTGCCTAGCTACATCGGTTGCAGCGCTGGGCGAAGGTCTGGGGGCGGTCTCGTGCGGCATCGAAGAAGGCGGTACCGTGACCGTGGAAGTGAATCTCTCGCCCTCGACCGAGAGCATTTGCGCTGCACAGTTTTTCCTCGAGTACGACGCCGACGCCCTATCCTTCCGCAGGATCATCGCCGGTGGCGGCGTATTCAACACTGCTTTGTTTGAGTTTGTGGACCAGTCCGTCGGGACGATCGACTACGTCATTGGTGAGAACCCGGGTTCCATATGCAACGGCAACGGGGGCGAAGCGGGCACCATTGCGACCATCGTCTTCGATGCCATCGGCACGTGCGAGAACGCCGGAGTGCGATTCCGCCCGCACGTTCCGCCGACGAGACTTGGGTCGACCGAAGGGCTCGAGGTGTGCCCAGCCGGTCACTTCAGCACCTCGGGACAGTGTGGTGACCTGGTCACTCCTTGCAACACGGGATCGCTGCGAATCGACAGCACTGCTCCCGTGATGACCTGCCCTGACATCGTGACTGAAGGCCACGCAGATTGCGGTGTCGCGACGCGGCATGTTACTTGGGATCCGATAACGGCCGTGGACGGTTGCGACGGTCCTTTGCCGGTTACGTGCTCAATTTCCAACGACCTTTCGCGACCCGTCGCGCACCTGGTGAACGGTGGTGGAGACTTTCCGGCTGGGACTACCACGATCACATGCCGGTCGGAACCAGACACGTGCGGCAACGTCGCCGAATGTCAATTTCAGGTTTCCAATACCGGGTTCAACGTCATCCGGGCGAACATCGAACTGTCGCCAACGCTGGCTGGCACACAGTTCGTTCGGGGCATCGATTTTGTCATTAGCGAATGTGCCGGCAATGAGCTCAGCAGAACGTTCAATACATGTGTCGATGTCAGCTTCGGCGACCCGACCATGCCTCCAGGCCAAGGCCGTGCGGAGTTCCAGGTACCAACGGGGCGTTTCCAATGCCTCGAAGCGACCGATACGCTTCATTCACTGCGTTCCACGTGCGGGTTGGTCTGTCAGGATATTCCTGGAGAGGGCAGCGTCTGGATCGCAGATTTTGGCGGCAGCCCAACCGGAGACAGTTCGTGTCATTGGTTGATCAACGGGAATTTATCGGGATTGGATGATGGAGGCGTGGGGCGAATCGACATTCGAGACTACGTCGCATACGTCCTGGCGATCATCATCGAGCCGCTTCCGCCTGTCGACTCCCCATGCGGAACCACCGTTCGGCATGCGGACATCAACGGCGACGGACTGGTCAACCTGCTCGATTTTTCCTTCGTGCTCATCAACATGTTCAACGAAGACGCCGCCGGTTGCGACGCCTTTTGCAGCCTTGGCGTGACAGGCCCGGCGAGCACGGAGTTTCGTACGTCGATGACGATGCGAGAGCTGTCCGACCTCGGACTTGGGCGGGCCGCTCGTCTTGCGGACATGAACGATGACGGCGTCGTGGATATGACTGACGTGGCGATCTATTTCGATGCGAGCAGCGAGTCATCGGTCTCTTCATCGCGAACCAAACGCCACCAACGCGCCGTCGACCGCGGCATCCGATCGGTACGCGACCGTTAGAACCGATTCTATTCTGCTGACGCTTCTTCTCGACGCTGGTTCTTTCTGCTAAAAAGCGTCTAGCAAACCCATTCGATTCGTGACTGTGAAGGAGCGGAGGTTGCCGCCAGCGCTTCCTTACGCGCGCGGCTCGGAGGGGGAACCACACTTCTTGGACACTCTCTGAGGCACTGTTGCGACGCCGAGAGATCGGAGCGTTCGACCAGTGAAGCGCACGTGTCTGCCCGGAGTGCGGCGGACGTGTCGACGGGCGATCGCGTGCATGAGGACGTGGAACGTTTGGCCATTCCGACTGATGGCCGCGATTGTGCGTGCGGGAGCAAGACTTGCTGTTAGGTCGGTGGAAACCCGTTTGTCCGGAATGTGGCTACTCGCTGCGTGGGCTCGCGAAGCCTCGTTGCCCAGAATGCGGAGTTGGCTTCCCGACGACTCGCAAGACGTTCCGGCGATGGGCTGTCCGACGGGTCGCGTGGGATCGTGCTGCGCGCGGCTCGATGTTGAACGCCTACTTGAGAACGCTCGCCGTGATCCTCTTCGTCCCCTGCCGTGCCAGCCGAGGGCTTGTCCTGCCTGACCACTGGTATCGCAGCGCTCGTTGGGCCGTCGGTCATCTAATACTCGTCGTCTTGGCTGTCACACTACTCGCCAACAGCCAGCACTATTCGCGTTGGGTTGTCGAGCGCATCTGGCCGCCTTCGTTCGATCCGCCACATATGTCTTCCCCCGGCGATGCTCCTGCCGCACGGATGATCGTCTGGTTCGGTCAGACGTTTCTGGTCTGGGCAATCGTCGTGGTATTCCCCGTTGGGCTTGGCGTTCTTCTCAGCATCATCATGCCGAGGCGGCACCGATCGGCCAAGCTGGGCGGCGTCAAGTGGAGCCTCTATCTGTCATCGTTGTACGTCGTGATGCTTGTGGCATGGTATGGCTACTATCTTCTAAACCCACCGCAGGCGCAGGCAACTTTCCCGATGAAGTTCACCTATGCGCTGCCGACACCCGACCCGGCGGTGGTGTTGATGGTTGGCGTGTATGGAGCGTGGTGGGCGGCGGGCATGGCAGCGAACCCCTACAATCGAGTACGAGGGTTTCGGGCGTTCGTGGGGTTCGCTCTGCTGTATGGCGGATCATGGGCGATCATCGCGCGGGTTCTGTTCCCGGCCGGAGCTTTGGACGCCCTGCTATGAACACCCTCCTCGAACGGCGCAGCTACGATACGCGACAGCGAGAGATTCGGCGTCTCGCCGTGGTCATCCTTGCCCTACTCGTTGCGGGAATAGCGTGGCATTGGGCGAGGAATGGTCTGGTGTATCACGCTGCGCGTAGCAGTGTCGGGTGCCCGGGTCGCTGGGGATTGATCGCTGCTGAACTCCGTCAAGTCGATCCAGAATTTCCCAACGATCCGCAACGTTGGAGCTACGACGCCGCCCGACCGGAGTGGATCGCGTGGCCGTCCGTACGAGAAATCATCCGGTTGGAGGACGGATCAAATTTGACGAAATGGCAGGTGAAGGTGGCGGATAGGAATCTCGCGTTGAGGGGCGTCTTCACCTGTGATCGGCTGTCCATACGACCTGCGGACGCTGACCGCGACGGCTCGTGTGAGGTCATGAAGGAGACCTACGCAGCCGACCTCGGTGGTCCCTATAATCACCTCCGATGGTGGACCGTGGTACGCCTGGGTGAGAAAGACAACGAGGTTGTTTGGGCGGGCATGATCGACACCCGCATCTGGCGTTCCCGTCGAGTTGGATTGAAGCCGATCTGGCGAGATACGGACGGCGACGGTATGGACGAGCTCGTGTTCATCACTATCGAGACTGCTCGCACGCCAGATGGGGGCATTGTGTACAAAACGCCCCAAACGATCGCCGTGTTCGAGTGGACCGCACCAGGAGGTATCCTACGTACGCGTTTGTTGCCCGACGACTGCGGCATACTCCCTTGGAATCCGGAGGGCCATGTTCCGATGCGAATCGATCAGGCAACTGACCTCGATGTGTTCGTACGCGAACTGCTGCCCGCTGCCGATTCACGATAGAAGCGAAGCGCCGTGATTCCGCGCTGCGGTAACAAGCGTGTGGATCGGGCGTGATGGCCGCGGTTTGAGACCAGCGAGACGGATTGAGTGCCCCGACCAAGCTTAACCGGTCAGGACGATCCGCGCGTTCTGAGGCCGACGCGCCGGGGAAGGGCTATGGCGTGGCGGCGACTTCTTCGCCGGTGATGTGCGCGTTACTCTCGCTCGCGAGCGGTGCAGGGAGAA
>CAYQFV010000198.1:0-7196 GCA_964416845.1 uncultured Phycisphaeraceae bacterium | reverse complement strand
GATGATCGACCTGGGCACGCTGGGCGGCACGCATAGCATTGCGTGGGACATCAACGAATCAGGGCACGCTGTTGGGTCATCGTTCACGCTGACGACTGAATTTGCGTTCCTGTGGAAGGGGGCAAGCGTTGGAGCGTTTGGGAACGCTCGGGGGAACGCGAAGCGAAGCCTTCGCGATCAATGACCTGGGCCAGGTGGCCGGTCAGTCCCGTAACGCCGACGGTGTACAAAGAATCTTCGTCTGGCATGACGGGACCATGGCCGACCTGGGACCGAGCTTCGGCTTCGGACGACGGCGGGGGATCAACAACCGGGGTCAGATCGCCCGCGAGGGAGGGGAGTTCTACGACCCGGCGTTCGGACGACTGAAACTGGAAGATCTGATGTTGCCCGGCGCAGCGAAGGGTGAGGGGCACTGCTGACTGCGATTGCGAGTGCGGTGCGTGTTGGGGTTATTGTTTTGATGCAGTGTCGTGTGCGTCGTGGGCGGCTATGATGCTCCAGGCTTGTTGAGCGGTTTCGGCGTATTCGATTAGATCGAGGTCTTCGGGCGAGATGACGCCCTCTTCCACCATTGTGCTCCAGTTGATCATTTCATTCCAGAATTCGCGGCCGAACAGTACGATTGGAATGCGCTCGGTTTTTCCGGTTTGAATGAGCGTCAGTGCTTCGAATAGCTCGTCGAGCGTTCCGAATCCGCCGGGGAATGCGACCAGTGCCCGGGCCCGCGTGAGAAAGTGCATTTTTCGAATGGCGAAGTAGTGAAACTGAAAACACAATTCCGGCGTGATGTAAGGGTTGGGGGTCTGTTCGTGCGGAAGTGTGATGTTGAAGCCGACCGACTTGGCGCCGACATCGAATGCGCCGCGGTTGGCTGCTTCCATAATGCCCGGTCCGCCGCCGGTGACGATGACGTAGTCGCATTGGCCGTCGACCTGGCAGGTTGTGGAGACGATTTTCGCGAATTCTCGCGCGTGGTCGTAGTATTGCGACTTGGCTAGCTGACGTTGCGCGATGCGGACGGCGCGTTGTTTTTGCCGGTCGGCGGGACCGGCGTGGAGTTCTTGTTTTGCCTGCTCGAGTTGGGCCTGAGCGTGGTGAAACTGGAGGATGCGACTTCCCCCGAATACGACGATGGTCGACCGAATGCCCAGATCTTCCTGGGTCAACTCAGTTTTGAGGTATTCGAGTTCGAGTCGTGATCCACGAAGCTCGTTGCGTTTGAGAAACGCTTCGTCCTCCTCCGCGAGAATGTAGGACGGAGAGCGGACGATGGCGTCGGTTAGTCTTGAAACGTCGGGCGGCATGTTTGCGACTCCTGGTTGGTGCCTGTCAGCACTGAATGCGCAAGGCTGCCATAGAAACGCCGTTCTGGCAACCGGCGGCGTGTGGGTGCGGCTGTGTCAGGCGGTGATGGCGACGGGCGAGTGGGGAACGGCGGATGGTGTGAGCTCGGGGCGATGGTTGACCCATGATTTAAGCGATTCGGCGGTGATGGGGATGTTTCCCAGGCGGCTGATTTCCAAGTCTGCTGCGGCGTTTCCGAGGTAGGCGGCTTTCATCAGGTCTTCGCCGGTTGCGAGTGTCAGCGAAGCGGCTGCGAGGAGTGCGTCGCCTCCGCCAAGGCGGTCGACGGGACGGTCGCAGAAGCTGGCGAGGTGTTCGCTGAGCAGTCGGGCGTCCCATTCGGGTGAATCGGGTCGGTCGCCGGGGCGCTCGAACGCGACCAATCCTTTCTTTTCGAGCGTGACGATCAGGTGCTTCGCTTGGGTCTGGGCGAGCAGAGCGTAGGCGGCGGTGGAAAGCCCGCTGTCGTAATCGTTGAGGTTGGAGCGCAGTTCTCGTTCGGTGGGGCAGAGAAGGTCGGCGTGTTTGAAGTCGAGCAGGTTCGCCCTCGGGCCACTGACGTCGGCGGTGATGATGGGCACGCATTGTCTGAGGGCGGGCATGATTCTGTTGAGAAATCCACTGGTCAGCATGCCGAACCCGAAATCGCAACAGATGACGGCGTCTGCGCTGGCTGCCTGCTCTTGGACCGTTGCTCTGGCTCGTCGTTCGGCGAGGGAGTCGAGCGGGATGCGGTCGGCGGATTCGACTTTGAGCAGCTTGGTGTCGTCGACGAGGTATCGCGTTTTGACGACCAACTCGGGTCGGCACTTGACCAGGTGGGTGTGGACGCCTTCGCGGTCGAGAACTTGGGCTGCGGTTGCGGTATGGACATCGTCGGCGCCTGCGGAGAGCAAGATTGCCTGAGCGCCCAAGGCGGCGACGTGTCTGGCGACGATGGCTGCCCCGCCGACGTAGTCGCGTTGCTCGAGGCGTTTGAGCGATAGCATGGGTGACTCGTTGGCGACGTCGAGCGCGTCGCAGAACACGTATCGGTCGATGACGAGGTCGCCGATGATGAGCACGCGGAGTCCGGAGAAGCGGTCGATGATGTCGGACAGGGTCGGCTGATCGATGGTGTGCCGTTCGCAGATGAGTTGAAGCCGCTGTCCGTCGATTTGGGGGTCGCTGGTGAGGGTGTCAATGAGTTTCGTGGAGCTGAAGACGATGTCCCCGCTGGAGAAGATGACGCGCCCGCCGTGTTTTTCGACGATTCGTTTTTCGTTCAGGAATCGTGGGTCGTCGGTGTTGTCGTATTCTCTCCCTTTGACGTAGGCGTCGGGTTTGACCTGATCGAGAATCCGTTCGGCTGTTGGGTTGGGGTCAATGTGAACGAGATCAACACACCCGAGGGCGGCCAGGTTTTCGGCTCGCAATTCCTGCGGGATGTAGGGTCGCTGTGCGCCTTTGGCGATGTTGGAATCGCCAGTGAGGGTGACGACGAGCAAGTTGCCCTGTCGGCGAGCGAATTCGAGGTAGCGAATGTGTCCGGGGTGGACGATGTCGAAACACCCGTGGCAGTGGACAATGGTCTGACCGGTCTGGCGGGCTTTTTCGATCGTTTGGATCAGCTCCTGGCGGTCGACGATTTTGTGTTGATAGCTGAGAGGGATGTTCATGTGTTCATGCTCGACCCGGGGTACGATGCAGGTTTACGGCAGTTATCGGCATCGCGGTTGAAACGACTGCACGCAAATGTCACGGGCGGGTGGGCGTTGATTTTCGACCCGAACGACCTAAGATGCGGCGCGAATCGGTGACGCGTGAGTCGTGGCGTGTCTCCGGGCTGTTGTCCGAGCACCCGCTCGGTCGGCAGGTTTGTTCCGACCGATACGTCTCGCACCCGGCTACTCCGTCATGCTTGCGACACTTCAGTGGTACATTCTTCGAGAAATGAGCAAGACATTTCTGCTGACCGCGGCGGGGCTGACGGCGGTACTGGGCCTGGGCGGCGGGGCGATGAACCTGATCGAAATCGAGCAGGTTTCGACGTCGCAGTTGCTCAATTTGATGTTCCTGGTGATTCCCGTCGCGGGGACGTTGACGATTCCCGTAGCGGCACTATACAGCGCGACTGTAACGTTCGGGCGTTTGAGCGCCGACAACGAGCTTCTGGCGTGTCGCGCGAGTGGTATCAACCTCGGGTGGCTGTTGTGGGCTCCAGTGGCGATCGGGGTGTTGTCGGCTGCGACGACGTTCTATTTCACGAGTTTTATGATTCCTGGTCTGCGTCACGACCTCAATTCGTTCGCGCGGACGGGGATTCGGCAGTTTGTCGAACAGCAGGTGCGATCGCCGGGGCGTTTGTCACTTCCGGGGGGCAACATTCGCATTTATGCCGATCAGTTGGCCCGTACTCCCGAGAATGAGGACGGCGTGGTGTTGCGGGGGTTCGTGTTCGCCGAGTTCGGCAAGGGGGGTTGGCGAAAGATCGGCACGGGCGAATCGATTGTGCTCCGGTTTGATACGAACGACCTTTCGTCGGTGCCGACCCTGACGGGGGACCTGTACAACGTGGTGTACTACGACCGCCCGGGCGGGAAATTCGCGGACGTGGGTCATATCGAGGTTCGTCCGAACAAGATTCCGCTCCACCTGCGTCTGAAGGTCAAGTGGCTGACGCTCGGCGAGTTGTTTTCGTACCGTGCGCATCCGGAGAGGTGGGACCCGGTGAAGGCAGCCCTGGGTCATCTGCGTGCCGGAATCGCCAGCGAGCGTTTCTATGAGGCGATGGCTGAGCGATTCCGGTCGGACGGATACCTTGAACTGACGCTGCCGCGGGGCGTGGTGGCGCTGCGAGCGGAGCGCGTGACTCGCGATAAAGACAGCGACGGTCGTTTGTTGTTCAGCGGGGTTACGATTGAGGACAAACGTCAGAACACGCTTCGAACGATCACGGGCGACGATGCGGTGCTGGCAGTGGGACGTCCCGTGGAGGGCGAGTCGCGGCGGGCGTCGCTTCAGGTGGTGGGACACGTGACAATCAGCGAGAAGGGTGCTACGTGGAAGCCGATCCGGAAAAAACGGGAGCGGATCGTCGGGATCGACGCTCCTGAGGCTGAGACGGCAAGCGCGTCCGAGCCGCCGGACGCATCGTCGCTGAACGCCGATGCGGGGGCGGATTGGTATCCGTCGGAGGTGTCGTTGCGATCGAAAGCCATTGCCGAGCGCGACCAGTTCTTGCGCGAGGTGACATCGGAGTTGCACTCGCGTTGTGCGTTCAGCGTGAGCGCTTGCGTGCTCGTGATTCTGGGCGCTGCTTTGGGGACGATGTTTCGCGGGTCTCAGGTGATGGTGGCGTTCGGGATCAGTTTCGTGCCGTCGCTGTTCGTGACGGTGTTGAACATCATGGGTCGTCAGTTGGCGGAGAAGCCGGGCACATCACTGGTCGGGCTGATGATGATTTGGGGTGCGATCGCGGTGGTGGGTGTGTTGGACGTGTGGTGCGTCAGGCGGGTCATTCGGCGATGACGACACTCGACCGATACGTGCTGCGATCGTTGGTGGTCAACTATCTGATTTCCCTGACCATCATGATTAGCCTGTACATGGTGCTCGACCTGTTTTTCAACATTGACGAGTTCACCGAATCGTCTGACCCGGCGTGGATGGTGCTCACGAACATCGCGAGTTACTACAGCGCGCACTTTTTTCTCTATTTTTCGCAGCTTTCAGGCGTGATTACGCTCTTTGCGTGCCTGTCGGCGTTGGCGCGGATGCGGCGGGCGAACGAATTGACGGCGATCTTGGCGTCGGGGGTCAGCCTGTATCGCCTAGCGGTTCCGGTTGTGGCGTTCGGACTTGCGACGTCATTGCTGTGGTACCTGGATACCGAGGTGGCTATTCCGCGGGTGGCGAATCATTTAGCGCGCACGCACGAGGATGCCGGCGGTCGGCGCGCTCGGGGAGTCTGGTTCGTCAAGGACACCGGCGGGCGGTTGCTGTCAGCGTTGGAATTCGTTCCGGCGGAATCGCAGATGCGTCAGTTTCTCGTATTGCAGCGCGATGATCGCGGTGCGGCGGTGCGGGTGATTGAGGCGGACGGCGCCCGCTGGGAGGCGATTCCGGGGCATCCCGCCGGCGGCGTTTGGCGGCTGGACCGCGGTGTCGAGCGGCGGCGAGTGGTCCAAGCTGCGGGATTGGGCCCCCGAGAGTCGATCGAGTCGAAGGAAGTCGCGGTGTACGAGAGCAGTCACGACCCCGCCGCTCTGGAAGTTCGTCAGTCGAGGCAGTGGTTGAAATACTCATCGTCGGCCCGACTTTCGCAGCTTGGTCGCTCCGATGCCACGTTGTTGAACCGAATCAGGCAGATTCAGCATCAGCGGTTTGCGACGCCCCTGGTACACGTGCTGATGTTGCTGTTGGGGTTGCCGTTCTTCCTCAGTCGAGAGCCTGCGAACGTGGTCACCGACGCCGGCTGGTGCCTGTTGGTATGTGGCGCCTGCTTCCTGCTGGCGTTTTCGGCGGAAAACTTCGTGGTGGTGGCCACTCTGTCCGCATTGCCTGCATGGCTGCCGATCATCGTTTTTTCACCACTGGCGGTGGTCTTGATCGACAGGATGCGGACCTGACACGCCGGTGACGTGCTGCGGCGGTCAGCATGGGGCGTTGGGGGCGTTCGTGATTTGCGCAGTCACAGCCGGTTTTGGTCATGGCGGTAGATCGGCCTGATCCAAGCTACACGTTTTCTCGAACCGTTGTGGTTGCACCCGGCGAGTCTGGCGGCTGATTCTCTTGGAATGCAATTGGCGTCCGAGGTGTTATCATGGGTGTATGCAAACGACGAATTCGACCAGTTCCGACGACACGCCGCGAGTGCCGCTGAAATCTCTCGACACGGTTTGGTTTCAGGTGGCTGGGACGATTTGCAACCTGCGCTGCGACCATTGCTTCATTAGTTGCTCGCCGGAGAACGACAAGTTCCGGTTTCTATCGCTGGAGACGTGCGTTCGCTATCTGAAAGAGGCAGCGGCGGCGGGCGTGAAGGAGTATTATTTTACCGGCGGCGAGCCGTTTGCGAATCCTCAAATGTGCGACATCTTGGCGGAGACGCTTCGCTATGGGCCAGCAACGGTGTTGACCAATGCGACGCTGTTTCGCCCCGCGGTGCTTGATCGTCTGCGGGAGATTCGTGAATCGGCGGCGCATCCGATCGAGCTTCGCGTCAGCATCGATGGCCACACGGCCGAAATGAACGATCCGATTCGTGGCGAGGGAACGTTCGCGCGGGCGGTGGAGGGGGTGCGTTCTTTGGTGGCGTGCGGGTTTCTACCGATCATCACGATCACCCGAACGTGGTGCGGCTGCGACGAGGAGGTGTTGTCGGAGTTTGTGGCCATGCTTCAGTCGGCCGGATATGCGCAGCCACGCTTGAAGGTGTTGCCGTCGATCAAACTTGGGGCTGAGACATCGCGGACGCGCGGGTATCAGGAGAACGAGCGTATCACCCAAGCGATGATGGCTGACTTCGACACGTCGCAGTTGCTGTGTTCGTCAGCCCGGTTGGTGACGGATCAGGGCGTATGGGTTTGCCCGATCCTGTTGGATTCCGCGGAGGCGCGAATGGGTGACACGCTGGCGGACGCCATGTCGTCGTATCCCGTTGGCCATCAAGCGTGCTTCACCTGTTGGACGCACGGTGCGATCTGTTCGAACGCTTCGTCGAGCACGAGCGTGACGACCGACGATTGACCGTTCCGCAGAGCGCATCGCGGTTTTGGGTAGGATTCACGACAACGGCGATGGCGCTCAGTCGTGCTAGTGTAGTGCCTCATTCAGATTGACGTTTCCGAGTGTCGCCCTGGCGCGGC
>CAYQFV010000197.1:0-7262 GCA_964416845.1 uncultured Phycisphaeraceae bacterium | reverse complement strand
CTTGCCTTACCTGCTCGACCCATTCGTTGAACGAGACGCGGGCGGCATCTTTGCGCTCCTTGGCAATCTGGACCCACTCAGCCCATCGATTTCGTTCAGGCGCGGGCATGGTTCATCCGTGCGAGGTTTGCAAATTGTCTGACGCGTGACCGGGGACCAGCCGATGCAATGCGGCTGCGGTACGCGTCGTCGGGCACATGATCATAGCGTACGAGGATGGCGATTATCAGGCAATCGTCGAACGTCGTCGTCATCGCGTGCTACAGGTCGTTGAGGGTGGTGATGATGCGATCGGGTTTGCCGCCGGGCGCGGGCGGGTTGGCGGTGTGGATGCCGTCGGGGCGTTGAATCAAAACGGTGTGCCAGCCCAGTACGTTGGGTGCGACGAAATCTTTGGCCTGGTTGTCGGCGATGTAGACGCAGCGGTCGGCCGGTACATCGAGCTGTTCGGCCATCGTTTTGAATGCCCGCGGGTGCGGTTTCCAATAGGCGCGTCCCCAGTCGTCGGTGACGATTGTGTGATCGACCCGTCGTTCGAGACCCAGCGCGACGATTTTGCGATTCTGCGATTCTGCGTAGCCGTCGGTGATGAGGCCTAACTTGTGACCGGCGCGATGGTTCTGCAGGAACGCGTCGGCGTCGGTGTGCAGGTGAATGGCGGGAGTGTGCGTCCGGTAGGTCGTGATCATCTTCGAGATCAGATCGGCTGATTCGTTCAGACCCCGTTCTGCCAGCAGGGCGTTGAAGATGTGTCCGCGGTCTGCGGTGTCGAACAGCGACCGCAGGCGCGCGGCGACCTCGCGGGCGGGTCCGAGGCGAGCTTCAAACGCGGCTGCGACGGCCGCAAATCCGCTGAATGCGTAGTCGCGTTCGGCGTAAAGGGTGTCGTCGAGATCGAAGACGATGGCATGGTCGGATTCGATCATCGGGCGGGTTTGTTGTTCTTGAGCGTGCAGAAGACCGATTGATCGTATCGCAGCATCATCACGCCGTTGGCGAAGGCGTCGGGCTTGATGGTGGGATGCCTGCCAAGATGCTCAGCCAGCAGCCAACGCGGGAAGTCCGCGCCGCAGTGAATGGCCAGCGGAACCCCGCCGCCGAATCGCGGATTGATCTCGATGACCCGGATTTGCCGCTCGGGCGTGACGATGCACTGTACGGTGATCACGCCGCGGCAGCCGGGCAGGGCGCTGGCGACTTTTTTTCCGACGGCCATGATGCGTCGGTTCTTGACGGTGATTCCCTTGGAGACTTCGCCGCTACGGACTTCGATTCTCTTGCGGGGGACGACGCAGCGCGGCAGGGAGTCGAAGCCGGTGTAAACGTCCAGCGTGTGCTCCTCGCCATCGACGAATTCCTGCACGATGGGGTCGGGGACGTGACGACTGAAGACGACCAATTCCTCGACGGAATGGATTTTGTAGTTGCCGAGCCCGGCGCTTCCTTCTCGTGGTTTGAGGAAGTAGGGGAATCGGTGGCGTCTTCGTCGCAACACCGTTTCCACAGGCCAAGTGGCAGGCGTGTCGATCTTGGCCGCTTTGAGGACTTGATAGGTGCGGAGCTTGTCTTGACAGATTTTGATGACCTCGTCGGACGAGATGATCACGCGGCAGCCGAGCGCATCGGAGCGCGCGGCGAGTTCGCCGATCACCGATAGTTCGGAATCGATCAGTGGAATGAGCATGTCGATTCCGTGGGATTGGATGATGCTTTCGAGGGCGGGGAGGTGGGCGTTGTCGTGCAGCGGTGGGACGAGGTGGGCCACGTCGACGTGGTGCATGGCTGGGGCGGCGAAGGATTTGTCCGCCCCGTGAACGACGAGGGTGATCTTGAGCTTGTCCGCCGCTCGGCGAAACGCGTCGATCAGTTCGATCCGCCGTCCGACGCACGTCAGGAGGAGATTGACCTCGCGGGCGGCCGGCGATCGCCGTCGTCTGTTATCGGCCGGTTTACGTTGACGACGTGTCATGGTCTGGCGATTCCGAGGTGTCGCGCCGCTTGTCTGCCTCCGAAGGTGGCGGCGGGCCGGGCGTGACTGACGACCCCTGACTATATCGGTGAGTTGCCTGGTGTTCTACTGTCGACGGTGGCTATCGCGCGAAGGCGTGCGGTGCTATGGTTGGATTCATGAACGCGGAGATCCTTAGTATTGGCAACGAATTGGTTTTGGGTCAAACCGTTGACACCAATTCCGGATGGCTGGCTGCTAAGCTCACCGGCGACGGGATTCAGGTCACGCGGCATGTGACGGTGGGTGACGACGTGGCGGTTATTCGGGATGCGATCGTGCAGGCCGCCGCAACAGCCGACGTGGTCGTTCTGACCGGAGGATTGGGACCGACGGCCGACGATGTCACGCGTCAAGCATTGGCTGGAGCGATGGAAACGACGTTGGAGGTTGACGCTTCCGCCCGCGCTGCGCTGGTAGCGTTCTTTGAGCGGTTGCACAGGCCTATGCCCGTGACGAATGAACGGCAGGCGCTTCGACCGCAAGGGGCGACGATCATCGAGAACACTTGCGGAACCGCGCCGGGATTGCGCGCGGAGATGGGTCGGGCGATAGTTTATGCGTTGCCCGGCGTGCCGGAAGAGATGCGCACGATGTATCGGCAGTTCGTCGAGCCGGAACTGCGCGGCCGGGGCGGTGGGGTGGTCGTGCGAACTCGAACGGTCAACTGCTTCGGCGCGAGTGAAGCGGACGCGGGCCGGCAGATCGAGGACTTGATGACCAGCGCGTCGGGACCACTGGTGGGCATTACTGCCAAGGACGCCATACTGCGAATCCGCATCGTGGTGCGGGCGCAGGACACCGCGTCGGCGGATGCCGTGTTGGACGAGACGGCAGCCGAGGTCCGTCGCCGACTGGGAAGCGTCGTGTTTGGTCAGGATGACGACACGTTGCAGGCTGCGGTTGGCAAGTTGTTGATCCGGCAGGGTTCGACCCTGGCGACGGCGGAGTCGTGCACAGGCGGAATGCTCGGTCAGCGCTTGACGGATGTTCCGGGGAGTTCCGCCTACTACGCGGGCGGGTTTGTGACGTATGCGAACGAAGCCAAGACCGCCGAGCTCGGCGTGTTGAAGTCGGTCATCGATCGGCATGGGGCTGTCTCGGGCGAGGTGGCGGCGGCGATGGCGAATGGGTGTCGGGAGCGAATGTCGGTGGACCTTGCGGTGTCGGTAACAGGAATCGCGGGGCCAGGCGGGGGAACGGACGACAAGCCGGTCGGATTGGTCTACGTCGGGCTGGCCGATGACGGCGGGTGCGAGGTGAGGGAGCTGCGTCTCGGCGACTATCTTGACCGCCGTTCCATCCGCGACCGCGCGTGCAGCGTCGCGTTGAACATGCTTCGGTTGCGACTGACGGCAATGGGCGTCGCGTCATGATTGGCCACGTGCACGGATGTATTTCGGTGTCCGGTATCGGTCCGTTGACAAGGCGCGACGCCATGTTAGTGTAGCTTCGCGATTGAATTTGTGGCCGGCGGGCGATGCCATCTCGTGTGCCACTGCTCTCGAGCAGTGCCCACGGCGTCACTCGTGCTGTTCGCGCACTGCTCGAGAGCAGTGGCACACCCGCGGTCTTGAGCTTGATGGCGCGCTCGGCTTGCAGGCGCAGAGCGAGGTCAACAATCGGGGCGTTTTTCTACGTGTGAAGATTCTGGGCGTGGCGACGCGAATGGTCGTTTGAATGGAGGCGTGAACGGTCGATGACAGTCGACAAGAATAAAACCGATCTCTTGCACTACATTCAAGACCGCGCAGTGAAGCGTGGTGACTTCCTTCTCGCCAGTGGCCAGCGATCCAGTTACTACATTGACGGAAAAACGGTTCTCTGTGACCCGACTGGATTGAGTCTGGTGGTCAACGGGATCGAATCTGTTCTTCAATCGCGAGACATTGAGGTTGACGCGGTGGGTGGGCCTGAGATTGGCGCGATTTACGTCGCCACCGCGGTGAGCCTGCGGTCACTGACATGGTCGACACCGATCCCTCAGATCACCGTGCGCAAGCAGAAGAAGGGGCACGGAGCGCAAAAGCTCGTCGAAGGGCCGCCGCTACCGGCGGGCAGTCGCATTGCAATGGTTGAAGATGTTGTGACCACCGGCGGTTCAATGATGAAGGCGATCGACGCCATTGAAGAAAAGCAATGGAAGGTTGTCATTGCGTTTTCGATCGTCGACCGAGAAGCCGGCGCGCGGGAAGCTCTGGAGTCGCGTGGCATCGAGTACTATCCACTGGTCACGATCACCGACCTAGGCCTGAGCAACCCGAAAGGCACCGATTCGCCGCTGTCCACCAATTCCTGATCGCGGGAGCATCGCGGACGCGCTGCCACGGGCATCCCTATTTCGGCCGGCAGAATCACCACCTTTTGACTTCCGACAACATATCTTGATATGCTGGGGTTTATTGGTCCCGCTGTTGCCAGTGTCAACGCGCGAGCCGTGCAGTTCGAAGCCTTCGCAGCCAGCAGGCGTTGCTCCGATCGGTGAGCGCAGGCCTAGCAGTCTCCCCGCCATCGATCGTTGAGCCAGAACAAGGAGAAGCTATGAAGTGAGCCAATCGTCCTCCGGTTAGAATGCCCGGATCGTATTGGATATCCAGACAACCAGTTGTAAGCCTCCTGTGAACTTTTCAATTACCCACAATTTTGATTCACGCCTCATCCGTAACCGCCGGGAATCCTTTCGTGACTTTTCTCGACCATTTCGACGCGGCGATACTTGCCGCTGGCGTTCGACGGCCCGACTCGGCATATCGGCAAGAATCAGTTACACTTGCCGGCCATGATTCGGTGCCCGGCATGCTCGCGCGACGTTGACGATAAGTGCAGCTTCTGCCCGTCCTGCGGGGCGGCATTGGCGTCGGATGCTATCCACCCGACCGTCACGTCACCGCCGAAACCCGTACGCCAAGCCGCTCAGCTTGATGAAACCGGTTCTTCTTCGAACTCGATCGACCAAGCTCGGTTCACTCCCGGCACGATGTTGGCCGAGCGGTACCGCATCGTGGGGTTGCTCGGCAAGGGGGGGATGGGCGAAGTCTATCGGGCTGATGATCTGAAGCTGCGGCAATCTGTCGCCCTCAAGTTCCTTCCGGCGGCGCTCTCGAACGACGCCAAGAAGCTAGAGCGATTTCATCATGAGGTGCGGGTCGCTCGGCAGGTCTCTCATCCCAACGTCTGCCGCGTGTACGACATTGCCGAAGCCGACGGACAGCAGTTCATCTCCATGGAGTATATCGACGGCGAGGATCTCGCGTCCGTCCTTCGCCGTTTGGGCAAGCCCTCCGCGGACAAAGCCGTTCAGATCGCCCGACAACTCTGTGCTGGTCTGGCAGCCGCTCACGACAAGGGCGTGCTCCATCGCGACCTCAAACCCCACAACATCATGATCGACGGACTCGGCGCGGTTCGCGTGACGGACTTTGGTCTCGCGGGCTTTGTCGAAGAATTCGCGGGACGCGACGTCGGTGCGGGAACACCCGCCTACATGGCCCCGGAACAGTTGGCCGGTCGAGAGGTCTCGGTCAAGAGTGACCTCTACTCGCTCGGGTTGGTTCTTTATGAGCTCTTCACCGGAAAGCGGATGTTTGAAGGCACGACGCGCGAGCAGGTTGAGCGCAGTCGTACGACGACAGAGACGCCAACGCCAACGAGCCTGTCCGAAGATCTTGATCCCGCGATCGAACGAATTATTCAGCGGTGTCTCGAAGCAGAGCCCGCCGCGCGACCTACGTCCGCACTGGCGGTAGCCGCTGCGCTACCGGGCGGTGATCCCCTGGCTGCAGCCCTGGCCGCTGGTGAAACCCCCTCACCTAAACTTGTAGCCAATGCTGGCATGATGAACGCCTGCGACCCGAAGATCGTGCGCATCTGCATCGTGCTGTTCGCCGTCGGATTGGCGGCATACCTCTACACCGCGAGCCAGACCCAGATAACAAACACGATGCCGCTCCCCTCGTCGCCGGATGTGTTGATGAAGGAAGCCCGCGACCTGCTTGCGGAGATTGGTTACCCTGACCCGCCCGGCGATCGAACCTGGGGCTTCCGTGCCAATTCCGGAGATCTCCCATCGCCGAGCGTCCGGCGCGAGACGCCACAGTATGATCAGCTTCTTGCAGATCGCTCGCCGGCGATCGAATTCTGGTATCGCGAAAGCCCCCGTCCGATGGTCTCGTTCAATCCGTGGCTGATCCAGGCAGACCCATACTTCCCGGCGCGGAGAGCGCCTGGCATGCTGCGAATATGGATGAGCCCTCAAGGCACATTGAGATACCTGGGCGTCGTCCCACCGGGATATGCACCCCCGGAGTCAACCATTGAAGAGCCCGACTGGACGCCGCTGCTTAAGGCGGCGCGCCTGGACCCCGAGACCCTCGTGGAAACCGATCCCGTGTGGACGCCCAACGTCAATACGGATTTCCGGCGGGCTTGTAAGGCAAAAACCCTCCCCCCGCTCGAGCTGGATTTGCATGTGGAGGCGGCGTCTTTTCGAGGTCGCCCCGTCTATTTCGAAGCGCACTGGCCGTGGATCAAGCCTCCCGCTCAGTCTACCAAAACGCCTCCCGGCGCGCTCTCGCAGGCAAATCGCCTCGTCCGAATACTATGGTTTCCCATATGCATGATCGGTGCGATTCTGTTGGCACGACGCAACGTGCAGATCGGTCGCGCGGATCGCAGCACCGCGACTCGACTCGGTATCGTTGTTTTCGCGAGCAAGTTCTTGGCCTGGCTCTTTTTTGCTCACCATGTGGGTACGAATGCGGAGATCGGCCTGATACTCACCTTTGTGGCTCGGGGCTTGTTGGATGGCGCGCTCGTGTGGGTTGTGTATCTCGCCATCGAACCCTATTTCCGAAAGATTTGGCCGCGATGGCTTGTCTCCTGGGTCCGCCTGTTCGACGGGCGCCTTCGCGATCCGCTGGTTGGCAGAGACGTTCTGGTCGGATCGATCTTCGGGGTTTTTGTCGCATTGCTGTTCGATCTGTATTACCTGGTGCCGAGGTGGCTGGGATTGGAATCGCCGGCCTACGGCACGATAAGCGAGCATATGCAGATCGCATCGCTTGCCGGATTGCGACATCAAGTCGCCCAGATGTTCCTTATTCCCGGCGACGAGATCTACAAAAATCTGATCGGTGTGATGATGCTCCTTATACTGCGACTCGTTTTGAGGCGGAACTGGCTCGCCTATATCGGCTGGGTCGTCCTGGGTGTTCTCCTTCTCAGCCCCGGCTCGGGACTGATCTATTGGGATCTG
>CAYQFV010000196.1:0-7334 GCA_964416845.1 uncultured Phycisphaeraceae bacterium | reverse complement strand
GAGCAGCAGGGATCGACGCCCGAAAACGAGTCGAGTACGGCGAACAGGTCGAAGAGGTTGACACTGCTGTCTGGCGTGCAGGGGTTGATGTCGGCGTCGCCGGGACCGCACGAGGAGAAATCTCCCGCGATAACATCCAAGACGCAGAAGACGTCGAAAAGATTGATCGTGCCGTTGTGGTTGGTGTCGCCGTAGATGTTGGGACTGGTGACGCAGAGGCATGCGCTGCAAGAGTCGGCGGTGCAGACGCTGCCGTCGTTGCAGCCAAGATCAGAGAAGCACTCGCAGCCTACGGGCAGCGAGTCCGGGACGCTGGTAACGACAGATAGCGACGGCACGGGCCCGGATTTGAACATGCCCAGGGTGGTCGTCCCGCTGATCGGGGGGCCGTCTGCGTCGAATCGGAAAGAATAAGTGGTTCCCCAGCGGAGGGCGTTGGCGGCTGGATCGGTCGCGAAGTCGTCTGTCGACCAGGTCACGCTGTTGGTTTGTGTGGCGACGGACCAATCGACACCGCTCCACGGCTCGCCGCTGTGGTAATCGACGTCGTGGAATCCGATGTTGGTCACGCCGATGCCGGTGGGAAGGGGTACGCTGAACGACCGCGCGGAGATGTCCGAATTCATATTGTAGACTGCGTACTCGTAATGCCACATTCCCGTGCCCAAATCGGTAACCTTGGTCGCAACGCGGAATTCTCCTTCGTTCGGTACGAAGACGTCGGTGATGCTGACGCCGGCGTCAAAGTTTGCCCATCCGTCGAGCGCCGTCTCCTGCTCGCGCGTGGGGCCTGTAAAACTGAGGTCCCATCCGTCGGCGGTGAGCGAGGTGACCACCGTCTGTTTCCAGGAAACATTGTTAAACCGCTGGGGAGGCGCTTCGTCGGTCACGACGTATTGAGCCTCTGCGATGTAGATGGGAGATCCGTTCAGCGCAGGATCGAGATCATCAACGTGGACCTGCAATCGTTTGAAGATCGCGTCTCCGGTTTGCCCCCAATTCAGACCGTAGGGGTACGGGTATACGCCGGTGTACGCGTTGACCTCCGAACGCGGCCCCATCCCGGATTGGAATCCGTTGAGGTTGGCGGAATACGTGTCCGAACAGTTGACGCCCAGCCAATCGCCGGAATTGGCATTCTGACACGCGCCACAGAGGGAAGCGTCCAAGGCGAAGAATCCGTGTTTCAGCCACGCCTGACCGATCTGATCGAACTGGGTCGCTCCGTTGACGGTTCGCATGCGATAGAGGCTTTGAGCGATGACGGGATGCTGATTGCATTGCGGCCCGCCATTGGTGCAATCGATCCAGATCGCCTGTTGATCGCCCCGGTTGCAGGATGTCGTGTCGAAAGAATAACTGGAAATGTCACCAACCATGCCCCATTCGAAAAAGTTTCCGCCGAGCGAGGAAACCACGACGTCGGGGCCAATCGCGCTGGCAGAACTCGGACCGCCGCCTGAGCCCGGCCGGGAGGGTACCATCTCGGGAGAGCTGGGGTCGGGTTTGATCGGCAGCGTGAGGCGGAACGTGCCGACCCGCTGTTCGCTGTTGGCGGCTTCGACGCCCAACTCGACGCGGAAAACATCGGACAGGGTTAGCTCGCCCGATAGCGTTACGACGCCGGGCGCGACCTTCTCGACGACAACGGTGTCGGGACGCCACGCGAACACCGGCCGACCGCCAAGGGGGCCCGACTGGGCGGTGACCATGCCTTGATCATGCAACGCGAAGAAGCGTAGTACGCCCATCGCAGAGGTCACTTCTCTCGTGTGCCGCAATGCGACGTCTGAATCGGCTGTGCGCAGGTCTGCCTCGACCAGCCGCACCTTTCCGCCTGCTTCTTCGAGAACGAGCCGTCCGGAGGTGATTTCGATTTGACGGACGCTGCTCGAAGAACTCCTGCGTGAGACAACCCAGCCTTTGCCGGAAACGGAGCTGGGAGGCTGAATCGTCAGCGTGCCACCGTTTGTAACCGTAAACGCCCCGGTTGTTGGAGGTGGAGCAGCAGCAGGTCCGCCGATCGCTTGCGACCAAGTGATGGCCATCGTCGCCAGCCCAACCATGATGGCATTCCGCCGTCCGTGTTTCTCGCGCATGATTCAAATCAATCCACTGGTTACACGTAACCGATTAACTCGCAAGCAGGGCGTGGCTGGACCCGTGTA
Organism: uncultured Phycisphaeraceae bacterium; assembly: GCA_964416845.1. Lineage (GTDB taxonomy): Bacteria > Planctomycetota > Phycisphaerae > UBA1845 > UBA1845 > CAYQFV01. The sequence continues at coordinate 5,166 of CAYQFV010000196.1, read as the reverse complement.
GATCACCATCGCCAAGCCACGATTCGACATCGCGTCGCTCAGCGCCTTCACCTTGAACTGCGGCGAGCACCGGACGACCGACTGTCGCTGCATCGTTGAGCTGAGCGATACGCCAGCATGATCCCCGTGGTCGGATAATAACGCGGAAGGTTCCAATCGAACGCAACACCACCGTCGCTCGAGTTGGCCTGCCTCGAACACCTCCTGCTTGCCAAAGGTACCCGGGCGGGGTTGGTATTTCAAGGTTTATCGTCAACTATCGGCATCGTTCGTCGCGAGGTTCAGTCGGGATGACATTCGTAATGCTCGGCACGCCCGGTGTGGCTGTGGTTGCATGATCTGCCATTTCGCAATGGTCCATTGATTGCCTCGTTCGGGCGCGTTTTCGTCCGTAACGCAGTGTCCGTGGCGCGAGATTCGAGAGGCGTTGGAAGATGTTGAGAAGGCAGTTCCTGCGCGTCGTACCGGTCCCAGAACGAGGCCTGAAGTGGCGACTTCGCGGCGGAATGGGAATTGCTGTCGGAGGATTTGGGTATACGAATCGTGTCAGTTTTCTGGAAGAAGTGTTTACCCGGCCGTTGCTGACACGCTATAGTTTGACGTAGGATGTTCGAGCGAGGTTTCTACCATGTTCGGCAGGGTGCTATTTGTCCTGAACCTAATGCAAACCCCAGGGAGGCTGGTATCTGACGTGCAAAGACGAGCCTGCATCGACGGGATGTCCGCGTATTCAGCCAGTCACCCGCTCTTGATCTAAGGGTTCTGCAAGTCCCACCCACCGGCATTTTGGCGGTGCCTCGTACTTGAACCATTCCAAAGGGCTTGCCGATGATCGACAAGCCCGTTTTTTTGTTGTTACCGTCCGTCCATCCGCGTCTGGCCTGAACCGTTGAAGCGTATATACTTGGTCACGCTATGAACCGACTCGTACTGTTTGAAGACGCTGCCTTTGCCAACCTTCTTCCGCTGACTTATTGGCGGACGGTGTTTGATCTGCGCTGCGGGCGATCGTCCCTGGCTGATCGAATCGCTCGGAAGCTTCAGCGCAATCCAGCGGGTTTGTGGACGCGTGTTTGGATCGCGGACGTTGCGGCTGAGCGCTGGAACCTGCCGATCAATCAGTCGCTTCAAGCTGGTGACGTGCTCGTCAACGGGCGCTGGTTGGTTGAGAGCGGCTGCGATATCCATGACCCGCCGTACGTGGCAACGTGTGATGACGGCATTGCGTACGTTGCCTGCGACGAGCAGCTTGCCCAAAGATTAGGTCCTGAGGATTTTCTGGATCGGAGTCGTTGGCCTGAACTTGTCAGCGGTGCGCCCAGCGGACCGACGACGGGGTCGCTGGTTGAGTATTCGTGGGACTTGGTGGCGGCGACCAATCGCCTGCTCGGGACCGATTGGTGCGATGCTGACGCTGTGATAGACGGTCAGGTGCACGCGTCGGCGGTGCTCGTGGCGCAAGAACACATCCGCATTGAGACCGGCGCGACCATACACCCTTGCGCGGTGATTGACGCATCTGGCGGGCCGATCGTGATTGAGCGGCATGCGACGATCCATCCCCATGCGTGCATCTGCGGGCCTGCGCACGTTGGGCACGACAGCGTTGTTCACGCTCACGCCCACATTCACGGCGGGACGTCGATCGGACCGGTCAGCAAAATCGGTGGCGAGGTGGATGCCTGCGTTTTTCAGGGATTCAGCAACAAAGCCCATGCAGGGTTTCTCGGGCATGCGTTCGTTGCCAGTTGGGTGAACCTCGGTGCCGGCTGCACCAACTCCGATTTGAAAAACACTTATGGTACGATCCGAGCATTGGTCAACGGTCAGGAGGTCGATACGGGGCTGATGTTCTTCGGCTGCGTGATCGGTGATTTTGTCAAGACGGGTATCCAACAGGCGGTGTCGACCGGCAGCGTGATCGGGTTCGGCGCGAACGTTGCGACCAGCAGCATTCTTCCGCGATACGTCGGTTCGTTCACGTGGCTGACCGATAGCGGATTCGATGAAGGTGACGTGGTTCGGCTGGCGGACACGGCTGACATTGCGATGAAACGACGCGACCTTTGCCTCTCGGACGCGGAACGAACCTTGTTCAAGAAGCTGCCGGAAATCGTGGCATTCTTCGAGCCCAGCCTGGAGGCCCAAAAAGCGACGTTTGACGCCGCCAGAGGCCGATTGCGGCCTGACGCGCCCGGACCCGTTCCCAAGCCGGTACCGCAAGCGTGACCTACCGTGCGACAGACTCAAGCCGGGCAACACGGCAGGCCGATGCTCAAGTGATGACGGCTGATCACACACCAATGAAAAAACGTCGGATCGATGTGATGACGAGGGTTGACTGCTCCGGTCACAATACTCGGTGGCGACGGTGGGTACATTCGACATTGCCCGGCGTGATGCTTGCGGTATCGCTCGCCGGCTGCGGGAACCTCTCGGTGATTGAGGGGTTTCTCAATCAGACTGCCGACTTCGGTTCGAGCGATGTCGGGCCGGTGGCGGGCGCTTCGGTGACGTCTGGAAACCGGGGGACCGTTCGGGTGGTGATCGAAAACAACACGCCTTTCCGCGCGGTATTTACCATCGGCGCGTTTGACAACACCGACGCCCGAAGCACGCCGGCGTTCTTCCAATTCAGCCCGGACAGCCAGTTTATCGCACCGAACGCCCCGCAAACGATTGAAGGGAACGCCAACTCCGGGGTGTTTGAACTGCCGTGCGCCCGGGTGTTCTCGATCGGCAGCCGAACGTTGATCGACCTGATCGCGCGAAACCCCGGGCCTCAGCCGGACGCGATTGATGAAGCCGCATTGGTCGACGGCGTGGGTTTCAGCGATGTGCCGTTGGGAGACACCAACGACGCCTCGCCCGACCAAGGATTCGCACGGGGGTTTGAAGCGCTTCTCGGCGTCGACTTCAATTGCGGTTCGCTGCTCTATATCACGTTCGAGTTCAACGACGTCGGGCCAGACGCTTTTCGCGTCACCGAGTCGGTCATTCCCAGTCAAACGACCCGGTAACGTGTCGGTCGGATCTGTTGGCGATGGTGGTGCATCAGCGAGGATGGCTTTACCGCCACAATCCGCGGACCGTTCAGTCGAGCGTTCGTAGTACGGCGCGCACCGGGCTGCCATCGAAGCCGACCAGTTTCAGCGGCAGTGCGATGAGTTCGTAGTCGCCGGCGGGCACGTTCTTCAGGGCCAGGCATTCCAGAATGGCCATGTCGTTCCTCAAGAACGCCTGATGCGCGGGGATGTCGGTGGAGTCGAACAGGTCGACGCTGGGCGTGTCGATGCCGATGAGCTTGACGCCGCGCTCGTGAAAGGTGTCGACCAGTGCGGGCGAGAGAGCGGCGAAATCCTCGTTGAAGTTGTTGGGGTCGGGGAAGGTTCCGGTGGCCAGCAGGATGCGCTCGGCGCGTATCGTATCAGGGATCATGGCTGGCGTGATGCGTTCCTTGGGCGACGCGTCGACACGAACAACTTGACACCTTCCGAGATAGTAATCCAAGCTTCGCTCGTCGATCGAGGGAGCGCCCAGCCCGTAATGATTGGGTCCGTCGGCGTGGGCGCCCAGATGTACGGTCGCGCGCAGCGTTGATAGCGTGACGTTGCTACCGTCGGCGATGTCGCACAGCACTTCACGTGTCGGCGGCGTGTCGCCAGGCCAAACTGCCAGTGACTCGCTGATCGCAGGCGTGATGTCGAAGATCATTTCGTTTCCTCGTTTGCCTCGTTGGTTGGTGCGTCGGGGACGCACGCTACTGGAACGGCTATTACAGAAGATGTCGGATTGCCCATAGGTCGGGAAATACCGGGTGGAACAGCGATTTCTTGAGGAACGCGACGCCGGGCGAACCTCCCGTACCCCGTTTACCGCCGATGGTTCGCTCGACCATCATGACATGACGATATCGCCATTCCTGCATGCCCTCGTCAAAGTCGGTCATCAGCTCGAACAGAATCGCCAGCCCGGGTTCGGCCTTGTACAGCCGGCCTATCTCGCTTTGGATGTGCTTGTCGGCGACGGTGGCTGATTCGGGGTCTTTGTCTCGCAATGGGCGCGGGATGGTCACGCCGTAGTGAGCAAGAAAGTCGTAGAAATGGTCCACGACGGAACGTTCGACCAGCCGTCGTTCCAACATGGCTGCCCCGTGTTCGTCCTGCTCGTAGTATTTGAGCATGTCTCGCCGCTTGTGACCGAGCAGGAATTCGAGAGCCCTGAACTGTGCGGATTGAAATCCCGACGCGGTTTCCAGTCGGTCGCGAAAGCTTGTGAACGACATGGGCGTCATGGTTTCGATGATGTCCAACTGGCTGACGAGCGTTTTGACAACGGTGCGATTGCGCTTGAACGTCGCAATGGCGGCGAATAGATCGCCATCAGAAAGCTGTTGTTTGACGCGGTCGAACTCGTGCAGCAGCAATTTGAACCACAGTTCATAGACCTGGTGGATGATGATGAACAGCGTTTCGTCATGCTCGGGCGGATCGGACCGAACATGTTGCAAGCGCAGGATTTCGGTGATTTTCAGGTATTCGGCGTAGGTTAGTGACATGCAAATTGTCTCCGTCTAGGCCGTCCACCAAGCGATCGCTGCCACGATGATGACCAGGATCGCCGCCGCCGCCCAAACGATGCGTTTGATTGTACGATCTTGATGACGGGCCCGCTCGACCGCGTCGGCGTAGGGTATGCGGGAAAACGAGATCATGGAATACAATGGCAGGTAGTTTGGGAATAGCCGATGCAGTCGTCGCTCTCGGCGTTTCTTGCGAAGAAACGCGGGTGACGCCGCATGGTCGCGCATTTCGATGAAATGGTCGGTTGCCAGCGTCGCAATCGTGTCGGCGTGTTTCTTGCGATTGGCGTAGTACGTTTCGAACGCGCGTTGCCAATTCGGCCGGTGGGCGTCCATGCATTCCTTGAGCACGATGCAATCTTCGAACCCGGCGTTGATGCCCTGTCCGTAGAACGGCACGATTGCATGGGCTGCGTCACCGATGAGCACGGCCTTGCCTGCGACATTCCACGGGCCACAGCGGACGGTTACCAGGGAGCTGGCCGGGTTGCGCTGATAGTCTTCGATCAGCGTCGGCATGATCGGCAGCGCATCGGGGAACTGGGTCTTGAAGAATCGCTCGATGTCGTCAGATGTTTCAAGCA
>CAYQFV010000195.1:4152-7344 GCA_964416845.1 uncultured Phycisphaeraceae bacterium | reverse complement strand
GCGGCATGAAGCCTTGAGACCAGAAGATTCGCCACCCTAAATGGGATGCACCCTTGGATAAAGGGATTAGGCTTGACAAGTAGCGTCATGGCCCATAGAGTCTACCTAACCAAGGTTTTGGGGCAGCACAGAGTTCACAATCACAGCCAAGCAACGATTGGTCTTGGCAGATGCACTTCGCGCTTGACACGTCCCGCCTGTAGATACCTCAGAAAGTACTTTTTGCATGAAATTTGAAGATTTGCGGCTGAGCAAGCCGCTCCTGGACGCGGTTCACGCCGCCGATTACGAAACCCCTACCCCGATCCAAACCGAGGCGATTCCGTTGATTTTGGACGGAAAAGACGTCTTGGCATGTGCTCAGACGGGCACAGGAAAGACAGCGGCGTTCGCGCTGCCGATCCTACAGCGTTTGGATGGCGATCATGCCCTCAAGCGTCGAGACGGCCGCAAGTCGCACGCGCGGAACATTCGCGCATTGGTGCTGGCCCCCACTCGTGAACTCGCTCAGCAGATCGCGGACAGCTTCTCGACCTATGGCCGGTTCAGCAACTTGAAGCACACGGTCATTTACGGAGGAGTCAACAAGAACCCTCAGATCCGGGCGTTGCGTAGTGGTGTCGACATCCTGGTAGCCACTCCCGGTCGGCTGCTCGACCACATGTCCACCGGCGTCGTGAAGCTCGACTCGATCGAAGTGTTGATTCTCGATGAAGCCGATCGCATGTTGGACATGGGCTTCATGCCGGACATCCGGCGGCTCCTGAAGAAGATCCCAAGTCAGCGACAGACGCTCCTCCTGTCGGCGACCATGCCGCCCCCGATTCGAGCCCTTGCCAAGAACATCTTGAAAGATCCCGTATCGGTGGAGGTCGCGCGGGTATCCTCGCCAGCCGAAAGAGTCGAGCACTGGGCTTATCGCGTTGAGAAGAAAGAAAAGCCGTCCCTGCTGTGCAACGTTCTGGAAAACACACCGTATTCAAGAGCTCTGGTCTTCACACGCACCAAGCACGGAGCGGACAAGGTCGTTCGCCATCTGTCCCGTGCAGGAGTTCCCGCCGCAGCGATCCATGGCAACAAAAGCCAGAACGCCCGCACGCGTGCACTCGCCGGTTTCCGATCAGGAAAAACAGCCGTCCTGGTCGCCACCGACATTGCAGCCCGCGGCCTGGACATCGACGACATCTCTCATGTCATCAACTATGACCTGACCACCGAACCAGAGACCTACGTCCATCGCATCGGCAGAACCGGCCGGGCTGGCGCGAGCGGCACGGCGCTGTCGTTCATCAGCAGCGAAGACCACGACAGCCTCCGCGCTATCGAACGCTTGATCTGCACATCGCTACAACCGGCGGCAGATCTTCCCGGATACGTCGCCCCGGTTGTGACGGTTTTGCGAACCAACGAAATCGCGCGCACCACCCCCCGCCCGAACGGTAGCGCAGGCAGCAGCAGGAACCGTTTCGCCAGCAAGAGCAACGCCCGTCGCAGGCCCGGGCGCAGTCGACGCGGAGCCCGCAAAGTCGTCGCGAATTCGTAGCGCAGGCCTCTTGCCTGCACCTCAGTCTCGGGCCGTGCAGGCTGGAGCTCTGCATGGCGGGAAGTTCCTTTCCGTAGTGCTGTTGCGCCTGCGAGACGTTCTGAACACTGCGCGCTGACTTGGGTTTCCACGAACGGTGACCTACCGTTGACCCTTGCCATCCATTGCGTCGGGCTGGCGCGCTCGGTTTCGTTTCGACCCTCAACGTTCCAAGGTCGATTCTTGTAAGCTCCCGGCTTTTGTTGTCACGCAGCCGAAGACAGGCTTGCCACGGACACGCTGTCCACAGACAATCGGGTCGTTCGGGTTTGCGTGTGGTCGCAGGCCGGAACGTGGCCCCGTCGACGCGTTCGCCCACGCCCGATGCATTGTGGAGTTCGGTGCTTGTCGCATTCTCGTACAACCGCTGCCCGACAGCAGAGATCGTCGTGTCACTGCGTCCAACAGGCGATCCTCACCGCGTCACTGGCAGCGGTCTTGGCGATCGCCGGATGTTCCCGTGTCGCTTCGATCGAACTCACCGAACAGCAGCGCCGACAAAACGTCGCTTCTTTTGAACAAGCGTGGTCCACGGTCCGAGACACCCACTGGGATCCGCAACTGCTCGGTCTGGACTGGCAAGCGATTCACGACGAACTGGAACCCAAAGTCGAACAGGCTTCCAGCATGGCATCCGCCCGCGCAGTCATGACCGACATGGTCTCTCGCCTGGGGCAGTCACATTTCAGGTTCATTCCGTCGGATGTGTACGACGACGTCAACGGTTCCGACGGCAAAGGTGCTCGCGACGGAGACGCCGGTCTCGATGTGCGCATCATCGACTCCAAGCCCATCGTCACTTCCGTCAGAAAGAACACCCCCGCAGCCGACCTCGGCGTTTGTCCCGGGTGGGAGATCGTCGAGATCGACGGGGAACTCCTCGCCCCCATGCTGGCCAAGATGCGAGATGGCGTCGAGGCTGGGCCAACCCGCGAATTAATGATGGCCCGCGCCGTCCTTCGGCGTTTGATCGCAGCACCAGACGAAACCGTCAGCATCACGTTTCTAGACGGCGACGATCGAAGCGTCGAGAAATCGATCGAACTGGCCCCACGCAAAGGCAAGCGGCTCACTCCCCCCAACCTGCCGCCGCGTTATGTCTGGCTGGAATCTCGCAAACTCGACGATCGCACGGGCTACATCGCCTTCAATTGCTTTTTTGATCCTGTCCACCTCATGCCCGCCTTCGGAGATGCCGTAAAATCGTTCCGCGACATGGACGCCATCATCATCGACTTGCGGGGAAATCCCGGGGGCGTGGGTGCAATGTCCATGGGGATGGCCGGCTGGTTCTTCGATGAGAAGAACCACCACCTTGGCACCATGCACTTGCGACATGCCAAGCTCAAGTTCGTCATCAACCCACGAGCGAAGAGTTATCGCGGACGCGTCGCGATCCTTGTGGACGGACACACCGGCTCCACTGCGGAAATCTTTGCCGGAGGGATGAAGGACCTCGGTCGCGCCGTCATCATCGGCACCAGGACCGTCGGCGCAGCCCTGCCGTCCACGATCGACCGACTGCCCAACGGCGACGGATTCCAGCACGCTGTCGCTGATTACATTTCCGTAGGCGGCGAAGCATTGGAAGCGAATGGTGTGATCCCCGA
>CAYQFV010000195.1:0-4052 GCA_964416845.1 uncultured Phycisphaeraceae bacterium | reverse complement strand
TCGCCTGGACGACGTGTCACCTCTCGCCACAACCCGCCTTTGCAGGCGAGAAGCTACCCTCCGGCGAGAAGGTACTCGCGGAGTACGTTAAGGCCACCGGCGGCGAGGCAGCCTATCGAAAGATTCACAATCGCGTGTCAAAAGGCCACGTCTCGCTGGAAGCCCAGCAGATGAAGATGGAAATCACCGTTCACACCGAGGCCCCCGATAGGATTCACGTCCGCACCGTGCTCGGCAGTTTCGGCACAGTCGAGGAGGGATATAACGGCAAAGTCGCCTGGGCACTCAATCCGATGACGGGTCCGGAGGTCAAGGAAGGGGCCGCACGAGCGCAGACGCTCAAGCGTGCTGTCTTCTATCCCGAGCTTGATTGGAAGAGAATCTACGACAAGCTTGAAACGGTCGGCGTCGAAGACGTCGACGGAACCGAATGCTACAAAGTCGTTGGAACGCCAACCACCGGGACACCGGAAACCTTTTATTACGACAAGAAGACCCATTTGCTGAAAAAGCTGAAGGTCACTGCGGAAACGCCCATGGGAGAAATGGAAAGCGAGACGTCCTTCAGCGACTACAAGAATGTGGACGGTGTGCTCATCTCCCACACACGCACTATCTCGCAAATGGGGCAAGAAGTCGTGTACGTCGTTGACGAAGTCAAACAAAACGTCGACATCCCAAAAGACACGTTCGATTTACCCGACGCCATCAAAGAACTTGTCACGAAATCCAAGTCCGAGAAATCAGACAAGAAACCCGAAGGCCAGACTGAGAAGAAATAACCCAACGACATTGGTTCGTAGACATCGGTCGCGAGAGAACGAATACACCTCTGTAAAACAACGGACGCCGCACCGGCAATTGCCGGTACGGCGTCCGCTTCAATGTCAGGCCGATACAATGTGTTATGGTGTTCCGGCAGCGCCGTCCCCGGTCTCCGCGGGAACGCCGCCCAAGTCCAGAACACCATCAAAATCGAGCGGCAACAGAAGCTCCGGTGGTGGCGGGAGAGGCGGCAACCCTGCGGGCATTTCGCCGTCAACCGTCTCATCGAGCACCTTCACCGTATTCGATCCGGTCACTTGCATCTCATCGGGAACGCCGTCGCCATCGGTGTCAACTTCTTTGAACACCATGGTCCAGGTCATCTGACTAAGCGTCTCCCGCGTGACCTCAATCGGCTGCCCGTCGGGAGAGTACACCGGATCAATGATATCGATCGACGAATTCGTAAGCTGTCGAATGTTGACAACCCATTGGGTCTGGAACACGCCCTCACCCATTTGCACCATGGGGGTCGCTTCACCCAACACGGTCTCAATGACGGTCGTATCACTACAGTTCACCGGCGTCCCGTCATCCAGTGTGTCGCTGAAGGTCGCGTTGACCTGCCCACGCGAGGTCTTGCCAACGTTGCCCTCGTCGTAAACGGTAAACAGATCGTCAAACTGCGGACTGTCGCCCGTAAAGTCGAATCCGTCGAATCCCTCCGGTACTGGAGGTCGATCGTTGAGCGCATTCTCCAGGTCCGGGTTGACCTTGCCGTCTTCCCCGATCAACGGGTGATCTGCGCCGAACTCGTCAAAACGCCCGATCGCATCTTCCGGCGGCAAGAAGTCCGGCGGCAGGAATTCCGCAATCTGGTCGAATTCCACAAACGCCAAATCCGGCACGACGGGTCCATCGCCTGGAGTAACAGGGCCGTCACCCGGCGGGAAAGGTCCGTCCCCTGGCGGGAGCGGCGGCGGCAGAACCCCGGATTCCGCAAGGAATCCCTGGATGTTGCTCAGAGATTCGTTGAACGCGAAGAACTCCGGAGGAAGACCCGGCGGAGGAACAAACCCGCCGTCCGGTCCGACACCGGGAGGTACTGAACCGTCCCCCGGCGGGAATGGCCCTTGTCCAAACAACGAAGCAAAGTCCACTCCGCCCTCACCGACAACGTCTGCGGGAGGCCTAAACGGCGGGAACCCCGGCGGTGGCGGCGGAACATCGCCGAATGCGATCTCGCCGAACGCGCCGTGTTCGAACTTCGGCGGGACACCCGGAATCACGTCGCTCAACTCGTTGTTCTCCAAGAACGCACCGAACGGGAACTCGTCAAAAGGCGGAGGCCCTTGGTCGAACCCTTCCCCCGCAAAAAAATCAGGCGTGAAGAATTCGTCGAAGTCGTTCGAGAAGAAAAACTCTCCCGGGAACGCTTCGATTCCAGGTGGCGGGGGAGGAGGAGGAAACCATTCGCCCTCCCATCCCGGCGGTGGTGGCGGCGGAAACCACTCGCCGTCAGCATAGAGTTCGTCTGGCGGAGGCGGCTGCCAACCCGCGGAACCGTCCCATTCATTCGGCGGCGGAGGCTGCCAATCTCCCTCGAACCCCGGCGGAGGCGGAGGAAATCCTGCATAGACTTCAAAGAAGTCCGGCGGGGCTTCGAATCCCGGTCCAGCAGGCCCACCCGGTCCACCCGGTCCATTGCCGTCGCCCGGCGGAAAGAAGAAACCCTCGCCGTCAAAGTCCGGCGGTGGCGGCGGAAGGAAGATCGCATCACCCTCAAAGCCCGCCGGCGGCAAGAACAGTATGCCCTCGGGATCGAAGCCTTCGGGCGGGGCAAAGAAACCCCCATCACCTTCAAATCCACCAGGCGGAGGCGGCACTACAAATGAACCGTCGAAACCGCCGTCACCCTCGAAACCGGGCGGCGGAAGGAACGCACCTTCAAAGCCAGGTGGTGGCGGAAGTTCGCCGTCCATGCCGACGGGAGGAGGCCCGAAGAAGAAATCTTCCCCCGGAGGCGGACCATTCGGGTCGAAATCAGGCGGAAAGCCGCCCGGCGGCGGATTGTTCGGATCGAAATCAGGCGGAAAACCGTCCGGTGGCGGGTTGTTTGGATCGAATCCTGGCGGAAACCCATCCGGCGGCGGATTGTTGGGGTCGAACTCCGGGGGCATACCATCCGGCGGAGGAGCGTTGGGATCAAACCCATCCGGTGGTGGCGCGTTGGGGTCAAAGCCATCCGGTGGTGGCGCGTTGGGGTCAAAGCCATCCGGCGGAGGGGCATTGGGATCAAACCCATCCGGTGGCGGCGCGTTCGGGTCAGAACCATCCGGCGGAGGAGCACTGCCGTCGGGCGGAGGTGGAGGTGCACCACCGTCTGGTGGCGGTGGAGGCGGCGGCGCGCCACCGTCTGGCGGCGGTGGTGGTGGCGGTGGAGGCGGCGGAGGTGCCCCACCACCGTCGAACTGCGCAGGCTCCAACTCGCCGTCACCGTTCGAAGCAGTCGTCGTCGCCGTACGCACAAACGCGCCCGGGTCGAACGATGTCAACATGGCGGCTCCGGTCTCGGCAGCACCGAAGCTAAGATCCGACGTACCACCTGGGCTCTCGTACACCCGTTTGGCTGACGTCACATCGTTCGCTCCGTCGGCTTGATCGCCGCCGTCGGAGCCTGACAAGATGCCCGAGTTGCCACACCCGGACAGTCCCACGAGAGAAGCCAACGAAAGAAACGTTCCGATTGGCCACAACCTGTCCCTTACACTCTTCATCGATTTGCACTCCCTATCGTCTACAGCGCCCACTTGCAGCGACCGAAACGCTGGCGTGTACCACGTCTGAGCGACTCGTCCATCGCGTCTCGAACAATTCCATCACCGAGGTGTACAACCACCACCCTATCGGCGGGCCGGGAACGAATAATCACTTCATTATCCACGCAAAAACCGACCTACCGCGATTAGGATATCGGACCTCAGGAGCCCCGCTCGCGGTCTATCGAGGAGAGTGTCACCGTGGCGCTGGGCTATTCTCGGGACGGTAAGGTGGCAAGGTGGGAAGGTGGAGACTGAACGTGCAGAACGTTGGCAGAACGCCTGAGCCCGGATTGGCGGCCTCACGACATGGGCTGGCAGTCCATCTCGTCGCTCAAAGCTCCGCGTCAACTCGAAACGCTGTCATCAGATTCCAGACCGGGCAGGTCCGGTAAAATCCTCGTTTTTCAATGGGCAAGGCGGGAATCGAACCCGCACGTCCAAAAAGGACAGGGGATTTTAAGTCCC
>CAYQFV010000194.1:0-7440 GCA_964416845.1 uncultured Phycisphaeraceae bacterium | reverse complement strand
AAGCGTGGTTCGGGCGGGCACTCGCAGATAGAATGATCCGTCCGACTCAACCGTCGCCTCACCAATTGACACGGGCGACCAACGTCGGGTTTCGGAACTCTCCACCAGCGACGCAAGAACCGTCCGTTCCGGGCGACGTCCCACTTGGCGCCCAGTCGCCGCGAGTATCCGCACGCGGTCGATGTCCGCACCCGTTTTGTTCACCGAAAGGCCGGTCAAATAAGCATTTAGACAGTAAACCTCTCCCCAGTCCTTGCTAGGATCCACCACACTGGATCGGCCGGCCGGAACACGCCGCGGTCGCACAACTCTCGCGAACAGATCATCGTGCCCCGGACCGTCGAAGAACGGCTTGAGCTCAGCGGAGTTCACGTTCAATGCGTAAAGACCCATCGACTCCCCGGCGGGCGACCTGCGAGAAAGCAGCAACCAGTCTTCGTTCAACGAAGTTGGCGAATGGAACAGACCGGACTGCTCGTCAGTCAACGCCTCGCGCGTGCTCAAGTTCCTTGCTCGCCTGACCCGCACCAACGATCCAGCACCGAGAGGATCGATACCGTTCGATTCAACATACACAACGAAGCCATCCGGCGTCTCGGTGGCCATCGCTCGCCGCAGGTGTTTCTTGTCCAGCGCGCTAAACGGAAACAAATCCGTTCCGTCCGGAAAAACCGTGAACAATGATTCGTTCTGCGGCGTTTCAGGATCGACGCCGCCGGCGTTGGTACTCGTCAGACTGAAAACAAGGCGACCGTCGCTGAGGAGTAGAGGACTCCGAACACTACCCACTGCGTACGTGATTTGTTGAAGGTCCGACCCGTCCATCCGGCAGGTGTACAGGGCGGGCGGCTCACACTCATTCGACTGACATACGACGGCAATGCGACGATGAGGAGCCGAGTCATTGATCCTGTAGACAGTCGACAAGTAGATGGCTTCGAGACAGTGACCGGCCCCGCGCGTGACAAGTCGCACATCAGAACCATCCGCATTCATCTCCCAGACGGCGGAACCACCGCCGCGCCTTCTCCGACCAACGAACAACAGACGGTCGCCTTCAAAAGACACGTCGAACCGTCCGACGGATTCAAAATCATCCATCAGGCTCCTGACCTGACGCCGCCCGCCAACCTCGTCGATCCTCATGATGCGCCGGCCACGTGCCTCCTTGCGACACCCGTTGCGACCGGACTTCATCTCCGCAACCGCCTCCGACCCCACAGGAAGCTGAAGGAACACGACAGGTTCAGAGATTTCGACCGCCGACGCGTCTCGACTTGCCACGTCGCGGTTCGCCACAGAATCAGCGTGTTCCGAGTAGTCGCACGACACCGCCATCGACAACGCCCACACCGATGAAGCAGCGGCCATGCAGAACAACACAATGCGCACGCACCGCCACAACGTCCGTGTCACGCTGGCTTGTGTCACGAGTCGACTCCTCCAGAACTCTCATCGGCTGCGCGGACGCGTCCAGCCGCTTCCGGACGATCCCGGTAGCATTTCTCCGAGCACGCGTCGTACCACAAGCGGCGGCATACACCGGTAACGGATTTCATGCAGCAACAGCGTTCGGCCCCACACCGGTGGGCTTCAATCTGCAACGATTTGTTCGACCGGCATGCATCAGGATGCCCCCGCCGCGAAACAGGACAATCGGTCGCGGCGGGGGCACGAACTTTCTCTGGAGTGGCGGATCCTCGCTGGAGGCGTCTGCGCGATTCGGAAGAAGTAGACCGCCTGCCCTGAGTTGATCGTTGGTCAGGCGGAAACCCCTGCCTCGGGCGGTGCCGCACCAAACGACTGAAGCGCCAGGTAGCTCGGTCCGAATCTCTTGATATTGTCGAGTTGCTTGTCGAACTCGTCGAAATGGGTTTCCTCGTCATTCACCAGAGATTCGAACACTTGCTTGGAGGCTGCATCGGCGTTGGCACTGCACTCCAGGGCAAACTTGTTGTACATCTCCACAGCGTCACGCTCCATCTCCGCTGCTTTGGCAAGTATCGCATCGGGCTCGGTAATCGGTGTGACCGCACCGGCTGGCACCATGTTGATGTCACCTTTCAAAAACAGGATTCGATCTGCAATCGTCTCCAAGTGTCCCATCTCCATGATCGCGATCCTCTTCACAATCGCTGCAAGAGGCGCGAAGCCTTGGTCATCCAAGTGGAAATGCCAATACATGTATTGGTGCACAGCCTGCAGTTCGTCTGCGACGGCCGTATTCAATAGGTCTACACTTTTCATAGCGTCCATGTTGGCCCCCTGTTTTTGGATCCATTATTCTGATTTATGATTGATAGGCTAAGGGCGCGTCCTTCACGAATCGCGAACCGACGATCCCACGCTGCCTGCCCGGTAGCATCAGCGCACTGCTCCAAGAATACTACGCGTCACGCGTCGCAGGCCGCAGGCCGCATCGCGTGCAAGATTCACGCCAGCGTTACAGACAAAGCAAGAACGCCACAACGTCTTGCTTCTCCTGCTCCGTCAGTTTCACGCCCGTCACCAGGTTGAAGAACTCAACCGTATCCTCAAGCGTCAACAGCCGCCTGTCGTGGAGGTACGGCGGAGAATCCTTGATGCCACGCAGCGGAAACGTCTTGATCGGGCCGTCACTGGCAGCCATTCTACCGTTGACCATCTGCGGATTGAAGAATCGCTCAGTTTGAAGATTGTGCATTAAGTTGTCTGTGTAGTAAGGCGCTGGATGACATTCTGCACACCGGCCTTTATTGAAGAACACGTCTTGTCCCCTCAATTCGGATTCCGAAGCCTTATCAGTGCGGAGCTTGCCAAAGACGTCAAGCTTGGGAGCCGGCGGAAAATCAAACAACTCCTCCACTTCAGCCATGAAGTGCACCTGACTGCCACGGTCGAGAATGTTGACGCCCTTCTTCGTCGCGATGACGGGATCGCCGTCAAAATAGGCAGCCCGCTGCTCAAACTCGGTAAAGTCCTCAACAGTCTTCAGCGCTCGCTGCGAACCGAACAACCGTTGTATGTTCACTCCGCGGAGTGGAGGCGTGTCCAAGCCGTGACGAAACTCTTGTGGCCTGATGTCGCCGACCAAGTGCGTGGCGGCGTTGGTGTGGCCGTTGACATGGCAGTCCAGACAGGTAACGCCCCGGTGTGGCCGGGCGGAACGGCGGTCCTCCGTCTGGTTGAACTGCTGTTGCGGGAATGGCGTTACCAGCAAACGCAGCCCCTCGATCTGCTTGGGGTTCAAGATGCCGTTGAACAGTTCGTAGTAGTTGTCAATGGTGACAACCTTGCCCTGAGAGACATCGCCAAGATCCGGTCTCGTGGTCAGGTAGATCGGCGGCGGGTACTCGGGCAGAAAGTGTGTGGGCAGGTCATAGTCCAGGTCGAAACGTGTCAGGTCACGACCTTCCTGCCGTTTGATCTCGTCAATGTGGTGCTGCGGAAAGACCATGCCCCCTTCGGCATGGTTCGGGTGCGGAAGCGGCAGGAACCCCTTCGGGAACAAGCCCTTCTCGCGAACATCTGTCGGCGTCATTGAGGCGAGCGCGTCCCAGGTCATGCCGGATGGGAGCCGCACGCGGACACCTCTCTGCACGGGCTTTCCGCGAGACATCGTAGCCGTTTTCGCAGCACGGTCGCTGAGGTCGTACCGCTCGGCGAGCAACGCCGCTTGCCGCCGCATCACGTCGGGTTTCGCCGCCTTCATTCGAGCCATCGTCTTCTGAAAGTCTTCCTTAACCGCGACAGGGGCGTAGCTGGTGGCGGTTTGGGCGACAGCCCTGGTCGAAGGCGCCGCGAGCGCAGCCACCAGGATGGTTGCCACAAGAACCTTTGCTGATATCTGCGCGCACTCTCGCTGCTGACGTTGTTTCATGGTCTTTTCTTCCTCTTTCTCGGTGCTTGCGCTTTGCTCTTTCGTTTCCTGGCACTCGAAGTTGTTCGACTGCCACACAAGGCTGGGCTGGATTTGGAGGTCGTCACTGTCTTGCGACATTCGACGCATACCCCACGAAGTTGAACGTGAAAGTCGGTGATTTCAAAGCCAAGATGACGCGTATCCGGCAGCTTTAGGATGTCGAGCTGTTCGTCAACGAGGTCAATGATTTTGTCACAGTGGAGGCATACGAGATGATGATGATGCTCCGTGTTTCCGTCGAACCGGGCCATCGCCCCGGGATGGCAGGCTTTGGTGATGATGCCGAAGCGCACGAGCATGTCGAGCACGCGATAGACCGTCGTCCTCGATACCCCCGCAATCCGACCCAGGACCTCTTCATATATTTGGTCGGCAGTGGGATGGTCGTCGCGACCAAGCACTGCTTCGAGAACTGTCCGCCGCTGAATCGTCACGGGGAGCCCCCGGGCGCGACAGAGCTTCTCGAACCGCTGAAGTTGTTCCTGGCCGCCGCTTCCTTGCTTAATCATACTAGATGGTAATATATGTCATCCAGGAGTTGATGTCAAGTGGGCTCGGCGTTCCTTTTGGACCAGCCGTCCCGGCGATCGCGGGCCCTATTCCGGCAATGGAAATGTCGCTACGTCGACACAACGAGAGCGTTCGTAGAGGGCAATCGCCAGCCCGGAGACGATCACCGCTACCGTCGGCACGACGAAGCTGAATATGGGTGACTCGCAGGCGGCTATCCCGAAGTTCCGCCAAAAGAGCCAAGGCCACCGTTCGACGGCCTCCGGTGTCGTCTGAACGATCGACTGAAACAAGCTTCCCCGACCAGCGTACACAAGGATTCCAATCAAGAACGGATCGATCACCAGGGTGTACATGAGGCCAACGAAAACGAATACGGCATTCCGACCGAAACTCTTGAACAGGCTGTACTCCGCGATCGGACGCAAACGCTTAACATGGAGACGCAGCAACTCACCAAAGTACATCGGTACCGACGTCATCAACAACATGCCGACGAAAAGACATGCACCAACGAGGAGACGCGGCCAAACTGCGGCCGATCCAGGGGCAAGCATCGCGCACGCTGCGGCGAACAGACCGCACCCGGGAACCAGCCACCAGATGCAGCGGCGATACTCGAAGAACGCTCGCCGCCGATCCAATCTCTGCTGCTGCCTTTTCAGTTGCGTGCGAATCACGTCCGGCGAGCCGAAGCATGTTAGCGCGGCTTCGACGGCACGTTCGTCGGTCAACCCAGCGTCGCGTTTGGCGGCGATGAGTTGCTCGACGTGACTGCGCAGCTCGTCCGCCACTTCTGCGCGTCGTTCCAAAGGTAAGCCACTCCCCGCAAGAATCAAGGCGATTGTTCTGTCGATGACGGCGTCTTCATGCATGGGCGGTTTCCCCCAGAACGAGGGCCATCCCTCTCGACAAATCCGCCCACTGCTTCGCTCGTTGCGCAAGTTGCCGTCGCCCGCGAGGGGTGATGCGATAGACGCGCCGTCGGCGCCCGGTGCTGCCGATATCCCAGGTCCCCGCGATCCATCCCTTCGCCTCAAGTTTGTACAGACGAGGGTAGAGCGTACCCTCTCCCAGATGCAGGATTCCCTCGCTTCGACGATGAAGTTGTTGAACGAGTTGGTAGCCGTGGCAGGGCGTTTCGGCTACAACGGCGAGGATGAACGTCTCTGTCGTGCCTTTGAGTAACTCTCGGTCGAATCTCATGGAGCTATACCTCGTATAACATAGTATACGCCTCGCTTTCAACTCGGTCAAATCCGAGAGCAACAAGAATGCCGACCTCACGCCGTAACGCGGCGTGTCGGTCCGCTGAACGGTGAAACGATGACGAGCGGTCGACGACAGTTCGTGGTCTTGGGCGCGTTGCTGATGGTGAACGCAACGCTCGTGTTCCTGAGTTTCGCGCTGGGATTGATGGACGATCTGCCGGGCGGCGGAGAGTTGCCTCAAACGCTCGCCTCCCTACCGAAGTGGCTTCTCGGTCTGGCGAACGCAGGGATCGTGGTCGTCCTGTACGGATTGCTCGGTGTTGCCGGCGTTTGGTTCGCAGCGAAACTATCGCTTCCGGGCATCTACCGTGAAGGCGCCGGCTGGCGCAATTGGGCAGTCCTTCCCATGGCGACCGGGGTGGCGCTTGGCGTTGTCCTGATCGTCGGTGACAGCCTGTTCGCGCTTTCATCCAAAGATTGGGCGGGTTTCCCGCACCCGAAGTTTCCGCTTTCGATCATCGCGTCCGCAACCGCAGGCATCGGTGAGGAGCTTCTCTTTCGGTTGTTCGTCATGGGGCTGTGGGCGTTTCTTCTGGATCTAGCATTGAGACGCTGGAAGGCGAGACGTTTCGCGCTCTGGACCGCCAACGTGATGGCCGCTCTAGCGTTCGGCGCAGGACACTTGCCCGTCACGATGATGGCCGTGGGGGTCTCCACACCCGCCGATCTACCATCGATCGTGATAGCCGAAGTGTTTGTGCTGAGCAGCGTTGTCGGAATCGTCGCCGGCGAGCGTTATATGCGGGATGGCTTGGTCGCGGCGGTGGGGGTCCATTTTTGGACCGACGTCGTGTGGCACATTCTGTGGCCCGCGATCCATGTGGGGTAGCCAAGCGGTGGCCAGACGCTCCGTTGCACCGGCACTGACGCGACACACCGGACGGAACGCGAGCATCGCCATCGACGTACATCAAGGATGAATACCGCGGATGGCAAAAAGCCGACCCGGCCAGGAAGGAAGTCGCCCATGGGATTGTACGCCGATAGGATCTTCCCCTGGATCATCGAAGGGGAGTTGACAAGTCCGGAGATCAACACCCAACGCACTACTACGTTGCTGGACGTCGTCGGCGAAGTGCTGGAGATCGGCTTCGGCAGTGGCGCAAACCTGCCGTGTTATCCCGCGCACGTCAGGAGCTTGAGCGCGATAGAACCGTCGGAGGGAATGACCAAACGGGCTACCCGGCGTTTGAGCCAATGGGGTGGAACGATCGATCTGCGCCATCTCGCGGGCGAGCAACTGCCCTTCGAGGGCGAGCGCTTCGACACTGTCGTCATCACACTGACGCTGTGCAGTGTAAGCGATGTGAGCGAGGTCCTCTCAGAAGCCCGGCGCGTGTTGCGCCAAGGAGGACGACTGCTCTTCCTCGAACACGTCGCCTCGACCGATACGAAGGCCCGCGCGTGGCAGGAGCGCCTCAACGCCCTTCATCAAGTGATCGCATGCGGGTGCCAATTGAACCGAGACGTCGAAGGAGAGTTGTCCTTGGCTGGATTCTCCGTCGAACGCCTCGAACGCTTGGTGCTGCCTATCCGACCGAACTTCCTTGCCTGGCTCTATCCCGCCATCCGCGGAGTCGCGACGAAACGGCCCTAGTGTAGTGATTCATTCAGATTGACGTTTCCGAGTGTCGCCCTGGCGCGGCGAACTTTCTTGAGAATCGTTTCTGCTTTGGCCGTCCACTTGAACGCCTTGGGTTCCTCGTTGTGCTCGGCGATGTAGTCCATGATGGCCTGCTCCAGTTGTTTGACGCTGTG
>CAYQFV010000193.1:0-7487 GCA_964416845.1 uncultured Phycisphaeraceae bacterium | reverse complement strand
AATACCAGGGGACCTGATTTGAAACGCGACTGGGCGCACGGCGCAGAGTCTCTCGTTGTGCGTGCGTCTTGCCTGCACGGGCTGCGATTGCGGTGCAGGCAAGATGCCTGCGCTGCGAATTCACGACAACTTCGTGCTGCACAGCCCATTAGACTGCTCAGGTTCTTGCACTTGCGCCCGCTCCATGCAACCATCGGCTGATGACCTCGTGTGAATTCTCAATCTTGACCGCTGCTTCGACTGCAGTCGACGCGGTTCCTGCGCTGTTCGTCCTGTTCAGGCGTTCAGCCGACGACTCCAAGGTCATCACAACACGCCGTGTCGCGATGGCAGCTGCTGCCACGGCGGCGGTTTTTGCGACCAAAGTGCTCGTTCTCGGCGTTGTGGGCGTCATCAACGTTTTCGGCGTGATGAACCTTCTCTATGTTCATCTCACGGTCCTCATGCCGCTCGCCGGAATCTCTGTTTTGATATCCGATCGGCGATCCCGCACCAATCCGGCGCGATGGCCTTCGGTCACACGCAACGCCCGGCGACTTACCACACTTGCCCTTCTGGCGATCCCGGTCAGCGTTTATGCGTCTTACGTGGAGCCGTTCCGGTTGCAACTCGAGACGCAGACCATCGGGATTCCCCCGGAGCGCGTTGGCCACGCTGCGATCCGCATCGGCGTCCTTGCCGACCTGCAAACCGACCATGTCTCCGACTACGAGCGTGACGCGGTCGATCGGCTCATGGCGGTGTCGCCGCACATTGTTCTGATCCCTGGGGACCTGTTTCAGGGGAACTCGGAAACGCTCGAACGCGAACTCCCCGCCCTTCGCGCGTTGATGTCGCGTATCAGACCGCCGGGGGGCGCGTACTTCGTGCTGGGCAACGCCGACCAGCGTAGCACGATCGAGCGGATTCTCGACGGAACCGGCGTCACGTTGCTCGTCAACCGGTCCGTCACTGTCAGCGTCGAGGATCGGAGAATCACCATCGCCGGCGTGGAACTTGATGATACGCCTGCCGCGGCAGACACCGTCCACCGGCTCGAAACCGCGTCCGGGGTGTGTGACGTTCGAATCCTGCTTGCGCACTATCCCCGCCACGTCCTCACTCTGCCGGCGAATTGCCGCACCGATCTTGTCGTTGCAGGCCACACCCACGGCGGACAAGTCTCCGCTCCGTTTCTCGGGCCGATCATCACGTTCTCGCCGCTGCCACGTCGAATTGCTGCCGGCGGCTTGCACACGCTGGACGGTCGGGCGCTGTACATCAGCCGCGGTGTCGGACTCGAGCGGGGACAGGCGCCTCGCATCCGGTTTCTCTGCCCGCCTGAAATCTCGTTGCTGACGCTCACCGACCGAGACCAGGCAGTAGGAGAATCGTCAGAACGACCTAACAAAACGCGAAAACGGTCACCGACGGGTTGACTTGTCAGGGCGATGCCGCTAGCGTGACGCGGCCTTCGGTTGCTTGCGGCCGGGGTGATGATGAAAACACCCAGGGTACACGGGGCCGTCTGGCTACGCGACCTGCGGGATGTCGCTCGTGTTTGGTGGGCGGAATCCTGGCGGGCGCCGATCCCAGCCAGCGGGATTTCCTCTTCGCGGCGGAAAGCTCGTTGCCTCAAACCTGGGCGATTCGAGACGCTGTAGCGTGCTCGCCATCGTGATTCCTTCGCCGTTGGCGTGGGATACTTCGGTGGGTGTTCGCCGGTCTCGAGTTGAGGCCGCGTCCCGTCGCGTGGCGTGTTTTTGAATCCTGGATGCTGTCCGAGCGTAGTTGCTTGTAGCGTTGGCCGGTCCGAATTCGGCGTAACGTGCCTGCACGGCTCGGCTTGAGGAGTCATCGACATACCCGGTGGTGTAATGGTAACACACCAGGTTTTGGTCCTGGCATTCCAGGTTCGAGTCCTGGCCGGGTAGATTGGTTCGGTCGACACGTGGCCGCCGAACCAGCGCCGAAGCAGAGTTCGGTGTTCAAAAACACGCCACCCCGAACGGAACAGGCATGCGCGACGCAGCCGCCATCATCTTAGCCGCGGGCAAGAGCACGCGGATGAAGAGCGACCTCCCCAAGGTGCTTCACGAGGTCTGCGGTCGGCCTATGCTCGCGAGCGTCATCGACGCATGCACCGAGGCGGAGGTGACCAAGCTCGTCGTGGTCGTCGGGCATGGCAAGCAACTCGTCATGGACGCGTTCTCGCACAACGACCGCATCTCCTGGGTGGAACAGTCGGAGCAAAAAGGCACTGGGCATGCGGCGCTTATGTGTAAGTCTGCCCTGGCGGATTTCGCGGGACCGACTTTGGTCATCGCCGGCGACATGCCGCTGATCCGTGGCGAAACGGTGTCGACGCTGCTCGATCAGCACGGTGAAAACGGTCGAAGCGTCACGCTGGCCACCTCGATTTTTGATGACCCGTCGGGGTATGGTCGCATCGTCCGCGATGATGCGGGCAAGCTCCTTCGGATTGTCGAGGAGGTGGATTGCTCGGAGAGCGAACGATCCATCCGAGAGGTCAATATAAGCTACTATTGCTTCGATACGCCGAAGATGTTCAACGCGCTCGAGAAGCTGACGCCCAACAACAAGAAGGGCGAATACTACATTACGGATGCGGTACGAATCCTCATCGACGCGGGCTACGGCGCTGACGCGATCCCAGCCGTGCCGCCCGCCGATGCGATGGGGATCAACTCGCGGGCTGATCTTGCCCGCGTCAATGCTCTCATGCAGTCCCGCATTCAGCAAAACTGGATGGCCCGCGGAGTGACCATCGTTGACACTGGCAGCACTTGGATCGACGCGAAGTGCGAGATCGGTGCTGCCACCGTCATTCACCCATTCACCCACGTCGCCACGGGTGCTTGTATCGGAGAGGGGTGCAACATCGGCCCCTTCGCTTCGGTCGTCCGTGGGGAACTCCTGACGCCCGGCAGCGAAGTCTGCCGCGCCGCGCCAGCGGGAGTGAGTCGATCATGATTCTTGGCTCTCACAAACAACACAATGGCGACCTGAAGCAGCTTCGGGTGTTCGCCGGGACAAGCGTGCCCTGCCTGGCTGAGAAAATCTGCAAGTGCATCGGCGTTGAACCCGGCAAAGTGATGATCGACTTGTTTCCCGACGGGGAGCAACTCATCAAGCTCAATGACGACGTTCGCGGGAAGGACTGTTTTGTCGTTCAATCGACGTGTCCGCCGGTGAATGACAACCTGATGCAGTTGCTGATCTTTATCGATTGTCTGCGCAGAGCGAGTGCCGATCGTATCACAGCCGTCATTCCGTATTTCGGCTACGCCCGGCAGGATCGTAAGTCAGAAGGGCGCACTCCGATCACCGCCAAGCTGGTGGCCAACATGATCGCCAGCGCGGGTGTCGACCGTGTGCTCACCATGGATCTTCACGCCGACCAGATTCAGGGGTTTTTCG
The DNA here is from genome assembly GCA_964416845.1 of uncultured Phycisphaeraceae bacterium. Taxonomy (GTDB): domain Bacteria; phylum Planctomycetota; class Phycisphaerae; order UBA1845; family UBA1845; genus CAYQFV01. Next base: position 4,067 of record CAYQFV010000193.1, on the reverse strand, counting down.
ACATTCCGGTGGATCACCTTCAGGCGGCGCCGGTCTTGTGCGAATACTTCAAGTCGCTGGGGTTGGAAAACACGGCTGTGGTTTCTCCGGATGTGGGCAATATCAAAACCGCCAACAGCTTCACGTCCATTCTCGGGGCGGACCTGGCGGTCATCGACAAACGACGAAAGAGCGGATCGACGACCACGGCGGTTAACATCATCGGGGATGTCGAAGGCAGAACGGTGTTGATCTTCGACGACATGATCACGACGGCGGGCACTGCCACCGAGGCTGCGCGATTGGTGCGCGAACACGGTGCTGTGGATTGCTGTCTGGGCGCGACCCATGCGGTGTTCGCCGGACCGGCGATCGATCGGTTGTGCGCAGCGGAACTCAAACATGTTGTGGTGACCGACACGATTCCCGTGTCTCAAGATACCAAAGACCGACTGAAGAACCTGACCATTTTGTCCGTGGCGGAATTGATCGGCGAAGCGATTCGCCGGATTCACACGCACGAATCGGTCAGTTCACTGTTCAACAACTGATGGCACGTCGCGCCACAGCGCGACCAACCGACTGGAGACGTTTCGACGAATGGAAATACCGACCATCAAAGCCGATTCTCGCAAGCGACTGGGAACTCGATACGCCCGTCGCACTCGCGCGCAAGGCCAGTTGCCGGGCATCATTTACGGGCATGGCGAAGAGCCCGAGCCCATCGCGGTGAATCAGCATGACATGCTGATCTACCTTCAGCACGGTGCGCGGGTGCTCAACGTTGAACTCGGTGGTGAGGCGAAGCAGTATCTCATCAAGGACGTTCAATACGACCATCTTCAGAAAGACCCCATTCACTTCGATCTCGCCAGAGTGAATGTTGACGAGCGTGTGACGGTGGAAGTTGCCATCGAGTTGCGCGGAACGCCCAAGGGTGTCCATGACGGCGGCGTGCTTGAGCAAATGCGTGATCGCATTCAAGTTGAATGCCGTGCCATCGAGATTCCGCAGACGCTGCACCCGTCCGTCGCCGATCTCGCCGTGGGCGACGTATTGTTCGTCAAGGATCTGGTGTTGCCGGCGGACGTTCACCCCGTCAACGAGCCCGACGAGAAAATCGCCATGGTGAAGCTCTTGGCGGCCGAGGAAGAACCCGAAGCGACGGAGGAAGAGCCCGGCTCGGCTGAGCCCGAGCGTATCGGGCGAGTTGCCGAGGACAAGGATAAGGACGGCGACACTAAGTCGGAGTAATCCGAATTTCGGTCGGTCACTGTGAAATTGATCGTTGGGCTTGGTAATCCGGGAATGCAGTATGATGGGACGCGGCATAACGTGGGATTCGCCGTGGTCGATCGGTTGGCGGGCATTTGGAGAATGCCTCTCAACAAGGAGAAGTTCAGCGCCCGATTCGCCGACGGATGCTGCGACGATCAGAAGGTTGCTCTGCTCAAACCCCAGACGTTCATGAACAAGAGCGGGCAAGCGGTCTGGGCGGCCGTCAAGTTTTTCAAGATCGAGCCGGAAGACTTGCTCGTGATCGGGGACGACATGGCGTTGCCGTTGGGGCAATTGAGATTGCGAACCAACGGCTCGGGCGGAGGACACAACGGTTTGCAGAACATCATCGACCGAACCGGATGTCGGGACTTTTGCCGGTTGAGGCTTGGGATTGGTGATCCGGTGGGACCGTCGGAGGCTTTCGTTTTGTCGAAGTTCAAACCGGGCGAGTTGGACACCGTCGAGAGGATGCTGTTCGACGCCGCCGACGCGGTGGAATGTTGGTTAAAAAGCGGTCCTGGTGAAACCATGAATCGCTTCAATCGAAAAGTGAAACGCAATTGAATGACGCTGCGATAGCGGCAGCGTCCTACGCCACTTGACTCAGCCTGGAGGTCACGATCGTTGAAACAATATGAAGCAATGTTCCTGTTCAACTCCACGTTTGCGAGCGACTATGCGAACGTTGAAAGTGAGTTGGCGCGACTCATGGAGCGAGCGGGTGCGGAAATCATCGTCGCCAGCAAGTGGGAAGAACGAAAACTCGCGTATGAGATCAACAAACAAAAACGCGGCCTTTACGTGCTGGTGTTCTTTCGATCGCCGGTTGACGGCATCAAGAAGCTCGAGGCGGATTGCCGGCTTTCCGAGCATGTTCTTCGCGTGCTGATCTTGGACGCCGAAGAGCTCTCACGCAAGAAGATGGACGAAATGATCGCCCATCAACCCGCGCCGGTAAGCTCCGGTGGGTGGGAGCGTCCCGGTCGCTCGTCCGGCAGGCCAAGATCGAGCGGTCCGGGCCCACGGACGCCTTCTCCAACGATTCCGCCGGCCGAAAAGCCAAAGAGTGAGGACGCCGCCAAGACGATCGCGGTGGCAACGCTTCCTGAGGCCGAGGCCGAGCCTAAGACTCCGCCCGCGGGCGAAGACGATCCGGCTGCGACCGCCTGAGTCCGTAACGCGTCTATGACGCGTATTCGGTTCTCCGGTGATCGGCCTGTGTTGCGGCGATCGAGCAGTTTTGCTTGCTGGACGTCGCGTTTTGACTGGAATGATGGCAGCGTGAACAACGGCACCAATAAGGTCCACAGATATTGCAGGGGGTTGCACCATGGCAAACTACAATAGAGTCATCCTGGCTGGTAACCTGACACGTGATCCGGAACTGTCGTACACGCCAAGTGGGACCGCCATCTGTAAGTTCGGCCTCGCCGTCAATCGCAAGTGGACCAATCGCCAGACGAACGAAAAGCACGAAGAGACGATGTTCATCGACTGCGTCGCCTGGACGAAGTCCGCGGAGGTCATCAATCAGTATTGTCGCAAGGGCAAGCCGATCCTGCTCGAGGGACGCCTTGCCTTCGACACTTGGACGACGCAGGAAGGTCAAAAACGCAGCAAGCACAATGTCGTCGTTGACACGTTTCAGTTCCTGGGAAGTGCCGGTGGGGGCGCGCCCTCGACTGGCGAGGCTGCCGCATCGCGCCCGCCGGAACACGCGTCAGCGCCACCATCGCCGGGCGATGTACCGTTTTAGAGCAAACACTGATCAGGGCATGGGGCCGAGCATTGGCAAAGTATCGTGGAGTCACCGACTCCAACATGCTGCAACAGAACAGAGCTTGTTCGGGTAGGCCGATCGAAAAACTTGTGCACATTGTCGCGAACAAAGTAACAGCGACCGGAGCGATCGTATCTCGATGCTGGGTCGAAGCATCGAACGGCATGACCATCTGTGAAGACACGCCGTCGCCTTGTTGGTCGGCAGCTTCCGAGCAATCTGCGGCCGCGAAGTATTCGTTTTGTGGTATGATGACAACAAGAAGAGTATAGAAATGGCGAGCGACGGTTTCATACGCTTTGGCGTCGTTGAGATCGGGCTGCCGGGATGAATTAGAATGAAGTTACTCCTCAAGAAAGACGTTTCGCACCTCGGCATCGTCGGTGACGTCGTCGATGTGGCGCTCGGTTATGGTCGTAATTTCCTGCTGCCGAAAGGCCTCGCGACCGAACCGACGGAATCCAACATGCGAGCTCTGGCGGAAGAACGGAAACGCTCCGAGGAGCGTCGTCGCCTTCTTCGCGAAGCGCTCGTCAAGCGTGCTGAACGTCTTCAGGATGTCGAGGTCACCATCGCCGCGGCAGCGAATGAGGACGGCGTGCTGTACGGTTCCGTCGGGCCTCGTGAGATCGCAGCCGCCCTTCGGGACGAAGGCCACGACGTTGATGCACCGAACGTCGACCTGCATGAGACCATTCGCCGACTTGACAACATCAGCGTCGGAGTGAAGTTTGCGGACGACATTCGCACGACGGTTAAGGTGTGGATCGTTCGGTCGCAGGCGACGCCCGAAGAAGACGAAGAAGGGCAAGAGCAAGAGCTGGATTAAGGCGACCCGGCCACTTCTGCAGGGGGATCGGCGTAGCATCGTGTCCCACTGTGCCGGTGGCGGGCGACTGCGATTTGTGCCACTGCTTTTGAGCAGTCGGCGGACGCATCCTAGTGCCGTTTCTAGAAAGGTCTTTCGACTTTTCTGCAGGCGCGGCACTTGGGTGCCATGGCCAAGCGCAGCGCGGCCATGCGATCA
>CAYQFV010000192.1:0-7493 GCA_964416845.1 uncultured Phycisphaeraceae bacterium | reverse complement strand
CGATCAACACGAGGAGGCATGCCCGCGCCTTCGGCTTGGGCATGGCACCCGGCGCTGTCGCCATGTCCGTGTTGCACACTCGCCGCCGGCAAGGAGGCAGGCGAACATGACGACGCTCGCACAGAACCGTGCATCCACCGCACCCGGCGGAAGAGTGCCCCCCTCCAACATCGACGCTGAGATGTCCCTGCTGGGCTCGATGCTGCTCGATCGCGACGCGGTCGGCCGAATCCTCCCGATACTCAGCCGCGACGAAGCCCGGTGGTTTTACCGTCCCGATCACGAACAACTGTTTTGCGTCCTGATCGATATGTACGACGCAAACAAAGAGATCGATCTGGTGACGATGCCGGAAGAGCTCGCCCGTCGAGACTTGCTCGATCAACTGGGCGGCATCCCGTACCTCGTCACGCTGGCTGAAAGTGTTCCGTCGGCCGCCAGTTGCGAGCACTATGCCCGGATCGTGCGTGATAAGGGCCTTCTGCGCGATGTCATTCGTTGCGCGGGTGAAATATCCGAGAACACGTACGCCGACAATCAGCCGGCCGAGGAACTGCTTGACTTTGCGGAACAGAGGCTTTTCGAGGTCACCGAGCGAAGGATCAGCCGCCAGGCGGTCAAGCTCGGCGGTTTGCTTAAGTCACTGTACGACCAGGTCGAAAGCGGTCGCGAAAACTATCTTTCAGGCCTGTCGTCGGGATTCACCGAGCTCGACGACCTGACCAGTGGTTTTCAGCCGGGAGACTTCATCATCGTCGCCGGGCGACCGTCGATGGGAAAAACCGCCATCGGCCTGACCATGGCGGAACACCAGGCTGCCAACGACAACGTTCCGGTGGCTTTCTTCTCGCTCGAGATGAGCCAGACCCAGATCGCCCAGCGCGTGCTTTGCAGCCGCGGGCGGGTTGACGCCCATCGGTTCAGAAAGCGCATGCTCGACGAAGCCGACATCAACCAGCTCGGTTACGTCTGCGAAGAACTCACCAATGCGCCTTTGTTCGTCGACGACACGCCCGGCATGAGTGTGCTTGAACTGCGTGCGAAAGCGCGCCGGCTGGTCCGACAGCACCAGATCAAGGCGGTTTACGTCGATTACATCCAGCTTATGCGATCTCCCGGTTCGGAGAGTCGCCAGCAGGAAATCTCGCTGATCAGCGCCGGGCTTAAAGCGCTCGGCAGAGAGCTCAACATTCCCATCATCGCGATGGCGCAACTCAACCGGCAATCGGAAGGCCGCGAAGGACATCGACCACGGATGAGCGACCTGCGGGAATCGGGCGCGTTGGAGCAGGACGCCGACGTGATTCTCCTCATTCACCGCGAAGAGTATTACAAGCCTCAAGACATCGAAACTCAGGGACTAGCAGAGCTTATCATTGCGAAGCAAAGAAACGGCCCGACCGACATCATCAAACTTAGTTTCAACAAGCGGCTCACGCGTTTCGACAATCTCAGCCTGATGTCCGAGCCTGATTCATCTCCTTCGTCGTCCAACGTTCCGTTCTGATGGGGATTCCAGCGGGTGTCGGTTGGCGGGCAAGAGAAACCCAACTTCCTCGTCGGTCCAATTGCCTCGCCGTCCCGCCCGCGTTATGATCCGCACCGCGCGGTACAAACATGGATGACCAGCCTTCCATTTGGTCACATGATCTCGACACGAAGCGACCTGACATTCCAAACGTGTGTCTTGGCCCGGTGGTTACCCCGACCTGCCGTCCGTCGGTCGAGCGTGCGCATCGTTATGGCGGTGGTTCTGTCGCTGTTCGGACAGACCGTCGTCGCTCAAGAGCAAGGCGCAACGGTATCCGAAGTGCGATTCGAGGGGGCGAACACGAGCGACCAATACCTTCTCAGCATTGTTCGTACACGCGTGGGCGATACGTTTGATCGGCAAGCCGTCGACCAGGATGCCGTCAGACTGCTGCAGACCGGCAAGTTTCTTACAGCCGTCGCCGACGTGACCATCGAAGATGGAGGTGTCGTCGTCACGTTCAAAGTTCGGAACCGCCCGGTGGTTACGAGCATTGTCTTTCGAGGCAACGACGCGATCAGCGAGTCGGCGCTCACGTCGCGCGTTCCGTTGAAGATTGGCGATCCCATCGATACGTTCGCGCTGCGCGAGGGGCGGGACAACATTTTGTTCCACTATCGCGGCAACGGGTATGGATACGCTTCGGTCGTTTTCGATGAATCTGCCGCGCGGCAGACCGGCCAAGTTGTCTACCGTATTGAGGAAGGGCCGAAAGTACGCGTTAAGAAGATTCTCTTCGAAGGCAACACTGTCTTCGATGTCAAAACGCTGAGCAAGCAAATCCGAACCAACACGTCTTTTTGGATTTTTCGCACCGGCTCGTTTGATCCCGATCAGGTGTCCGACGATGCGGCGGCGATACAGAATTTCTACCGCCGCGAAGGGTACCTTGATGCTCGTGCGAGTTATCGCGTTGATCCCGGTGAAAACCCCGGCGACATCGTGGTGGTGTTCACGATCGTCGAAGGCGATCCGTACAACATCGAGTCCATCAGCGTTCAAGGGAACGACGTTCTGACGGCCGACGAAATCCTCAATCTCATGGCGTCCAAGGCCGGTCAAGTCTTCAAACAAGACCGCATCGACAAAGACGTGCGCACGATTCGTGAGACGTACGGCCGTCGCGGCTACATCTACGCCGGGGCGCGGGCGACGCGCGTTTTTTCGAGCACGCCCGGTTTCGTCGTGGTTAGCATCCAGATCAACGAGGGCGAGAAGATTCACGTCGGGCGAATCGACATTCGTGGCAACGCCCTCACGCGGGAAAAGGTCGTTCGCCGCGCGCTGAATCTCTTTCCGGGCGACACGTTCGACCTCACCGAAATCAAGTCCGCAGAGAAACGTCTTGAACAAACCCGCCTGTTCGACCGCGCCACCGTCAGTCCGACGGGCAATCAACCCGGCGTGCGAGACATCATCGTCGACGTGACGGAAAACGAGGGAACGACGAATGTTGGTTTCACGTTCGGTGTGACCAGTGACAGCGGCCTGATCGGGAGTATTCTGCTCGAATTCAACAACTTCGATATCTTTGACCCGCCGCGGAGCTTTTCGGAATTCATCAAACTGCGGGCCTTTCGGGGTGGCGGGCAGCGTTTGCGGCTGGAACTTCAGCCCGGTACGGAGTTGAGCCGCTTTCGGGCGGACTTCACCGAGCCATACTTGTTCGATCGGCCACTCCGGCTCGACGTGGGGGCTTATTTGTTTCAACGCAATCGCGAAGCGTTCAACGAGCAGCGCATCGGAGCGAACGTTGCGTTCGGAAAGCGGCTTACGAACGGTATTACGTCGAGAGAGTACTTCAAGGATTGGTATGGAGAAGTGTCGTTTCGTGCGGAAGAAATCAATCTCGACGGCATCGATATTTTCGCCGACAGAAGCGTGCGCGATGCCGAAGGGAAATCGCTTCTGGTCTCAACCAGGTTCTCTCTCGTCCGCGACCGTACCGACAGCCGTTACCAGCCGACGTCCGGTGATCGTCTGAGCGTCAGTTACGAACAGTTTGTCGGCGATTTCAATTTCGGCAAGCTCCGGGCCCGCTACGCTCGCCATCACACGATCTACACGGACGCACAGAATCGCAAGTCCGTTGTCTCCCTCCGCAGCAGCGCCGGTGCCATCGCAGGCGATGCTCCGGTGTACGAAGAGTTCTATGCGGGCGGAATCGGCTCCATCCGCGGATTCGACTTTCGCGGCGTCGGTCCGCATGGCGGAATTGCGAGGGACCCTATCGGCGGAGACTTCCTCTTGACGGCGTCCGCGGAATATTCGTTCCCGCTCGCCGGCGACAAGCTCCGAGGAGCATTCTTCACCGACATGGGAACCGTCGAGGACAATTTCGGCGTCTCGTCTTGGCGAGCGTCGGTCGGGTTGGGCATTCGCATGGTCGTCGACATCTTCGGCCCCGTCCCGATTGAGCTCGATTTCGCTTTCCCCATCGCGAAAGAAGAAGACGACGAGACCCGTGTATTTAGCTTTTTCATCGGCGGATCGTTCTAAGGCAAGCCTCGCCGAGGCACAGCATCTTGGAGTGGATTCTTCCTGGAAACTTCTCCGCGCTTGACGAAACCCCGCGGTCGTGGGCGATGGTATCCGCTCCTTATGGTTCGCGGCGAATCGGCCGCACGGCGGTAGAGCACCGCACGCCATGTTTTCCTCATATCCCAAACCGGGGTTGTCCCGTCGACCGATTTGACAACAATGGGCCGAGTGACTCGTTGTTTGAGGAAACCTTGTGTTTGAATCGATCATCCCCAACAGGAGACCGTCATGGTGGCCTTCGCGCTCGCTTGCTTGAACTTTGTTCCCCTCGCTCCGGCGCAAGCTGGACAGCTTTCGGCGGGCGCGCCGAAAGTCGCCGTCGTCAATCTCGCCGCAGTGTTTGAACGATACGTCATGACGCAGGACCTCGAGCAGCTCTTCGCCCAGCGCCGCCAGGACGTCAAGACCGCGGCTGAGAACAAGCAGGACAACCTATCCGTGATGAAAAATGCGCTCGAGCAGTTCAAGCCCGGCACGTCGGACTACCAAAGTCGCGAGGAAGAGCTCGTACGAGCCGAGATCAACTTTCAGGTTTGGGTCGAAGTCCAGGAACGCCGTCTCAAGGCGGAACACAAGAGTTGGCTTGAGCGCATCTATCACGACACGCAAGAGACGGTCGCCAAGATCGCGTCGGATCGTGGAATCGATCTCGTCTTGACCTACAGCGATCTCGATTCGGGCGCACCGGACTCGGTCGCGTTCAAGCAGCAAATCCTGCTCAGGACCGTCATTTATGCCAACAAGCGCGTCGACCTTACCGAAGAAACCATTCAACTGCTCGACGCGGACTACCGGCACAAGGGCGGACCTGCCATCCTTCAGATGCGGCGGAGCGGGAATGGCAACGGGGATAACTCGTCGCCCAAATAGGCGGGCAAACTCCGTCGTCGGGGGTGGCGATTCTGCGATTGATCCGTATCGCCGTCTCGGCGATAATGGCGCGATGTCTGAACTCAAGCGCTCCGGCTGTTTGGTCGGGGCGACCCGCATAACGATTTGGCGGGCTACGTTTGCGCTGGCAGATTGACATGTGAAGCGCTGGCGGCCGTCGAGGCCAGGATCAGACGAACGAGACCCCTGCTGCGGTTGCTCGCGGTGATTCGGCCGCTTGGACGCAGATCGGGACATGGAGTGGTGCATGGCGACTCGTCCTCGGCCATCGCACCGCACAGGCCGGTGTGGATTGGTGACTGCTCAGAGAACGATACAAAAATCCGTTGAGATGACGGGCAAAGGCTTGTTCACGGGTGGCAACGCGACGCTGCGTTTCTGTCCTGCTCAGCCGCATTCGGGCATCAATTTCGTCCGAATCGACCAGCCTCGCCCCATCCGAATCGCTGCGCGGGTCGAAAACGTGTCAAAACGTGCTCGAAGGACATCTCTGCAGAACGGCACGGTCACCATTGAAACTGTGGAACATTGCCTCAGCGCGTGCTCGGGGCTTGGCATTGATAACCTCGACATCGAACTCACCGGAGATGAACTGCCCGGCGGTGACGGAAGCTCGATCCCGTTCGTCAATCTTCTCCAGGGCGCTGGGTTCTGCGAGCAGGAGGCCGTGCGCGAAAACCACGTCATCACTGACGTCATCCGGGTCGTCGACGGTGACGCGGAAATCGTCGCGCTGCCGCCCTTCGACCCGAGCGCCGAGCACCTCGAAATCTTCTACGATCTCGACTATGGCGAAGGAAGCGCGATCGGCCGGCAGATCCTCTCGATCACGATCACGCCTGATGTATTCGTGACCGACATTGCACCGGCGCGGACCTTCGTTCTCCAGGAGGAGGCTGAGCAGCTTCGCGCCAGCGGACTTGGCGGTCACTTGACGTACAACGACCTCGTGGTCTACGGTCCTGACGGGCCCATCGACAACGCCCTCCGCTTTCCGAACGAGTGCGTCCGCCACAAGATTCTTGACCTCATTGGCGACCTCATGCTCCTCGGTCGTCGCATCGTAGGTCGCGTCCACGCTCGAAAGAGCGGCCACGCGCTCAACCACGAAATTGTTCGCGCGCTTCGCGCTGCCATCAAGAGTCGTGAATCAGCCGCCTCGGTGCTCGCAGACCCGGTCGTCGGGATTCAACGCATTCAGCGCATTCTCCCACACCGCTATCCGTTTCTCCTGCTGGATCGCGTGGTTGAGATTCAAGGAACCAAGCGAGCCGTGGGAATCAAGAACGTGACGATCAACGAGCCGTTCTTCCAAGGTCACTATCCAGGCAAGCCCATCATGCCGGGTGTGCTCATCATCGAAGCGCTCGCTCAGATTGCAGGCGTCCTGCTCTCTCAAGAGCTGGAACACAAAGGAAAGATCGCCGTCCTTCTCAGTTTGGACAAGGTCAAGTTTCGCAAGAGCGTGGAACCCGGCGATCAAATCGTGCTGCTGGCCGAGTCGATCCGCGTGACGACGCGAGGCGGGCAGGTCAAGTGCACGGCCACCGTTCGATCAGACGTCGTCGCAGAAGCCATCATTAAGTTCGGAATGACCGACGAGAACCCCGGATAATTAGATGACCCGCAACACGAGACCATTCGCTCCGCCGGCCGAGACAACCATCCATCCGATGGCGCTGGTCGATCCGCAGGCCAAGATCGGCCGCGGTGTCACCATAGGCCCGTTCAGCATCGTCGGTCCGAACGTTTCGCTGGGCGATGGTTGCCGGTTGGTCAGCAACGTTGTGATTGACGGTCACACTACTGTTGGCGCGGGTTGCGAGTTCTATCCCGGGTGCGTTATCGGGATGCCCCCGCAGGACCTCAAGTACATGGGAGAAGTGACGTATCTCCAGATCGGCGACCACAACGTCTTTCGAGAACACGTGACCGTCCACCCCGGAACGGAAAACGGGGGCTCCTATTCCAAAATCGGCGACGACAACATGTTCCTGGTCGGCGTCCACATTGCCCACGACTGCCATGTTGAGAACCATTGCATCTTCGCCAACAACGTCGCCCTCGCTGGGCATGTCCACGTCGAATCGCACGTCACGTTCGGCGGAGATACCGGCGTCCATCACTTCGTGACCATCGGAAAGCACGCCTTCGTGGGAGGGATGTCACGTATCGTCCAGGATGTTCCGCCTTTCATGATCGTGGTGGCTACGCGCGGGCCTCGCAGCGAAATCCGCATGATCAACGGCGTCGGTCTTCAGCGACAGGGGTTTTCCGAAACCCAAATCCTCGCGCTCAAGAAAGCGTTTCTCTGTCTTTTCTCACGGCGTGCCCGGAGTTCCGGCATCCCGATTATCAATACCATTCACGTGTTGCTCAATGAAAAGCCGCTTGATTCCAACGTCGAATTTCTCTGCCACTTCCTCCTGCGTTCGTACGAGCACGGAAGGCATGGCCGATATCTTGAATCGCTCCGGGCAGATTCCAAATGGCGAACGAACACGGTCCCAAGTCGAGAATCCAAGTCCTA
>CAYQFV010000191.1:4328-7714 GCA_964416845.1 uncultured Phycisphaeraceae bacterium | reverse complement strand
CTCGCCAAGAAACTGGAATGGTGGGGCAACAGTCCCGTGCCTCAGGATGTACTGATCGACGCCGGTCTGGACCCGCACGATCGCACGATCCGGATGTTCGTCGGCCTCGTGAAGCAAATCCTGGGCTTCCCGCGTCATCTGTCCCAACACGTGGGGGGATTCGTCATGACGCGGTCACCACTGTGCGAGATGGTTCCGATCCAGAATGCCGCCATGCCTGACCGCACGTTCATCGAATGGAACAAGGACGACATTGATGCCCTGGGCATATTGAAAGTGGACTGTCTGTCACTGGGTATGTTGACTGCGATTCGCAAGTGCCTGTCGTTGATTCAAGTTGAAGATGCGACTGCAATGGATCGGGCGGCATATGTGCCGGCGAGCCTTTCGGAGATCCCTGCCGAAGACGCAGTCGTGTATGACATGATTTGTCGGGCGGACACGGTGGGCGTATTTCAGATTGAAAGCCGTGCACAGATGAGCATGCTTCCGCGTTTGAAGCCTCGGTGTTTTTACGACCTGGTGATTGAAGTGGCGATCGTGCGTCCGGGGCCTATTCAGGGTGGTATGGTTCATCCGTACCTGCGTCGCCGTCGAGGCGAGGAGTCGGTAACGTTTCCCAATCAAGCGATCGCCGACGTTCTGCGTAAGACACTGGGCGTGCCTTTGTTTCAAGAGCAAGCGATGCGGTTGGCCATGGTGGCGGGCGGGTTTACACCGGGCGAGGCGGACCAGCTGCGGCGGGCGATGGGAGCGTGGCGACGCAGCGGTAGCATCGAGAAGTTCCACGACAAGTTAATCAAGGGAATGGCGTCCAACGGGTTGACCGCAGAGTTTGCCGAGCGGTGTTTTGACCAGATTCGAGGGTTTGGCGACTATGGTTTTCCCGAGAGCCATGCCGCGTCGTTCGCGCTGCTGGTGTACGTGTCGGCGTGGCTGAAGCGCTACCACCCCGCCGCGTTTACGGCGGCAGTGCTGAATAGCCAGCCGATGGGGTTTTATGCACCCGCCCAATTGGTGCGCGATGCACGGGAACACGGCGTGCAGATTCTTCCAGTGGATGTCAACGTGAGTACGTATGATTGCAGTGTGGAACGCACGGACTGCGACGTTGAGCGGCCGACTGGCAATGGACGCAGTGGATTGCACCAATGGGGAATGAAAGGCCCGATGCTGCGATTGGGAATGCGTCTGGTGAGGGGAATATCGCCGGGCAAAGTGGCTGACATTGAGCAAGCCCGACGCGACGGCCCGTTTTCGAGCATATCGGAACTGGTTCGACGATCAGGCGTGTCACGAGCAGTGCTGGCACGACTGGCGGCTGCGGACGCGTTTCGGTCGATGGGGCTTGGCCGACGTCAGGCGGTCTGGCAGACGTTGGCGGTTTCGGATGATCGGCTGCCGCTTCTTGCCGAGGTTGACACTGAAGACGGTTGCCCAGCGTTGCCCGCGATGAAGCTCGAGGATCGGGTGATGGCGGACTATGACGCGGTCGGCCTTTGCCTGGATGCCCACCCGATCTCACTGGTGAGACCGGAACTCGATAAGATGCGTGTGACGAAGGCGGAGCGCTTGCGGAGCATGCGGCAGAAGTCACCGGTGTGTGTGGCAGGCCTTGTGTTGGTGCGTCACCGGCCTGCAACTGCGAATGGCATTGTGTTCATGACGCTGGAGGATGAGACCGGAGTGGCGAACTTAATCGTTCGCGCTCGGGTGTACGAGCGCTGTCGTCGTGTCGCTCGCAACTCGGTGGCATTGATCGTTGACGGACGCGTGGATCGACAGGGGGAAGTGGTGCACGTTCAGGTTTCACACATACGAGAATTGGCGTCTGAGCTTGGACGGGTGCGGGTTCGGTCTCGCGATTTTCATTAGAACAGATTCCATCGTGCCGTCGCGTCTCGGAACCGTGTGTACTCAACAATACATCCTGCCCTGCGACGCTGCGACAAAGCACCTGACAACGTCACGTAAAGATGCGCTTGGTCGGTCGGGCTGCGGCTGATACGCTTTCGGACGGAGGTATCGATCGTCACCATGCGAAATCGGTTCGCTTGTCTTGGAATGGGTCTTTTGCCGGCGTGGCTGCTGCTTGTTTCGTCCGGCTGCGACGTGGATCGCGCGTTGCTCCTGCCGGCCCGCGAGAGCGAGCCTGCCGAAACGCAGGGGCTGTCGCTGGTTGCGCGGATCGCGCACGTTTCCGATTCCCATGCCATCGATGAGGAGTCGCCCGCACGGTTCGCCGGGGCGCAGGTGTTCACACGAAGCGCGTGGCGACCTTACGAAGCGTATTCAACGCAGTTGTTCGACGGCATTGTGCGGCAGGTGAATCGCATTCACGCCTCGGGGCGGCGGATTGACTTTCTTGTTCACACCGGCGACGCGTGCGACAACGCTCAGGCCAACGAGCTATCGTGGTTTTTGAGCGTGCTTGACGGCGAGCGAATCGACCCGCTGACGGGGCCTGACGATCGGTCGCCGGAAGACATCCCGGACGCATTGCTCGATCCGCACGCTCCGTTCGTCGCGCAGGGGTTGTACCGATCGGGCGTGCACGGGGACGCTCCGTCGATCGCGTGGTACACGGTGTTTGGCAACCACGACGTTCATGCGATCGGGGTGTTCGCGTTCTTTCGGTCAGCGATAGGGTTTCGGGCCGCCCCGCTGCCGTTGGATGACCGACCGGGGATTTTGCTGCCGACGTTGCTGAATCCGGTCGGGTTTTTGGCGCATGGCAACGTGACGCCGGCTGATCCCGGCCCGCCGGAGCTGTTCGAGACGCCGCGGTTTGTGAGGCCCAACGCCGCGCGACGGTTCTTCACGAAAACTGAGTTCATCGACGCAATGTTCGACACCGAGACCGGCCCTGTGGGGCATGGGTTTGCAAACCGACCCACCGGGGCGAGTTGGTACAGCGTGTCGCCGGTGGCAGGCTTGCGGCTGATCGGCTTGGACACGACGGATGCCGCGCACAAGTTCCCCGGCCTTCCGTATTCCGAAGGCGCCGTTTCGGTACGACAACTGTTGTTCTTGAAACGCGAGTTAGCGGCAGCCGCGGAACGGGGGGAATTGGTCGTTGTTGCGTCGCACCATCCCAGCGCCTCGCTCCTCGAACTAAACGGTACAGCCGTAGTCGGTTCCGGATTGCGAGCGCTGCTGAATCGGTATCCAAACGTCATTCTGCACCTGGCCGGACACACGCATCGAAACCGGGTCAGCGATCGTGGCGGATACCTTGAAATCGAAACATGCTCGACGTTGGACTTGCCGCAGGAGGGACGAATCGTCGAGATATGGCAAGATTCGTCGAACGGGAGCGTCGTCATCGCCTACGAGATGTTCTCGCATCTTGACGCAACGCTGCCGGCGATCGGCGACGATCCGCT
>CAYQFV010000191.1:0-4228 GCA_964416845.1 uncultured Phycisphaeraceae bacterium | reverse complement strand
GTGGTTGATAACGATGATGTTCTCGGGAAGGAAATCGAGAACCTTGGCTACGTCTTCCCAGTTTAGTTCGCCCGGTCCGCAGCCGGGGCGAGGAAGCAACGTCTTCGCATCACCAACGATGCCGCAAAGCTCCTTCGCGCTGCGCTCAATGGTCTGCAGGCTTGGGCCGGCCCATTCGTATTGCTGGATCGGGAACGAGATGAGCCCGGGACGGATGACGTGGACGTGGTTTCCGCGCGACGTGAGCATCTGCCCGAGGTCGACCTCGATGTTGTAAAACTTCTTGGCAGCTTCAGCCGCGACGCCGGTATTCATCACCGCAGCGCCTTCGTCAGTCGTCGCTCCGGACGTCGGCACGCAGCGATACTCGGCCGATTCGATCCACAGATTGCAGGTTTTCTCAACCATAAGCGTGATCTGGCATTCCTCCGTGTTCGCGTACTGCCGGAGAGACTAGTTATCGGCGATTGGCGGCGGCCAGCTTTGGAAATGTGCTCGCGTGGGCACGACCCTTAGCACTTATCGACCGATAACCTTGGACCAACGCCTGGGGCAAATCGGCGACGGCCGACGCAAGGACAATGCATTTCAATCGTCATAACTTCTGTCCTGACAACGATCACGGAGCAGGAGTATAGACCCAAACAGCCTGTGAGAAAAGCGTTTTCAACTCCGACATCGGATGACACCGGCCGGCGGATTCACGACTGCGTTAGATGCCCCGACCAGGAGCATCGGCAGCTTGCGCAGTCCATCACACTTAACCCCTAGAATATCAATCCATTCCATATTGCCCGAATTATCAGTGCTGATTTCGATGGTACGAGTGCTCCCGGCCGCCGTGCAGCGTCGGGGTTCGGAAGAGTGCCAAGGGAAGAATCGCGTCGGAACGGCTGCGTCACGATGGCGTTTCATTCTAGCGCGGGCTCTCGAGAAGGATGTAGAGCACGTTGTCGGCGAAGGCGGGGTCTTTGATCATGCCGAGATGGCTGGAGAAGAGAAAATGCACACCTCGCCAGGCGATGGGGGAGACGAGCTTGGGTTGCCAGGTCTGGCCGACGCGTTCATCGAGCAGGGCGCTGTCACGGGGCACTGTTCCGTCGCCGGCTCGTTGTTCGATGATGGTGATGCGTCCGGTGTCGGACTCGACGGCTGCGACGGCGCTCGTTGGCACCGCGTCACCGGCGATCAGGTACAACGATGTGCCGGCGGGCGGCGTGGACGGTGTGTCGAGCGCTTGGAAAAAACGGTCGGCTCGGCGAAGGCATTTGGCGAGGTGATCCATAGCGATCCGACGGCGAGTGTCTCGGTCGTGGATGTCGGGCATGAGCATCTTTAGGACGCGGTCTTGTTTCGGGTCGGCCAATCCCCATTTCATGCGTTGCCAAAGGTCAACGTCGAATAGGTTGAGCGGTTGGTGGCTGCCCTTGCCGACGACGGCGGCGTGGCGGGTGCGTGGCAGGAGCTGATAAACGGCGGGCATGGTTCCGAGCAGGGCGGCCTCGTGTTTCGGCAGGATGGGCGCGAACTGTACGCCGTCGACGAGTTCAACAAACGCCTTGACCGATCCGGCGTTGGGAGTTCCCAGTAGAATGACGTGGTCGACGTTCGTCGCGCCCGCCCACGTGGGCGGCGGCAACGGGCCGTCGGCGGGCAGGTCGGCCGGGCCGTAGCGGAGGTAGTATCGAGCGACGAGTCCCCCCATGGAATGCGCAACGATGTCGAACTTGACCGGATGATCGGATAGGCCGAAGCGCTTCTGGATTTGGTCCTGGACGAATGATCGTTTCTTGAGAATGAATTCGTGAAGTCGTTGCGCGTTCTCAACGAGGTCGCGTCGCCAGTCGTAGTCGAACTGAAAGCACGTGTAGTGATCGTCGCCGTAATCGACCGCGCCCGACCGACCGAGCAATTCGTCACGATAACCGCCCACGCCAAGCGTGCCGAGAATCTCGAGATACGCCTTGAGCTCGATCGGCAAGCCTAGGACGCTGACGCGAAGTTTGTCGAGTACCCCGGCGGGGATCACATCATCGCGCAGGTCTCGCAGGGACATCCCCTCACGCATCGGAAGTGCCAATAACCTGGCACCTTGTGGTGATTGCGGGTTGGCGGACCCGCCACCGAAAGCACCCCAGACAATGCGGCGAGTGTCTTGCTGCACCAGCTTGGAGCCAAGGATGCCGGGAATGACGATGACAGGATTGCGATGGGCGTCGTGGTATTGGGCGGCCTGATCGTACAACCCGCCGAGATCGGGCCGTGGAACGGCAACGGTACAACCGCTCAACGACAACCATGCCCCAAGGAGGACAGCCCCTGTTCGAGCCGATCGAGCGGTTACCGGGCTACTCACTTGGCGACGTCTTGGTCATGAACAAGTCCTCACACCAAGATGATCCTGAACGATCGCATCAGAACTTGAACTGGTATTGTAGGTAGAAAAAGTCCGGATCGTCGTCGTTGACCACCCTGTTTTGGACAAAACTGTTGGTCCAAAAATGCGAGTAGCCAAACAGCATCGAGGCATGCGGGTCGAGCTTCCACTTCACCGTCACATCGACTTCATGCCCAACTTGTTCGCCACTACGACCGGTACGATCTCGCAGCCCGGGACGACCTCCTGCGTTGTAGAGCGCGTCGCGCGCCGCGTTCAGCCAAAACGTGTGGTAGGCAACGCGGGCTTTGACTTTCTTCGGGACAGCCCATGCGCTGAGATTGACGTTTACCGCATTGATGTTTTGTCGGCCGATCAAATCCAGAAAGCCAAAATACTTGTGGCCAAGGGGGAACAGTTGGTTGAACGTCCCGACCTTGCCGTCGAATGGGTCTTCATCACCGGACGCCCAATCATATCCCGCTCCGATCCGCGGCTTGCAAGTAAGATCTTTGAACGTGTATCCGGTGTCGATGGTCCAGCTCCAAGCTTGAACAGTATCACCCGCCCATTTCCCCCACTGACCGGCGAGTTCGGCCTCGTAGTCCACGGGGCCGGTCTTGCCCCAAAACCTGGATCCAAGGGTGAAGACGGATTGGTCGCCGACCCGCCCGTTGGGATTGACCGTGTCTTGAGTACGGTCGACGGCGAGGAAGTACAGGTCCAAGCCGTGGTTCTCAATCCCATGATACGTCGCGTAGATTCCGCCGAAATCGAAATCCTCGTTGTAGTCGTCCGGCTGTTCACGCTTGACGACGACGGGTTTGACATAGAAACCGTCGATATCCCAAAGCTCGGTCGTCAACATCAACTTCACTCCATCGAAGCGCCGGCGTGTGGACGCCCATTCCAAAGGAGAAATGAGGCGTTCGTTTCCGTAGAGAAGATCCTGACGTCCGACGCGTAACACGAGTGGCGACTCCGCTCCGCCGAGACGAAGATCGAAGAATATCTGCTGGAGGTCGCCGTGGTTCTCGTGAAGCGCGTTGAACGGGCCTTCCTGGTCCTCGGCATGGACAATCGCTTCTTGAACGAAGATACGGAAAACATCGTTGTACTTGACATTGAAGTGAAGGAACCAACGGTAGAATTGCTGGGTGTTTTGCGTGCGAATTCGACGGCCAAACGCGGGGTTGCTGCGGGCCTCCATCCGGAACCGAAACTCCCCGCCGATATCCATCCGCCAATTGTTGCCGAGATCGATATCCTTAAGAACGTCGCTCCAATCTCGAGTGTAGGAATCCTCGTCGGCCCCCTCCGCGCGGGCGTCCGTTAAGTAGCTAAAGTCTTCGTTGTATCTCAAGTTCAGGAATTTCTGCCCGATCTTCGGCTTCGCGACCTCCGCCTTTGATTCGGGCGCATCTGCGAGCGCGAGCGATCCGCCCATAACCAAGACGCACGCAGCATGACACATCATAGCAATGATTCTGTTACTTCTCTGCACACGACACCTCCTCGCTGGCCTGGAAACAGTGTGAGACAATACGCACGGGACATGTGGCGAGGCTCACGACTCGTTTTCAAGAGACTCTGAAGAAACGCTGCGCTCCGCGCCGTCCCACTCGACAAGCTGGGCGAATGGTACGCCTCAGTTCCGCGCCGGGATGATTCTGCCCAGCGTTCGCGCCGAAGCAAGCAAATAATGGCAAAAAAACGTCCAACGCCGGGCGATCATCCCGCCCGACGCCGACGATCATCGCGCCACCAAGCCGGGACCGCTCACCCGCTCGACGACTATCGACCAGTTAACCATCGACAAATAGACACTACGCGGGATCCGCAACGGCGGCA
>CAYQFV010000190.1:0-7715 GCA_964416845.1 uncultured Phycisphaeraceae bacterium | reverse complement strand
GTTTGTCACGAGGGCAGCCCGCCGGAGTTGCTCGCGAGGTTGGCAGTTTACGAATTGGACCTCGTCTTGTCTGACAGCCCGATTGGCCCGGACGTCAAAGTGCGCGCGTTCAACCACCTCCTCGGCGAGTGTGGCGTATCGATCTTCGGGACGAAAGAACTTGCCGCTGCGTACCGCCGCGGATTCCCCAAGTCGCTTGACGGCGCCCCGTTCATCATTCCCACGGCCAACACGGCCCTCAGGCGTGCGATAGAACACTGGTTCGATTCCGAAGGTATTCGTCCGTCGGTGTTCGGCGAGTTCGAGGACAGCGCCCTGCTGAAAGTATTTGGCCAGGCTGGGGTTGGGCTGTTTGCCGCGCCAACGGTCATCGAAAAAGAAGTGCAGCGTCAGTATGGCGTACAGGTGATCGGGCGTCTGGACGCGGTGCGGGAACGGTATTACGCCATCTCCGTCGAGAAGAAAGTGAAGCATCCTGCGGTGCTCGCCATTGCAGACCAGGCTCGACAGAAGCTATTCGGCTGACTGGAGATTGAACCACCTCACAATTCCCCGCCCCGTCGTTGCCTTGGGGATGCCGACTGCGCTTTCATCTCGTGCTCGATCACGATTCCGGCCGACGTCGCCCGAGCGATATCAGAAGCCCGCGTGCAGCCCGGTGCTCGTGATCCATCTCAAGCGTACACGTTAACGATGCGTCGAGTACCATCAAACGTCTTTAGGTTGACTCGGCATAATTGTTCTAAAGGAGAGATTGCGTCGTATTTCGATGGGTTCGCGCGCGATCGACGCTGAGCGGCACTGAGTCGACCCCGCAAAGCCGTCCAGCCGCCACTAATGGACGGGGCAACGATACGGGTGAGCACGCCGCAGACTGAGGTTGTCGAACAGGGCTAGCCACTGATCGATGCTCGATTCCCACTCGAACTCGTCGATCACGCGCTGCCGCCCGGCTCGCCCCATGGCGCGTCGACGCTTGGCGTTGTCGAGGATCGCCAACAATCCGTCACCGAGCGCTGCGGGCGATCCCGGTGGGACCAGCAGCCCCGTTTCGCCGTCGACGACCGTCTGTTGCAGGCCGCCGACATCAGTGGCTACGACGGGAATCTCCATCGCCGCAGCCTCCAGTGCAGCCACGCAAAAACTTTCCTTGGCAGAAGAGATCGCCGCCACTGCCCAAGCAGACATTAACTGTGGCATGGACTCGTGTTGTTGACGGTGGATCCAGCGAATAGAGCCATTGATGCCCAACGTCTCGCATCGGGCGTAGCACTCGTCGCGAAGCACGCCATCGCCGATAAAGTCGAATCGCACATCGCTCCGATGGCGCAAGACATAATCCGCCGCTTCCACCATCGTCTTCGGGTCATAGACTGGATCGAAACCCTTGAAGAATCCGATCACGGGCGCGCCGTCACTCCGGACTGCACTCCGCGAAAACAATGTGACATCGATGCCGTCGGGAATGGCCACAACCTTCGCATCGTCCACGTTCGCGAACTGCACTACTGTTTCGCGGAATCCAACGCCCGAGGTCACAGTCTTTGCAGAACACTGTACCAACTGCTTTCGAGCGGCCAACAGTGCATCGTCCACGGCTGGCGTGTCCGGCGGATGATCCACGTCCGAACCGTAAGCCTTGACGACCAGACAGCCGTCGCCGACCAACTCCTGTGAAATCCCCCAGTCCGACAGGAAGTGAACGTTGACGACGTCAAACGTGCGGAACCAGTCGCGCACCATGACTTCCCATCGTTTTCGCCATCTGTGCGGATACTGTGCACAGAACGGCGGAACAGCGAACCGTTCGAAGCTCGCACCACTGATTGGATCAGGCTTCATCGAAATGACATGAACATTGTGACCGCGACGAGAGAGCGCGGGCACGAACCGTCGAAGATGGACCATGTTGGACGGGCCAAGCACGAGAATGTTCATCGCTGCCCCCCAACGGTCAATGTGCGCACCCGATCAGCGTATCCAAGGAGATTGCGGTCTCCCTGCTTGGCTGGGTCCATTCATGGGGTAAGCACAAGATGCCTGTGGGGCGTCCGTCGTCTTCAACAAAGGTCGAGAACCGATACCCCGTGCTCGCCACCAAACGACCGCTGTCCGCGTCGCGCAACATCGCCTGCCACAGGTACTGACCGCCCCCCAATGGAAGGGCGGGCAACGTCAGGACCGTCGTGCAGTCTCCCTCGGGCTGATCGAATGTCACTCCGTCGCGAATTGAACTGAAATTCGCCAGGCAGGATCCCAGTTCCCTTCGCACGTCCACTTCGACAGCCAACCGGCGATAGGGTTTGGATAGATGGTATCGCACTTCCACTTCCAGTGGCGCGTCGGCGCGTACGACCGACAGCTCCGCCCCGCTCGGTGAACGAATGGCCAATCCAGTCACTCGTTCCGGATACTCGTCAACTTCGCCACGAATCCCGCCGTCCCGCAAGGCGCTGAGATAGTGGGCGACCGCCGTGTTGGTGTCGCCGTCGAACGCGACGCGCCCGTCATGGAGCACGACCGCCCGTGAACAGAAGGACTGCATTTGCTCAAGATGATGGGTTACGAACAACACCAGTGCGCCCTGCGCAACCAGTTCTCGCATCCGGTCGACGCACCGTTCGCGAAACAATACATCCCCAACACTCAAGACCTCGTCGATCAGCAACACGTCCGCGTCCACGTGGGCAGCAACACTGAACCCCAGACGAGCCTGCATGCCGGAACTGTATCGCTTGACAGGGGTGTCGATGAACTCGCCAACGCCGCTGAATTCAATGATGGCATCCAGTTTGCGATCTATTTCAGCCTTGCGCATTCCAAGAATGGACGCATTCATATAGACATTTTCGCGCCCGGTCAGATCGCCGTGAAACCCTGCACTGATCTCGATCAACGCAGTCACCCGTCCGCGCGTCACGACGCTTCCGACGTCCGCCCGGAGAATGCCAGCCACCAGCTTCAGTAGCGTACTCTTGCCGGCGCCGTTTGGCCCGATCACGCCGACCGCCTCCCCGGACGAGACCGAGAAACTCACATCGTCCAATGCCAAGAAACTGTCCGCCGCGGTACGCCCATCCGTTCGGCGACCGAGCAACCGCCGGACGCCCGATGCGAGCAGCTCGCCGAGGCGATCGTGATTCGTCCCCTTTCGGAAACGTTTCGACACGCCGTTCACTTGCAAGGCCGCGCGGTTCATCAAATCCGCTCCGCGAACAAATACCCTGCCCGATGAAAGCACATCCAGCCCAAGACGAACAGCACGACGGCAACCACGACCGAGTAGCCGAACCCGCCGGCGTCCGGAAGGCGGCCGTGGATCAAGCATTCACGGTAGGCGGCGATGATCGGCGTCATCGGGTTCAACGACACGACCCGCCCGATCCACGTGTCGTCAGCCGGCAGGGGGTACACAACGTTCGTCGCGAACATCCAAACCTGAATGAACACCGTGAAGATCTGGCGAACGTCGCGGTAGAAGAGGTTCGCCATCGCCAGAAACATGCCAATGCCGACCATCAAGATCACCTGAACCAGCACCACCACCGGCAAAAAGACAATGGCTGCGCTTGGCGTGAACGACCAACTGGTGAACCAGTGGAAGTAGCCGATCAACCCCACGAGCACCGTCGACGACATCAGAAAGTCAACGAACGTCGCTCCCACGCACGACAGCGGCAGCACCTCGCGCGGGAAGTACACCTTGGTAACGAGGTTTTGATGCCCTACCAATGCGTTGACGCTGCTGTTCAAGCCTGACGCAAAGAACGTCCACGGCACGAGACCAACGTATGCGAACAACGCGTACGGCATCTCCAACTTCATCCCGCCGACAACGTCCACTGCCCGCGTGAACACGAACGTGAAGATCAGCATCATGCTCAACGGCACGAAGATCGCCCAACCGATCCCCAAAACGGACTGCTTGTAGCGGATTCGAAGCTCGCGCACCGTCAGGCTGCGCAGCAAATGTCGGTATCGCCACAGTTCGGCCAACGGGTGATACGTCGTGTTCAGCGCTGTCGCCAATGTCGCCTCCCAGCCAACGACCGAAGCCGCGGAAAAACAGACCTTCCGCATCTATTTTCGGACGTTGCGAACGCCCACTTTCGTCCGATCCGACTTGCCGAACGCCGAACTGAATCAACGTCCGTCCGGCTCCGATAACAAAGAGAGCGAAAGTGCCAACACGTGTCACTATGTGTGAGCCCACAATATCGGACCTTCGCCGCTCGGAACCTCGCCATGACCGCGATAACGACCGTCCAGCCGACCACGCCGCCCGTCGAACCGGATGTAACCGGGCCGATTCGGCCGTTCGAGCGCGACGACATCCCGCAGGTAGCTGATCTGTTCGTCCGGGCATACTTCGGCAAGGACGACCCGGCGTCGCCTGACCTTCGCGAGTACTTCTACCGAGTTTTCTTCACCGATCCATGGTGCGATCTCCACGTCACGCCATCGCTCGTTTTCGTGGACGACGACGACATTGTTCGCGGATTCCTCGGCGCCCACCCACGCCGCTTTATCTGTCGCGATCGTGTCATCACGGCCGTCGCGCTTGGGCAACTGATGGTCGAGCCGAGACTGCAACGGCGAGGCATTGCCTGGAATCTCGGGTCGGCGATCTGCGCGGGCCCCCAGGTGCTCACGTACGGCACGACCGCGTCTGCTCCAGCCGTGAACATGTGGCGACGGTTGGGGTTTTGGAATCCCCCGTTTGCCGGCCTCAAGTGGTCCATCGCGACGCGAAGGGGGCGATCGTTGTCCGTCTCGGCAGGCCTCAAATCGATGGTTCGCTTCATGACTGCCGGACTCGCTCAACATCGACGGTCCCCCTCCGTGCCGCTGGACGTCGACCTCCGCTGTAGACCGCTTCGCTCGGCTGATGAACTCGCGCACCTGCATCGCACCGGTCTGACCGGTCACACGTTTCGCCCCGACCTGGACGCCGAACACACGGTTTGGCTACGACGCATGGCTGCCGACTCGCGTTGTAATCGCACGGTGCACGCTCGTGTGTTCTGCGACTCGTTCGATACCCCCCTCGGCTGGGTCGTCTACACGCGTAGCACCGACGCAATCGCCCGTGTGCTAGAACTTGCCCACGCCCCCGGGCGATGCCATCAGGTCCTTCCAGCCTTCGTCCGACACGCCGCCCAGACCAATTGCCGCGAGGTTCGCGGCCATTGCGCATCGCCGGAATTGACGCGTTACGCGTCCGCGGCGGGTGCGAGGTTGTCCGTGGTTGAGTCAGGCTACGTCTTCCACACCGACGACACGGATGTGCGAGCCGCTTTCGCCGATGGGCAGGCGTTCTTGTCCGAGATGCACTCCGAGAGCTGGCTCGACTTCACGAATCGATGAACGAGCCGTGCAAGTGCGATTCGTCCCGAGAGACCGCCGCGGCGAATCGAAAACGCGGATTCCCAGTGGCGGGTGCGGAGTGTCCAACCTGGTGGCTTGGTGCCGAAGCAAGCGGGTCGCGCTACAGCCCGGCGGAAGAATCCGTAACGTTCGCGTTTCCAACCGGTTGTGGCGACGTCGATCGCGAATCGCGACCCTAGCGGTTGATTCATCGGCCGGGGGGACGTGGCGCGCCGTGATGTGGGGTTTGCCGGACGGCAGTTGGAGGCCTGGGATTTTCGTGTTTTTTTTTGGGCATGCTCTTGACGGCCTGACTCTTTTGCATATCCTTACCCGGCTCTGGTGGATTGGATGACAACACGGTTCATCCACCGGTTAAATGTGATCTTTGACAAGTGGATATGTGGACGCGGATTCGTCGGTGCGTCGGCGCGGGCAGGAGGTTTTGCCCGTCGCGGTGCGCGGCGACGAATCAGTTATGTGGATTGTAGACTCACGATTCCGGATCGTCCGAGCGGTGTCGGCGGGTGTCCAGACGGGCACGTGTCGGCGGCTGCGAAGGTCGATCCAAACTCAAGCGCTTAATGATGACGTAGTTCGGCTTAATCGCAAGGTGACAAGCACCGGTGATGAACGAGCTATCGGGTGATCCGTACGATCGGCCGGTGGTTTCGTCGTCCGGTCAGCTTCTCATTAATGTGGCTAAGCTATTAAGAGTGTATGGAGGATGCCTTGGCGTCGAGAGGCGACGAAGGACGTGTGTAGACTGCGATATGCTCCGGGGAGCGGTCAAACGCGCTTTGATCCGGAGATCTCCGAATCGGGAAACCGGGCACCACTGGGCAACCAGATGGTGTCATCTGCGGGTGAACGCATAGCCCGTAGAGGCCAACGCAGGGAACTGAAACATCTAAGTACCTGCAGGAAAGGAAATCAACCGAGACTCCGTAAGTAGCGGCGAGCGAAAGCGGATTTAGCCCAAACCGAGAGGCTTGCCTCTTGGGGTTGCGGGCCCTTGAGGAGTTACAAAAGCATCGCTAGAAGAACGGTCTGGAAAGGCCGGGCATAGAGGGTGACACCCCCGTATTCCAAAGCGAGTGCCCTCCGTTGAGAGGTGTCCCAGAGTAGCGTAGAGCTCGTGGAACTCTGCGTGAAGCCGGGTGGACCACCATCCAAGGCTAAGTACTACTCGACGACCGATAGTGAAAAGTAGGGCGACTGAAAGGTGAAAAGAACCCCGACAAGGGGAGTTAAAAGTACCTGAAACCATACACTTACAAGCAGTGGGAGCACGATTGATCGTCTTTTGGCGGTCGCGTGTGACCGCGTGCCTTTTGCATAATGAACCGGCGAGTTACCGTTTACGGCAAGGTTAATCTGTTCCGCAGAGGAGCCGAAGCGAAAGCGAGTCTGAATAGGGCGAATCAGTCGTAGGCGGTAGACGCGAAACTGAGTGATCTACCCATGGCCAGGTTGAAGTGTCTGTAAAAGGACACGGAGGACCGAACGGGTTAACGTTGAAAAGTTATCCGATGAGCTGTGGGGAGGAGTAAAAGTCTAATCAAACTCAGAGATATCTCGTTCTCCCCGAAATAGCTTTAGGGCTAGCCTCAGGCAACTACTCTACGGGGGTAGAGCTACTGAATGAAACGAGGGGGCCACCAGCCTACCTCCTTCAATCAAACTCCGAATACCGTAGAGACTATCCTGGGAGTCAGACTATGGGGGATAACCTCCGTGGTCAAAAGGGAAACAACCCAGACCGTCGGCTAAGGTCCCCAATCCATGCTGAGTGCATAAGGAAGTCCTTTTTCTGTGACAGCGGGGATGTTGGCTTAGAAGCAGCCACCATTTAAAAAGTGCGTAATAGCTTACCCGTCGAGAAATTGGGCACCGATGATGAACGGGACTAAGCATGGTACCGAAGCCACGGGTGTTGCGATGGTTCGCCGTCGCAGCGCGGTAGGGGAGCGTTGATAGGCAGATACAGGCCATACCGAGAGGAGTGGTGGTGGGCCTATCAAGTGATTATGCCGGTATGAGTAACGATAAAGAAGGTGAAAATCCTTCTCGCCGTAAACCTGAGGGTTCCTGGGGAAGGTAATTCCGCCCAGGGTTAGCCGGAACCTAAGGCGAGGCTGAAAGGCGTAGCCGATGGACAGCAGGTTAATATTCCTGCGCTTCGTTGGGAGATCAATCCGTAGTGCGCGTTGCCAAAGCACAGCCCACGACAAGACGTGAGGGTTCCCGAAAGGGCGAGGCCGATTTGTTGCCGAAGTGTGTAGCGGTTGCGCCGAGAAAAGCTGCGGTGGCAATCAGCGGATCCGTACTAAAACTGACACAGGTAG
>CAYQFV010000189.1:0-7738 GCA_964416845.1 uncultured Phycisphaeraceae bacterium | reverse complement strand
CGTGGGGGCACGGAGTTTACCGCTCGACCGATAGCGGCGGAACGTTCGAGTACGTCGGCTTGGAGGACACGCACGACATTCCGCAGATTGCGGTCGACCCGCGCGATCCGGACGTGTGCTATGTGGCTGCGATGGGTCACCTTTGGGGGCCAAACACGGAGCGCGGCCTGTACAAGACGGTCGATGGTGGAAAAACGTGGGACGCGCTGTTGCAGATCAACGATGTGACGGGTTGTTGCGACGTTGCAATCGATCCGGCGAACCCGGACACGGTTTACGCAGCCATGTACACCCGACAGCGACGGGCGTACAGCTTTCGTGGCGGTGGGCCTGACGGCGGGATTTTTCGATCGACCGATGCGGGCAAGACATGGACGAAGCTATCCAACGGGCTGCCGGACGAGACGGGGCGTATCGGTCTGGACGTTTTTGCGGCTGATACGAGGATCGTGTACGCGATGATCGAGTCGGACTCGGGTGGTCGGCGGATCGATGCTTGGCACAACTATAGCAAGGCGGGCGGCGTGTTTCGGTCGGACGACCACGGCGAAACGTGGACTCGCATGTCGAACCTGACGCCTCGTCCGTTCTACTTTTCGCGTATTCGAATCGATCCGAAGGACGACCAGCGCATCTACCTGCCGGGGTGGGGATTGGGCGTGTCGGACGACGGAGGCAAGAGCTTTCGAGCGGGGCTTGCGCGGATCGCCCACGTCGACATGCACGCAATGGTCATTGACCCGGACGACACGGACCACTTGATGATCGGCAACGACGGCGGGGCGTATGTTTCGTACGACCGTGGCAAGACGTGGGAGTTCTTGAACACCATGGCGGTCGGCCAGTTTTACAACGTGGCCGTCGATCTGTCCGATCCGTATCGCGTTGGCGGGGGCTTGCAAGACAACGGTACGTGGATCGGGCCGAGTGCGAACACCCGTGAAGCCGGCGAAGATTCGCTGGGAGAATCAGGGTACGCGATCACGAACGCTGATTGGTGGTTCATCAACAACGGTGATGGGTTTCATGTTGCGTTTGATCCGCAGGATCGCAACATCGTGTATGCCGAATCTCAGGGCGGCATGCTGGTTCGCATTCATCTGGACACCGGGCGACGCAAGATGCTCAAGCCGGCGGCCAAAGAAGGGCAGAAGCGTTTTCGATTCAACTGGAACGCGCCGTTTTTCATCTCGCCGCACGATCCAACTGTTCTTTACCTGGGCGGCAACTACGTGTTTCGCTTAACGCAGCGTGGCGACCGCTGGGAGCGCATCAGCGACGATCTGTCAACCGGGGCGCTTGAGAAAATGATTACCGTCGGGTCGGATGCGGAGACGTTTGGGACGGTCGTTTCGCTGGCGGAGTCGCCATTGGCGAAGGGCGTGATTTGGGCGGGCACGGACGACGGGCTGATTCATCTCACTGTGGACGGCGGCAAGCATTGGACCAACGTCACGCCGGACGAGGTGGGCGGTCGGTACATTGCGAAGATCGCGCCGTCTTCGCACGACCGGGACACCGCGTACGTGGCGGTCGATGGTCATCGAAGCGACGACATGGAGCCGCACGTTATGATGACGACCGATGCGGGCAAGTCGTGGTCGTCGATCACGGGCGACCTGCCGGGCGGAGCGTCCGTCAAGGTTGTGCGAAATGATATCAAGAACGCCGACGTGCTGTACGCGGGAACGGAGCGGGCGGCCTATGCTAGCATTGATCGCGGTCGGCATTGGGTGAAGCTGAACGGTAAGTCACTGCCGACGGTCGCGGTGGACGATCTTGTGCAGCATCCTCGGGAGATGGATCTGGTGGTCGGCACGCATGGTCGGTCGATTTACGTTTTGGACGACGCGTCGCCATTGTCACAACTGAACGATCAAGTGCTGCGTTCGGAACTGCACGTGTTCGACATTCCGCCAGCCAAGCCTCGCATCGTTCTGCCGTACGGCGGGCTGTGGAGTCATCGGATGTTTCGGGCGAAGAACCCGCCGATGGGGGCTCGGATCAGCTATTGGGTTCGCGACGATTCGAGCGACGACGTGAACGTGACCATCACGGACGAGCACGGCAACAAGGTTCGCAAACTCACCGGCTCGCATCATCGCGGAGTCAACCGGCTCGTGTGGGATATTCAATACGAAAAGCATGACCGCTATCGCAACCCGGAGTCATTCTTAGGCCAAACGCAGTTCGTCCCGCCCGGCGAATACACCGCCACCCTCAGCGCCGGCGAGGCCAAAGCCAAGCAATCGTTCATCGTCTTGCCCAGTCCGATCGGGAAGTAGCGCGCGACGAACGGCCGATCGTCATCGCAACACCTATTGCGGTGTCATGAAGGACTGACAGGCTGACAGGGTTTCCGGCTGGAACAGGTCGAGAACGATCGTGCCGTCGGACTGAATCGTCATTGTCAGATTGTGGCCGGCGACGCCGAACGCGTTGACGTCGGTACCGGTGGCTGTATCGCCCGCGCATTCCAGCGGAATCGGCCCGTTCTCGGGCAACCCGTCGATCATGAGCGCGTCGCCTTCCTGCGCGAGCGTGGCTGTTTGGCCATTGCCCTGGCAGCTGCCCTCCAGCGTGTACTGGCCTAGCGCGTCGATCCACCGTTGGTCAATCGGCGTGCAGTCGTCGCCCACGCCGTCGAGGTTCGAATCGGCTTGACTGGGGTTCGGCGTGTCCGGGCAGTTGTCGCACACGTCGCCGACGGAATCGCCGTCGGAGTCTTGCTGATCGGAGTTCGCATCGTCGGGACAATTGTCACAGATGTCTCCGAGACCGTCGTCATCGCTATCGGTTTGGTCCGGGCTGGCGGTGTCCGGACAGTTGTCGCAATCGTTGGGCCAACCGTCGGCGTCGGAATCGTTTTTGGAGTTGATGAACGATTCGTGCCGTCCGCCGCCGCCGGTCGATTCAAGTTTTCCTTCCGCCTCGTTGTTGAACGAGCACTCGAATCCCCCCTGACAACCGACGCCCGGCATGAAGCAACTTGTCGGGACGGCCGTCGTGTTATCAGGTTGGCCATTGCAATCGCTGTCGATGTCGACGCCTTCGACAACGGGAATGATGCCGAAATCGGAACGGTCGAATCCTCCGGGACCGCCGATCAGCGTCCACTGATTGCCCTCGCCGGTCAGGTCCAGACGTTCGCAGAGTTGATCCGGTTCTCCGCAGTCGACGAATTGCCCGATACCGGTCGATTGTCGGGTGAACGTGAATTTCGGCACGACCGGGACGGATGAATCGAATGTTCCGCAATCCGGTTGGTCCAAGGTAATGGTCATGCTTCCCGTTGGTTGCGGTAGGGATGATAGACAGACTTGCAGATCCCACTTCTCCGAAGTCCGACCGTCGTTGAAGGTGACGGTGATCGGCTCGACGCTGACGAGACTCAGGGCGACGATTTGAACTTCGACGGTGACCGAGTCGCCGATGCTGGTCGGGCAGATGTCTTGGAGACGCCGCACGATGGTGTCCGCCGGCCCGAGGTTCGCGGTGTCCAAGGGGCTACCGGCGAGGGTGACCGTTCCGTTGAATGGATCGGAACCTTCACCGAAGAAACCGGCGGGGAGCGGTGTGTCCAAGAAGGAATAGCTGGTGCTGCTGCCGGGCGGAGTGGTCCAAAGGTCGTCAGCCGGTTGCCCAGTCCCGGACGGACTGTCTCCCGCGGCGGAGTTGTCGTTGGAGTTGTCGTTGGCGTTGGCGTTGTCGTTGGCGTTGTCGTTGGCGTTGTCGTTGGCGTTGCCGTTGCCGTTGTCGTTCGCGTTCGCGTTCGCGTTCGCGTTCGTGTTCGTATTCGTATTCGTATTCGAGTTCGAATCCTCGCCGGTCATCGGGCATCCAATGCAAAACACTACGGTGGCAATGGCGATGGTGCCGAACACGGTTCGATACGGTTTGGTGAGCATCCCAGTCATTGGTCGATCCCTTTCCTATGGTGGATGAATGCACGAGAAAGATGTCTCGCCCTGTCAGCGTCTGGCTTTTTATCGCGGCCAGCGTGCCTCTCCGGGCGTCAAAACTCCGCGGTTGGACGCGACGGCAAATGGCGCGGGGTTCTGGACAGCATGGCCCATGAAACTTCATTCGGTAATCGACACGGGAATTCGCCCGTTTTTCTTCGCCAATTCGAGTGAATCGGCAGTCGATTCTGCGGCAACGTGCCCCTGTTTTGGTCATCCGAGACCATCAGGGGCGTTGTACGGATCGCACGAGCGAAGCTGTCCGCAAGATCGGAACGTCTTTCGAACGTGTCGTGCTCCCCCCTGGGCAATAACGGCCTGACACAGCGTTGACGGACGTTCGCAACCTGATACGCTGTCACCGCGGTGGCGGTCGGTCCCATCGCTGTGTTTGTGGACGAGGCCGTACATCCACGCTCAGATGCCCCAATCGGGAGGTGTCGTTGTGATGAAAATCGGATTCAGTTCGCTCGTCTGTCCAACCTGGGACTTGAAAACCATCGTTGCCAAGGCGGCGGAATTCGGCTTTGACGGTGTGGAGCTTCGCGGGTTGCGCGGCGACCTTCGGCTACCAAACATCCCCGAGCTTGCGGGCAATCCCCGGGCGACACGGAAGCTCTTCGAAGCTGCCAACGTCGAACTCGTATGCCTGGCGAGTAGCTGCACGTTCGCCGCCCGCAAGAAGGATCAACTTGCACGCAGCCGCGCCGAGTTGGAATGCTATATTGAGTTGGCGTCCGAGCTTGGCGTTCCGTTTGTCCGAATGTTCGCCGGTGAACAGCAAAAAGGCGATGTTCGCGAAGAAACGCTGGCGCGTGTCGCAGCGGAATTGACGCGCGTCGCCACGTTCGCCGCCCGAAAGAAAGTCACGATCCTGATCGAAAACGGGGGAGATTTCGCCGGCAGCACCGGTCTTTGGTTCCTTTGTGACAGCGCATCGCACCCGGCGATCCGAGTTTGTTGGAATCCTTGCACGGCCACGATGGTTGGAGAACGCCCGACGATTTCGATTCCGAGACTTGGCACTAGGATCGGCATGATCCATGTCTGTGACGGCCGATTCGATCCCGACGGCGTGATGGAATCGTACCAGCTACCCGGTGAGGGCAACGTGGGTTGGGCCCGCGCCATCGAGTTGCTCAAGGGCATCATGTACCGCGACTATCTCATGTTCGAATGGCCTAAACTGTGGGAGCCGTCGCTCGGGTCGCCGGACCAAGTCCTTCCCCAAGTTCAATCGTACTTGCGGGCGAGGATCGACGAAAAACACGCCGTGCTGTCGGCTTACAAAGGCGACAAACGGCCGGCCAAGCTCAAGTCGCCTCCGGAGAAATCATTGGCGAGGCCCATCTAGTCGGCGCCGGGTTCCAGACGCGTGCGCTCGTCACACGTCTCGCAACCGATGGTCCCATGGTTCCGACGCCTGCCATCCTGGAACGAGTTCTATCGCGTGATAGCGTATCCAAGCCGGTTCTTCCTCAAGAGACCTACGAATTGGGCGCTGCACCATGATTGAAAGCGCTCTTGCGGTTGCTCTGCCTGGTGATTTTTTCGTGTGGTGTTTTGCGGCTGGTGCGATCGCGCCACTGTTGATGATTCGGTTCATCCCTCGAAAGCTCGCCTGGGCGATCTTTGCTTTGATGGCCAACTTGGCGCTCGCTTTTGTCGCCATCAGCCGCCGCCCGCATACGACCAGCATGATCCAGTGGATCGCACTCCTCGCCACGTCGGTCGCTGCGCTGTGGTCGTTGTTCTCGTTGGCCATCCGCCCGCCGAGATCAGAATCGCACGATGACGATTCACGACGAACCCACCTCGAAAGTCTTCGCCGCGTCGCGCACGTTTCCGCGCTCGTCGCAGGCGTGGTCGCGGGCGTCCTTCTCGTGTTCATGCTCGCGGTCCGTGGCGTGTACGCGGTGTTGGAGATCATCAACGGCGCGCCGATTGTTCAGCACACGTTGTTTGAATTCGGCTTTGACGGGCTGGCGATGATTGGTGTCTTGGGGGTTGCATGTCTCGCGGAGATGCTCGCGACTCGCGAGCGCCGACTGATTGCGGTTTTCTTTTGGCTATCCGCTCTCGGGGCGTATTGGGCAGCCCTGCTCTGGCCGATCTACGAACGCCTCGACGACGGCACCTACGCACGCACGGGGGGCGTCCTCGTGTCGATCGTGGGATTGTCGACGGTCGTGACGGTCTT
This sequence comes from uncultured Phycisphaeraceae bacterium, assembly GCA_964416845.1. Taxonomy (GTDB): domain Bacteria; phylum Planctomycetota; class Phycisphaerae; order UBA1845; family UBA1845; genus CAYQFV01. The sequence goes on along the minus strand of CAYQFV010000189.1, from coordinate 1,576 downwards.
CGTCGTCGGTCAGGGAGTGCGGCGGCAGCGGATTCGATGGCGAGCGGTCATCCAAAACCCCAACGCGCTGCTTCGCGATCCGGCGGAGTGGCCTGGATTACGCACCACAGCGGGCGCGATCGGGATCCTTCTGGTCTTCTTGATCTGCTTTCAAATCGTCGTACCCGCCAGGGTCGGGCCCGTGGGTGATGCACTTTCCGCGTGCCTCACTGCTTGCTGCGCCGCCGCCGCCGGCGGGTCGCTGTTCGCGCTGGTCGGCAGACGCTGGAGCGCTAATCTAGCCGACGTTGCGATGGGCCTGCTAACCCTGGCTGCTGCCGCGCTTGCGATCGCATTCGTTCCGGGGTCGGCAACGTCATTGGACGAGCGTTTCCCGATGATTTTCAACGCGTTGCTGATCGCCCTTGCGGTCATGACGTGGCTGTGGGTGTGGATCGGAAAGGTGTGGGAGCAGCAGCTTGACCACGGACAACCCTGGACAGCGGCCGGCCGACTCGCCAGCCAGACCCAATCCTTCGCGTTCTATTCCGCCTGCATCGCGCTGGTGGTCGCGTCGCTCATGTCGGTTTGGCCGAGGTTGAAACCGATCGCCTCGGCCGACGACTCGATCGGGCGCGTCGCGTCGGCCGTCGCCGGACATCTTCTGCTGCTTCTCGTGCTGCTTTGGGCGGGCAGAACGGTGCGACGTTCCAGCTTTGGCCTTTTGACCGTGCTGACCATCCTGTCGCTGATCGGTTTCATCCTCGTGCGAACAGGCCCGCTCGCCTCCACCGTGCTACACGCAGCGTTGGAAAGCGGCTAAGATCGATCTCTCTGGGAGCACTGATCGATCGATGAAGAAAACGCGCATTCACCGTCTGATTCGCATTGTGCAATTGCTACAGGCTGGTCGTCGCTGTGGGGTCGACACCCTTGCGACAGATCTGGGCGTTAGCAGGCGCACCGTGTTTCGTGACATCAGCGTGCTCAAGGAAGCCGGCGTTGATTGTCAGTACGACGCCGACAACGAAACGTATGCGTTGACGAGCTTGTGCTACCTGCGCCCGGTCGACATGACCCTCGAAGAAGGTATGGCCCTCATGCTGTTGACGCGCAAGTTCGCCAACGAGCAGGTGATTCCTGGTTTTTCATCGGCCATCTCCGCGGCGTTGAAGATTGAATCTATGCTCCCCGCCGAGATCAGGCAGTTTTGCGGCGCGATGCTGGACGGGGTCTCGGTTGATTGGCGCCAAATGTCCGATGTCGATCCCATCACCGATCTAATTGGGACGGTTCAATCGGCCATCGCCAATCGAACCAAACTCGCCCTGCGGTACGATTCGTATTTTGAGCGCCGCGAGATCTCAACCGTCATTCGGCCATACTGGATGCCGTTTCTCGCCCGCGGTTGGTACCTGATCGGATATTCCGAGCACCATCGCGAAACTCGAACGTTCAAGATCGAACGCATCGTCGAGCTCACGCCGTTGCCGCAACATTTCAAACCTGATGCCGATTTCAACATCAAGGACTATTTCGGCAATGCGTGGAACATGATCCGTGGTAAGGAACGGTACCATGTTGAGATCCACTTCAG
>CAYQFV010000188.1:0-7900 GCA_964416845.1 uncultured Phycisphaeraceae bacterium | reverse complement strand
ATATGTCAATATATATCGCCGCTTTTTTTGCTGCCCCACCTATCCGGCGGCCGTATCGCGTTGGGTGTTCGTCGCGAAACCGATGAAGCGTGCGGCGTGGACGTCATCCCACGACGTCCGGGCAAGCAAGCTTACCTGTGACTCCGGATTCCTCGATGGTGTTTGGCGGGGCGCGACAAGAAAAACAATTCCGTCAGCCTACACCTTCTCCAGCCGCTTGTTCTCACTCGCGCCGGTATCGGAGCGGGGGAAGGGCATCTTCAGCCGCGTAACGCCGTCAGACATGGTGCTGCTGATCTCCAGCCCCGAGTTGTAGAAGACGTGCAGCATCGCGCCGTTGGAGACCAGAACATCCGCGGTGAAACCTTGAATACCGTTATCCCTCGCGATGTCCGTCAAGTGACGGATCATAAGCGTACCCAAACCCTGACCCTGCCAGGTATCACGAACAACGAACGAAGCCTCCGCGAACCCGGTCGCCGGATCGAGGAAGTACTGCGCAACGCCGATAATCTCCAGGTCACGATGTTCGTCGCAGCTCTCCGCCACCACTGCCATGTTGCGAACGTAGTCAACGTCGAGGTAATACTGTCGCTCTTTGTGTGGAATACATTTGATGACCCTCTGGAAACGTTGATACAGCGTCGTGTCAGAGAGCGAGTAGAGCAGGTCTTGCAGTTTGGGCTCATCGGTGGGACGGATGGGCCGCAAAAGCACCGGCACCTCCCGTTTGGTCCGCACTTGCTTCTCAAACTTACGCGGGTAAATCGCCCGCGGTTCGATCTGATCGACGAAGACGTAGTGTTGATTCTTGGCCGCCGCCAGCAACTCGCCACGGAAGTCCGGGTGGGCGATGGATATCAATGCCAGAGCTCGTTCGCGGATGGACTTTCCCTGCAGGTCCGCGCTGCCGTACTCCGTTACGATGAAGCGCACGTCGCCGCGCGACGTCACAACGCCCGCTCCCTCGCTGAGCGTCGCGGCGATGCGACTCACCTGACCACCGCGCGCGGTCGAGGGCAAAGCGATGATGGGCCTGCCTCCCGGGCACATCGAAGCCCCCCGGATGAAATCAACCTGCCCACCGATGCCGGAGTAGAACTTCGTTCCCAGCGAGTCCGCGCAGACTTGCCCGGTCAGGTCCACCTGCAGCGCGCTGTTGATGGCCACCATCTTGTGCTGCCGCGCAACACGAATGGGGTCGTTGATGTAGTCAGAGGGGTGGAACGTGAACGCCGGATTCCGATGGACGTAGTCGTAAAGGCGCTGTGACCCGAAGGTAAAGGACGCGGAGACCTTGTGGGGGTGAATGGTCTTGTATTTGCCGGTGATCGCGCCGGCTTCGATCAGATCCAATACACCGTCGGAGAACATTTCCGTCCACAGGCCCAAATCTTTCTTGTACTGGAGGGCCTTCAACGTCGCGTCCGGTATCAGGCCGATTCCCGTCTGAATGGTGCAGCCGTCTTCAACGAGGGCGGCGACGTTGCGGCCGATCTCCATCGAAACATCGTCGATGGGTTGTGGATCGACGGTCACCATGGGCGTGTCATTGAACACCCAGGCATCGACGCGATCGAACGAGAGAAAACCCGCCCCGTAGATCACCGGAACGTTGGGATTAATCTCCGCGATCACTGTGTGGGCCGACTCGATCGCCGCAAGTCCGATATCGACCGAGACGCCGAGGTTGACGTACCCGAATTCATCCGGCGGGGAACATTGAATCAGCGCGACATCCACCGGCATCCGGCGGGAGCGCATCAGAGACGGAATCTGCGAGAGAAAGACCGGCGTATAATCAGCGCGGCCGGCATGCACGGCAGAGCGGACATTGCCGCCGATGAAGAATGCGTTGTGCCGAAAATTTTCCTCGTACTGAGGTTCAACGTACGGCGCAGGGCCAAGCGTAAGCAGGTGAACGATCTGCGTATCCGTAAAATGATTCGCTTGTGCGACCAAAGCGCGGACGAGCGCAAGAGGTTCGGCCGCACCGGAACTGATAAAGACGTGTTCGCCGCAAGCGATGCGGCGAACCGCCTGTTCGGGGGTCGTTCGTTTTTCAGCGTATCGTTCTTGCCAGTTCATCGCACCAGCTCCCTGTTGTTCGTGCAAACGTCCGCTGCACTCTCGCGGCGACAACCGCACAGCCATATTATTATACCAATCGGCATCGAACCGGCTCGCCTAAATGACCGGTTCCTTCGGGACTCTGGTTTGCAAAGTCACGGGCTCGGCGCAAGACAACTGTTGCACCCACAAACGCCCGGCAGGCTATCAGGCAAAGTATGGGGGAAGGGGATAAAGGAGCGGCGACGACGTTCTAGGCGGAGCGCACACCGTCGCCGGCACCCGATCTGCTAGCGCGTTTTTGACGAAGCGAACTCGCTGTGGCGATCCCTCGCTTGGACGGGGCTTGCACAAAATCCAGAATCTTGCGCCCAAGCGGCGTGGTCACGGCGGCCTCAAGCTCGCTGACGGCGCTCGCCATCGAACGGCCTGAACGATAAAGGATACGATAGGCGGTTTTGACGTCCTGGCGCTCGGAAACGTCGTGACCGGCTCGCCGCAATCCGACAACGTTGATGCCGGCGATCTCACCCTGCCGACCGGTGAGAAAAAACGGTGGCACATCCATGACCACCTTGGCCAATCCCCCCACCATCACTAACTCGCCGATGCGGACGAACTGATGCACCATCGCGCCGCCGGAGAGAAACGCCCCATCGCCAATATGCACGTGCCCCGCCAGCGCGGTCCCGTTGGCCATCTTAACGTCATCACCCAGGCGACAATTGTGCGCGACATGAGCATTCGCCATGAGGTAACAGCGTTTCCCGACAATCGTTTCCGAGCCCGGATCGGTCCCCCGATGGACCGACGCTCCCTCGCGAATGATGGTTTCATCGCCGATGACGCAGCGGCTTTCTCCGCCTTGGTAGGCGAGATCCTGCGGAATGTGACCGACGACGGCGCCCGGATGGATTTCACAGCCACGTCCGATACGCGTTGGCCCGGTGAGAAATGCAAAGGGGTAAACGTGGCAGTCCGCTTCAACCTGAACCGGACCTTCGATGACGACGTATGCGTCGATTCGAGCCGAGGGATGGATATCCGCGTTGTCATCGATGATCGCGGTGGGATGAATCGACATGGTGTATGACTCCAACCACTTTGGGCAATCGGCACGCGGCTGCACGAACCGGCCAACGGAGCGATCCTGTGTCCTCGCGCCAAGCCTAGCGACTTGGTCGCGAGGGTAAAGGATTACGCCCTGCTGATCGCAGTATCTTAGGCGGTGACACGCCAGGCTCGTGTCGTTTCAGACCACGAGCGAAGAGTGTCCGTGAGGGGGGATGTATTCTGCCTGATCTTCATCCCGCGATCGTAAGCTGCAAGCACCCGATCCCGGAGATCCTGTCCGTACGCAACACCCATCCGTGGCTCGTCTCTGGCCTATTCTTTGAACCAGCAAAAACCCACACACCCAACGCGCAAACCTAACAAACGCTTAACGCGCTACGATTGGATTGATAATGCTCTAGGCTGCCACCGCGTCCAACCTGCGAAAGTTGTTGGGGTTGCTTCGCCGTGCAGCGGGTCGGCATCTCTTTGCGCCCGCCGAAGCGGCAGAGCGACTCGTTCTTGCCCTGATCCGCTGGTCTCGAAACCCGTTCGCCCGCGACCCGGAACTGTCCGCCGCTCGGCCTTGCGTTGTGTGAACGTTTTTTTCACGGACGACTAATTCGGATACCTCGAACATCGCTCGATTGAACGGTCACACTCGCGCTCCCAAGGTCCATCGCCATGCTCCGTCCACGGGAGTCGAGCAGATAAACGCCCTCGTCGCTGCGAAGAACGATGCGAAACGTCCCGCTCGCATCGGGAGATGCACGAAAGACAAACGTGCCCAAGTATCCGTCACCCGATGACGGTGAGACTCCGCCGTCGACCGCTGCGTTGGCCATACGCGTTTGGCGACGATCCAAAGCGTGGTAGCTTTCTACATTGCCGAACACATAGTCAGAACGCGACGCATCAATGGCCATGTCGACCGGGTCAAAGCTACCGCGCGACCCGCCGGTGACGGCGACGGAAAGTTCGTACCCCCTCAAATCCGTCACGTTGCTGACGAAGACGCGCACCTTCACCATTGTCCCCGGTGCGATGCGCCGGCGGGAAGGCACGACCGAGACACCGACCACACGATCGGCTGTCGACGCGCCGGCGGCAGAGGGTGAGGGCGGCGGCGGGCAAGGATCGGGCTCGCAATCGACTCCGTCACCCTGGTACGTGCCGGTCCCGGATTGGCATTCGGCGGCAGTGAGGGTGATGGTGCACGTTCCAGCATCGCAGCACGCTCCACCGCCACACGGACCGACGCACGGATACGCGACACCGGCAAAAGCGTCGAGCACCGCGAACATGTCGAAGAGGTTGATGCTCCCGTTGGGGACGCAAGGATGGATGTCAACCGCCTCCAACGAACAGTTCGTGAAATCTCCCGTAAAGCCGTCGAGCACGCAAAACAGATCAAAGAGATTAACCGTTGCGTCACCGTTCACGTCGCCCCAGCGGGCAGTGGTCGCTGCCACGGGTGTCGTTTGGTCCCCGCCGCAGTCGGCAACCACCTCATAGGTCGTCGACGGGACCATGTCTCGTCCTTGAACAATCACCGTCCCCCAATCCACAGGTGATTGGAAGAACGGTGTGCTGACTAGCTGCCCAGTGGCATCAATGTACTTCATCAGACAGGTCTCGTCGGGCGACGTCACCAGCAAGGCCTGCGGAATCGTTGAGCCCGCGGGTTGAGCCGTGACCACCATCGCCCTAGGGCCGTCGGCGGCGACCAGCGGAGGCTCTGGGATAAACGGTGAGTCGCACAGGCCCGCCATGCACAGGTCGGGACCGGTACAGAGGTTCAGGTCGTCGCACAGCGTGGCATCCGGTTCAAGATTTCCTTCGCAAAAACCAAAGCCGTCACACGTATCCGGATGATCGCACTGGGAGTCGGACGGATCGCCGCACGCCGTGCCCGCAGCGAAGTTCGGGTGCACGCAAAAACCCGTCGCGCACACATCGTCCGTGCAGTCATTCCCCTCGTCGGTGCACGCCGTCCCATCCGGCTCCAGGTTCGGCAGACAGGCGCCGACTCCGTCACAAATATCAGGATTGTTGCAGTCGGTGTTGGTTGCGTCACCACACGCGAAGCCAAGCGGCTCGAGGTTCGACTGGCATCCACCCAGCCCGTCGCACGTATCGGGATTGTCGCACTCGGTGTCAACCGGGTTTCCGCACGCAGTCCCAGGCGGTTCGTTCGGGTGAGTACACGCCCCCCCGTTGCAGAAGTCCACCGTGCACGCGTTACCATCGTCGGTGCACACCGTCGCATCCGGTTCAAAATTGACCAAACACGATCCCGCCCCGTCGCATGTGTCCGGGTTATTGCAATCCGTGTTGGTCGGGTCGCCGCAACCGAACCCAACCGCTTCGAGATTGTCGAGACACAACCCGGCTCCGTCACACGTGTCCGGGTTGTCGCAATCGGTGTTGGTCGGATCGCCGCACGGAGTGGCGACCGGCTGATTCGGGTGTGTGCACGTCCCGGCTGAGCAAAGGTCCATGGTGCAGTCGTTCGTATCGTCGGTGCACAGCGTGCCGTCCGGTTCCAAATTGATCGTGCACGCACCAGCCCCATCGCACGTGTCCGGATTATTGCAATCCGTGTTGCTCGGGTCACCACAGGCAAAACCAACCGGCTCCAGATTGGTCAAGCACGCGCCGGCTCCGTCACACGTGTCCGGATTGTCACACTCGGTATCCGTTGGATCCGCACAGGCTGTCCCAGCCGACTCGAACGGATGCGAGCAGACGCCGACCAGACACACGTCGCGCGTGCACTCGTTGGCGTCAGGCGTACAAAGCGTGTCGTCCGGCTTGTGATTCGGCTCGCACACGCCAACCGCGTTACACGCATCAGGGCTGTCACATTCGCCAAACGCGGGGTCACCGCACTGCGTTCCCGAAGGCCTGGGAGACCACGACGTGTTGGATAGGCCCGCCACACACACTTCGCACTCGTTCGCCGGATTGGGCGCCCCGTCAACGAAGCACACCCCTCCGATCCGGCAGGTGTCCAGCCGTTCAATGTTCAGCACAATGTCGCCAACGTTGTCGCCAAAGCCGGCCACACGGAAGTAGTAGGTCGTGTTCGCGGTCCCGGTGAAAATGATGAGCGACGACAACAACGCACTGCCGCTATCGTCATCGCACGCGATTTCAACTCCGCCACAGGCATCAAGGACCGACAGGACCGTGTCATTCGACGGGGCAAAAACGCTTCCTTCGGTGTCGATGAGAATATCGCCGTCGCAGGTTGCGGTGTACGCGAACCAAGCGTCGTGGTTGGAGTTCGGCTGGCAAGAGGCCTCCGAATCGTCCGGACCGAAACCGACATTGCTGCCGGTGTTCACGCCCTCAAAGGCATCCACAGCGTTGATGCAATCGTCCGCGCACTCGGGATCGAGCATGCCCGAGCAAACGCCCGCGCCGTCGCACGTGTCCGGACCAACAATAGGGCCGCCCGTTCCGGTACACGGGTTGCCGTCGTCACACAGCGTGCCGGCAGGCAGGTTTGGATGGACGCACACGCCGGCCGAACACTCGTCCCCCGTACACGAAATGCCATCACTTGTGCACGGCGCCCCGTCGGCCGCCAGTGACCAGCCCACGCCGGAAATCGTCGGATTGCACTCCTCGCAATCGTTGCTGGGGTTCCGGTCGCCCGTGGCGAAGCATTGCCCGCCAATCAGGCAACTGCCCGCAGCCAGCGTATGGTCGCACACGCCGCCTGTCTCGTTGCACGCGTCGATGGTACACACAATGCCGTCGTCGCAATCAGTCGGCGCGCCGTTCACACAAAGGCCACCCGTACACGTTTCGCCCGTCGTGCAAAACAACGCGTCGTCGCAAGCACTTCCGTCCGGAACGTCGTTCGTCGCGCACGCACCGCTGCCGTCACAACTATCGGGGTTCGTGCAGTCAGTATTGGCCGGGTCACCGCACGGGAACCCTGCCAGAACCGGATTGCTCAAACAAAAACCCGAACCGTTGCATGTGTCAGCATCGTCACATTCAGTAATGGTCGGATCGCCACACGCCGTGCCGGCTGTTTCGTTGGGATGGATACACACGCCGGAGTTGCAGGCGTCGGACGTGCAATCGTTGCCGTCATCCGCACACGCGGTCCCGTCAGCGACGATGTTTCCGCTGCACGCTCCCGCACCGTCGCACGTGTCTGCCTGATTGCAATCCGTGTTGGTTGGATCACCGCAAGGGACCCCAGCCGAGTCGAAATTCGACTGACAAACGCCGACCGTATCGCACCGATCGGGTTTGTCGCAATCCGATGTCGTGGGGTCGCCGCAGGCGGTTCCTGCGGGAAGCGTCGGGTGAGAGCAAAGACCTCCCAAGCAAAAGTCAACCGTGCAATCGCTGCCATCGTCCGGACAAACCGTGCCATCCGGGTCGAGATTGTTCCGGCACGATCCCGAACCGTTGCAAGTGTCCGCTCCGTTGCACGGCATATTCGTCGGATCGCCGCACGCCGTCCCGAGCGGAAACGGCGGGTGCGAGCAGGCTCCCGCTGTGCACACGTCATCGGTACATTCGTTTCCATCGTCGCACTGCAAAACACCGAAGCATTCCACGCATGCATCCACCGACTCATTGCAGAACGGTTGACCCGGCTGGGGACAGGGCGGCGTACCCGCGACGCAGTCCCCCGCGACGCACGTCTCCGCTCCGTCGCAAAACAGGTTGTTGTCGCAGTCGGCGTTCGTTTGACAGATGACACGAATCGTCGCGCTGATCGCCGTGAACGGAATTCGACCATTGACGT
>CAYQFV010000187.1:0-7922 GCA_964416845.1 uncultured Phycisphaeraceae bacterium | reverse complement strand
AGCACTGTCGCGAGACAATCGGCACGGTGCTGACCGGCCTACACCACGAGCGTCAGCATCAAGAATTGATCCTGACCGACATCAAACACGCGTTCTCGTGCAATCCGCTGCGACCGGCTTACCGCCCGATCGATATCGCCGGCAGCGAGCAGTCGTGTCCGCTTCGCTGGATCGATTTCGAGGGAGGCGTTCGCTCTGTTGGGTATGACGGGAACGGTTTCTGCTACGACAACGAGCAGCCGCGACATTCTGCGATGGTCCACGCGTTTCAGCTTGCGAACCGCCTCGTCACCAACGGCGAGTACCTCGAATTCATCGAGGACGGCGGATACCGAAATCCGCACCTGTGGCTGTCGGACGGCTGGGCTGCCGTTCAGGACGATTCGTGGGAAGCCCCGCTCTACTGGGAAAAGCGGTCCGACGGTTGGTGGCAGTTCACGCTCGGCGGAATGTGTCCGATCGAGCCATCCCAGCCTGTAGGCCACGTCAGTTATTACGAGGCGGACGCCTTCGCACGCTGGTTCGGTGTGTGTCTGCCGACCGAATTCGCCTGGGAGATCGCTTCTCGACAGGTCGACGCAGCCGGCAACTTCCTCGAACGCGCAGCCCTACGCCCGCTCGCCGTCAATCAGATCGGATCGCCGCCGAAGATCGAGCAGATGTTCGGCGATCTCTGGGAATGGACGCTAAGCCCGTACGTCGCCTATCCCGGCTATCGGCCGCCGGAAGGGGCGATCGGAGAATACAACGGCAAGTTCATGGCCAACCAGATGGTGCTACGCGGCGGCTCGTGCGTGTCCGCGCAGGACCACATTCGTCGCACCTATCGAAACTTCGCCCACCCCCGCGACCGTTGGCAATTCAGCGGAATTCGCCTCGCCAAGGATTGCTCCGGCTGATGGGGTGATCGCCGTTTGGCGCACGCAGAATGGGTCGCCGGCAATTGGTCGCGAAGGTGCGGCGTGGTTGTCAACAGCTCCATCACCCGCCGATCTCGCGTCGCAACCAGTCTCTCGCAACGGACCAGTCACGTTTGATCGTTGACGAGGAGACGCCGAGCTTCTTAGCGCTCTGCTCGATCGTCAGACCGGCAAAGTAGCGGAGCTCGACAACGCGACTCTTCTGCCGATCGCGCTGGGCAAGGCGAGTCAATGCTTCACCGAGTTCGAGAATGTCATCGGCGCGCTCAGGGGTTCTGCACGCGGCTTCATCGAGCGACACGCGGTGCTGACGGGCGCGGCGTTTGGCTGCCCGGCGGCAACGGGCGTGGTCGATGATGATCCGCTGCATCATTCGCACCGCGACGCCGATGAACTGCGGACGAACGTTCCACCGCACGTTCCGCTGACGCAGCAAACGCAAATAGACTTCGTGAACGACGGCCGCCGGTTCTAGAATGGGGTCACCCGACTCGCGTCGCAAAGCGCGATCGGCGAGCGTGTGCAGCTCGTCGTACGCCAGCGACAACATGGAGGCCAGGGCGGCTCGATCCTTGGCACTCAGCGGCGCGCTGCAATTTGACGAGGACGTCGGCACGTCACCCCTCGCAAAAAACACCACGCATGAATTGGTCGTACGGTCACACCGCACGGACATCTGCGATCCGTTGGCCGAATCGGCAAGCCCACCATGTGTCGAAATCACCAGTCCGAGATGGGCCCTTCTGCACCTCGCTTGTACCACAAGCGGTCTGCCCCGGTCAAGGTAAGACTCGCCGCGATCCGGCGGAAAGAGGATCCCCGGAACCTGTTATCGGCCGCTTGAGCGCGTCCCAACGTCGTCCACCAGACGGGGTTACGTCGATGTTCGCAGGCGGTGTTGATGGGGATCGGTGCGAAGGAGTGGTTCTGTTCCAGGATGACCAAGCGCCGCGACGCGCCGGGCGCACATCTGAAGGAGATGCCACACCGTCTGCCATTCAAACCGCTCGCGAAGCGCCTCGGCAAAGTAGCCGATCGCAGCGCCAAACTCCGCGTGCTGCGCTCCGTGGAACCCGAGCTGTTTGCAGGTGTCAGCCAATTGCCGGCGGATGGCAGCCTTCGCGCGGGGAGACGCATCTGCAAACTCAGACCGCATGATACGCAACAGACTGCGATGATAAACGCTGTTGCGCACCGTCGAAGTTCGCGAGATGCTACCCTGCACGAAGTGGTGCAGACACAGCGGCTCGTCAACGTAACCCGCCCGACATCGGCGGACGATTTGCAGGTAGAAGAACCATTCGCAACCGTACATGTCGCGCGGCAGGAATCGAATGTCATCCGCGAGCACCTCGCGCCGGACGAGCCCGACAATGGTGGCGATGAAGTAGCCGCGAACCAGATAGTCAAACAGATCCGGAGTGCAAACGTGAAGCCCCGGAGCGACACGCTCGTAGGGAACCTCTCGCGCGAGCGTGGCAAGTTCGTCAAACGTACTGCGATGGAGTACGCCGTCGAAATCGATGTGGGAATAGTCGCAGTAGACCAACCCCAAATCCGGCTGCAGCGAAAACAGTTCCATCTGACGTTCCAACCGACGCGGCAAGTACTCGTCGTCCGAGTCCAGCAGGGCAATGAACGAGCCGCGGGCAGTCTCGATGCCGGTGTTCCGCGCGACGCTGCATCCTTGGTTCGGTTGTTCGATGAACACCAGACGGTCGGCCAACGTTGGTTGGTATCCGGCGATCAGTTCGGCGGTTCCGTCGTCGCTCGCACCGTCGACAATGATCAACTCCCAATCGTCGAACGTCTGGGCAATTACCGACTCGATCATGCGGCGAAGGTACGCAACGCTCTTGTAAGTCGGAACGACGATGGAAACGGCAGGTCGGCTCATGATGCTCGCATGCTCGCGGTTGCGGTTGACGTTAACACGTTGCCCGATGTCTCTGATCCGAAGTCGATCGCAGCGGTTCCCACCGGCGACCGCTGCTCGATCTGTCCGCCGACAGCCAACCGTTCGTAGAGGCTTCGATACCTGTCAGCCACCATGTCCCAACCGAAGGTCGCCGCACGCTCCTTGCCGCGCCTGACAAAATCGGCGCGAAACGCAGGGTCGGTCATGAGACGGTGGAGCCCATGCGCTACTTCGTCGGGTTGATCCGGATCGACCAATATACCCGCGTCGCCAACGACTTCGGGCAACGATGCGTTGGACGCTGCCACCACCGGACAACCATAGGCCATCGCTTCCAGAACCGGTAATCCGAACCCCTCGTGAGTCGACAACATCAGCAAGGCAGACGCGCCAGCGTACTGATGTGCCAACTCGTCATCGTCGACAACGCCGAGAAATCGAACCCGTGCGTCGCGCGACAGCCCATCAAGAACGCGAGCCGCCCGTGGGCAAAGCAACTCCCGCGAGCCTGTCAGTCGCAATTCCAACGATTCGTCATAGCGTCGGACGAATCGGTCGACCGCGGCCAACACTGCAGCGATGTTCTTCCGATGCTCAAATCCGCCAACGTAGAGCACGTACGGTTGTTCGTCGGGCGTCGGTTGGATGGATGCGGTGTCCGGCAGCGTCACGCCGTTGGGGATGACGCACACACGACTTGCGTCAACGCCCAGCGTCGTCATGACATCACGGCGAACGTAGTCGCTGACGGTGGTGACGAGCGATGCGCGCTTGACCGACGATTTTATGGCATAGCGGTAGCAGACGCGTTCCGCCGTCGAGTAGAAGCTGTGGCCAGGATCGTGCCACGGAATCAGGTCGTGCACCGTCAGGAGCGTGGGCACGCGAGAAGCCCGCCGTCGCGGAACGTCGGTGTTCCACGTCGCGTGGTAGACGTCTGCGCTCGAAGCGTCAACGTATCGTGCAAGGTGACGCTCCTGGCACCAAAGACGTCTGGTGGCCTTGCGATCAGCCTTCGAAAACTCGGTCGCGAGAACGTCGACGTTGGGACGATCAAACACCACCGACTGATCGCCTTGGCCACTGAGCACAGTGATCTTGATTTCTGATTGAGACGCCAGCGCGTCGACAAGCTTCGTGACGAACCGATTAATGCCCGAGACACGCCCGAGAAGCATCCGACCATCCACGAGAATGCGAAGCGAGCGGGTCGTCATCGCGATGGCTTCCTGGCTGCACAGCACAGCGTTTGCCCCTTCCATCGCAGAACGGGCGGCGTTGACAAAAGCTGCGCGTTGTCGACCACCATACGCCGAAGTCGCCACACCCCCGACCGCCCGTGGTAATGTCGAAACCATCCCAGACCAAGCGTACGCAGCTCGACGATCTCAAATCCCGCACTGGTGAGTAGCTGTCGCAAACGGGCTGCGTCAAGGATCTCGACGTGCGTGTCGTCCTCGTACACGCTGTCGTCGCCGAACATTCGGTTGGGTGTGAGTATGAGGATCGTACCGCCCGGCGCGAGCACGCGCGACCATTCGCAACAGGCGTGCTCGCTGGCCGCCATATGTTCGATCACGTGCTGCACCAGAACCGTCCCGACGGAATTGTCGGCCAGCGGGAGCGCGGCAGCGTCGCTGCAAACAAGCGGCATTTTCGGAAATCGTTCGCGTGTACAGCCCAGTCCGTCGATGGAAAAATCGACACCGATCGAGTCCGAAATGCCGATCGCGCCAAGCAGTGCACCAATGCCGCAACCAACATCAACCACCCGACCAAGGTCCGCGCGAACATGCCGGCGAACCCAGTCCGCCTCCATCTCAAATTCCAGTCCGCACCCGCGACTGGTAAAATGTCGTTCAACGAGTTGGGTCACGCGATCGCCCCATCGACGTTCGGTTGACCGTTTTCTTGCCGCCACCCGTAAAGCTGCAACGCGAGGCCCATCGCAGCGTCCAAACGGGAAACGCGCTGCGACCAATCGCAGTCCCGGTGAAAAACGCTTCGACCCCAGCAGTCGCCCACGGACTGCCAAAACCCCACGCACGACGTTTCGATCCTGCACAACCCCGCCCGTTTCGCCCGGGACGTCAGCTCGCGCTTCGAATAGGGAATCTCCAACCCGTAAGGCCACCAACCGCGGATTTCGAGCAGCAACTTCCAAAGGCGATACGGCAGGCAGTGGGCATTCGGCACACTGATCATCGCCAATCCGCCGTCCGCCAACACATCGTGATGAGCACGGACTACTTGCGTCCGAGCAGCCCCGACGAAATGCTCCACAACTCCCAGCGATACGGAGAAGTTGAACCGCCCCGCCAATTCGCTCAAATCGCCGAGCATGTCAGCCCGGACGAATTCAGCCGGCAGGTTCAGCCGATCGAAACGCGACCGCGCTTCCGCCAGGGCTTTCTCGCTGTAATCGACCAACGTGACGGAAGCGCCGTCCATTGCGAGCAACGCGGAAAAGTCCCCACGCCCGCTGCCCAGTTCGATTGAGCAAACGTTACGCAGCGACCCGAAGGCCTTGACGAGAATGGACGCGGTTGTTTTCCAACGGCCACCCGCCCGTTCTCGTTCGAGCAGGGCGGCGTCACGAGCAGCGTCAGGTTGATGCCGCCACAAGCGGTTCCACACCTGCGGGCCCGTAACGGTTGCAGCGTGGCCGTCGCCAGTAGCCGTCGCGATCATGCCGATCTCTTCTCCGTTGTCACGTACGTCGCCTGCCAGCCCGTGTTGTGTCATGCCCCGCCGACCGGCGCGGTGAACGTCGGCGACGTCGTCGCACCTGTCGCCGCCCCGTCGAAACGCAAATACGCATCCATGCCGTCGCGGTAGCGTCGGGGGTGGACCAATCGTTGCACGCTTCCGGTGATGTATCCGGTGGCATCGAAGAACGCGACCGTCCATTGCACCGCGAGCGTCAGAAAATACGCCCGCCAGTCGCCCACCTTTCGCATCACACGAACGCTCCTTCGATGGTGGGCGTAGACGTAGAAGTATAAGAACAACGCGACCGCGAGCACCCCCAACCACGGCTGCCAGATGGTGGCGATCGCGGTCATCCCGATCAGGGCGATGTTCCGAATGTTGTAGAGGCTGCTGGTGGCGAAAATCTGCGTATGGCCGCCGCCGCACCCGTAGAAGTGGAATTGCCGGGCGAGCGAGCGGAAGCTCTTGCGCGGACGCCAATGAACCACCGCGTCGCCGGCGAACTCCCAACGAATGTTCAGTGATCGTATCTTCTCATCGAACAGTGTGTCGTCGATGTTGATGAACTCCGGAATGCAGCCCGCCCGTCGCCACAGCGCCTTCGTGAACGCCATCGATCTTGCCGAGGGGTTGAACGTCGCCGGGTCAAACGGGTCGAGCGCCCCGCGCATGGTGGCTGTCCCAATGACGCGCTCCAGCAAAGATTGCGGATTGATTCGATAGACCCCCGCCACGAATTCCGCCCGGCGTTCGTCTTCGAACGGCTTGATGAGATTGGCGAGCCAGTGTTTGTCCAATCGGCACCCGCTGTCGGTGCTGGCGATGACATCGCCGCGGGCACGTTCGATGCCAATGTTCCGTCCCCGCCCGATGTTCGCCCCGGGGGCTTCGATCAGTACGATTCGGTCGTTCGTGCGAGCCGCTTCAAGAATCACGTCGACCGTCCCGTCGGTCGAGCCGCCGTCGACGACGACGATTTCGTCGGGTTGGCGGACTTGGTCACCCATCGATGCCAACAGGTCGCGGCAACCATCCACCTCATTAAAGACCGTCGTGACGATCGAAACGCACTTCATCATCATACGCTCTCGAAACAGGATTCGACCAAACGGTCTGATTTGATCGGATGGACGATTGAATCCGCCGACCGAAGCGAATCGCGCAACCGGCCGCGATGCCAAGCCAGCACGTCACGCAACGTCGTCGAAAGTTCATACCTCGGTTCCCATCCAGCGTCGCGGGTCAGCTTCGACCGGTCAGCCTGCACCGAAACGGGATCGTTGCGGCGGACGCGCTGCGGGTCCGTGTGCACGTCGAACGCAACATCCGACATCGACGCCAAAAGGCCGATGACGTCCCGAAGCGACACCCGCCGTCCGGAGCACACGTTGTACACGTCGCCCGACTGACCGAGCAAGAGCAGATCGACATACGCCCGCACAATGTCGCGCACGTCCGAAATGTCCCGCACGAGATCGACGTTGCCGACGTCAAGTCTCGCAGGGATCAATCCTGCTTCGATCCGTGCGATCTGTTCGGCGATCGACGATACGAAGTAACGCGTGCTCTGACCGGGACCGACGTGATTCCCCACCCGTGCGATCACAACATCGAGGTCGCCGCGCCGCGCAGCATCCCGTGCGACCATCTCTCCCATCAGACGCGACGCGGTGTAGACGTCGAGCGGCGTTGCGAGGTCGTCCTCGCGATGGCCCGCCGGGCCCGCCTCCGTAGCGCCATACACGTGATACGTGCTGATCAGCAGCGCCCGACAAGGATCACGCAACGCGTGGACCGCCTCCATCAGGTTCACCCAACCCAGCACGTTCGTCTCGGTCGTGAACCGCGGATCAGCGTTCGCAAGCGACGGCGTACTCGCAGCCGCAAGGTGAATGATGTAGCGCGGTTTGACCTCCGCCACAATCTGTCGGGTTTGACTTCGCGACCGAGCGTCGCAGTGAAGCCATCGAACCGGGTCGGTGAAGACCGTCCGCCGCGGTCCTGTCCGATAATAAGTCCCCACAATCTGATATCGCCGTCGGATCAATTCCTGAATCAGGTAGCGTCCGGCGAACCCCGTGGCTCCGGTGACGAGCACTGTTTCCATTAGGTCTTCCAGACACAAGTTCCAAAATGTTGGCTGTGGACAAACCGCCAGCGCAACGTTGCAATATCAACCGTTCGTGTGAGTATCGACCTACAATGCGTCCGAATCCATGAGATTACCGGGCCAAACGTCGTTCCACGGCAAATCGGCGACCGGCCCACACGCCGAACCAGCCGGTTCGCCCGGAACGATCAGACAGCCGTCGCTTGTGATGTTTCCGCGAACTGATTACTTGCGGTCGCGTTCGAATCCGTAGCGCTTTTGG
>CAYQFV010000186.1:0-8061 GCA_964416845.1 uncultured Phycisphaeraceae bacterium | reverse complement strand
GCTCCCGACGCGAAGACCCCCATCGTGTCGACCGTTGTCAAAACGATCCCCGCCATGCGAAGTCCGACGACCCCGGCAAGCGCGGCCCCGTCCGTGACCAAAATGGTCTTGAGGTACAGTTGCCAATCCACCAGCGCCGCCGACTGTGCGCCCGTACCCAGCGGCGAGGTTTCCAGAATGGCTTGCGCACGAATGATCGGAGCGCGCCAAACGAGATACGCAACCCCAAGCGCAGCCAGCAGAAGAAGCGAAAAGACTTTTCCCCATGCAGTCAAGCTGGGAATCTCCAGCACACCGGCGGGCGCGATCGGGGGAGGCTGCCAGAGCAGAGCAGCCGCACCAGTCACGACCATCGTCGCGCCAATGGCGGCCTGAGGGATGTTGATCTGCCGAGATATCATGCTTGAGTCGTTCACATTCGCCTACCATACGCCTACGACGGAGTCCGTCGCACACGATCACCGTTTATTGTACATCTGTCTCATCGGTTTTCCAAAGAAGTTTCGCCTGCCATCCTACCGCGAACGCCCACCCATCCGACAGCCGCGACACCCTTCCAGAGCGTGATTCATGATTGTAAACGCCACTTGAATCCGTCGGCCGTCCTGCGGATGTCGCGCCGGTCATCAGCCGTACTCGCGCGTCGCGGCAAGTGGTCCTGCTATTCGCCGGGGTCCAGGACAGCCATGAACGCTTCCTGCGGGATGGAAACATTGCCCACCTGCTTCATGCGTTTCTTGCCCTCTTTCTGCTTCTCCAGCAGCTTGCGCTTTCGCGTGATGTCGCCGCCGTAACACTTGGCCGTGACGTTCTTTCGAAAACCCTTGATGGTCTCCCGCGCGATGATCTTCGCGCCGATAGCCGCTTGTATGGGGATCTCGAACATGTGTCGGTCGATCTCCTTGCGAAGACGCGCCACCAGTCGTCGTCCGCGGTATTGGGCCTTATCGCGGTGGCAGATGAGCGAGAGCGCGTCGACGTTGACCCCGTTGACAAGGATGTCGAGCTTGACAAGATCGCCGCCGCGAAACCCGGTGATCTCGTAATCAACCGTGCCATATCCTTTCGTCACGCTCTTAAGCTTGTCGTAGAAATCGTAGATGATCTCGCCGAGCGGAAACTCGAACGCGATCATCACGCGGGTCGTTGAAAGATACTCCGTGGATTTCTGCACGCCACGCCGATCCAATGCGAGCGACATCAGCACGCCGATACAATCCGACGGAACGATGACGTTGGCCCGGCAAAACGGTTCGCGTATCTCCTCGACGTGCGAAGGATCAGGCATCTGGCTGGGCGATTGGATGCGCACCACGCTGCCATCGCGAAGCTGTACCTCGTAGGTGACCGTCGGAGCAGTTTGAACGACATTGACATCGCTCTCGCGCTCCAGCCGCTCCTGAATGATTTTCATGTGGAGCAAGCCGAGGAACCCGCATCGAAAACCGATGCCGAGCGCATCCGACGTGGCAGGCTCGTACGTGAACGAGCTGTCGTTCAACCACAACTGCTCCATCGCCTCGCGCAAGACCTGCGTGGTCGTTCCCGGGCCCGGGTAGAAGTCGCAATACACCATCTGATTGGGCGGCTGGTATCCCGGCAGCGGGTTGTCCGTCGGGTTCGCCGCAAGCGTGATGGTGTCGCCGATGCTCACGTCTGCGAGCGTCTTGATGCCCGCCAGCAAGTAACCGACCTCGCCCGTCTGAAGCATCGGAACCGCCACGGGCTTGGGCGTGAACTTGCCGACCTCCGTGACGATGTGATCCCGTTCGACGGCCACCATCCGAACCTTGTCGCCCCGGCGAACCTGGCCGTCGTACAACCGCACGTGGCTGATGATTCCACGGTGAATGTCCGTCTTCGCGTCGTAGATCAGCGCTCGCAACGGTGCGTCATGATCGCCCTTGGGCGCGGGAATTCGCTCGCAGATTGCGACAAAGAGTTTGTCAAGCCCTTCGCCGGTCTTGGCGGACGTGTAGACCGCGTCCTCAGCCGCGATACCGAGAACGTGTTCCACCTCCAACGCAACTTCATCCGGATGAGCACTCGGAAGGTCAATCTTGTTGATCACCACAATGATTTCCGCACCGGCTTCCACCGCGATGTACGCGTTCGCAACCGTCTGCGCTTGCACGCCCTGCGACGCGTCCACCAGCAGCAAAACGCCTTCGCACGCCGCCAGCGCCCGCGAGACCTCGTAGTGGAAATCAACATGCCCCGGGGTGTCGATGAGGTTGAGCATGTACTCGTGACCGTTGTGGCTGTGCTTGATGGTCGCCCGGTTGGCCTTGATCGTAATGCCCATCTCGCGTTCGAGGTCCATGTCGTCGAGAAACTGGGCCCGCATCTCTCGCTTGGTCAGGCTGCCCGAATGCTCGAGCAGCCGGTCCGCGAGCGTGCTCTTGCCGTGGTCAATGTGGGCGATGATGCTGAAGTTGCGGATGTACTGCTCGTCAAACATAGTTCTCACTCGATCGGGTTCAGTCGAACCGATCATTATAGACGCAATCCGCCAATTGCGAATCCCGCAAATCAGAACAAGCCGTTACGAAGGGTCAACAGCGATATGGAAGGAAGGTCAAACCGCGAAACACGCCGCGACCGGTAACGCGGCGATCGGCTGGTCGTCTACATGTTTTCGGACGCACCCGCCGGACCGATTACAAAGAGTCAGACGCGACTACGACGCCCCAACACCACGAATCCCAATCCGAGCAATCCCAGAACAGCCGCTTGAGGGCTGGGGATCGTTGTGACGCCCGAAAGGTCCATGTTGTCAAACCCCAGGGCGGTTTCGCCCTCGACCGCAGCCCCGACGAGCCCGAACGTGATGGTCCCGATCTTCATGCCGTTGGTCGCGACAAACCCGACGAAACCAAGATCGACCGTGTCTTCGAACATCGTAACGCCGCCAAGCGATTCGACGTTCACCTCGAGTTCCACCGGCAGCGAAGGGTCGAGAAGAGTGAACACGTCGATGCCAAACACGTCTGTACCCGCAGCACCGAACGTGAACTCCGCCTCAAAACCGGAGGACAGATACGTCGTTCCATCCGCGGTGTTGTACGGACCATTGATGTTCAGGCCGATCGCGGTCTTGTCGAAGAAATCCGCACCCAAGAGAAAGAGCGGCGCGCTCAAGCCCCGAATGCTGGCATCGGTCCCGGGGACGGCGAACGGATCCGTCAGTTGCAAGTAGTCGGTACCGGATACCTCGAGCGGCGTGCCGGCAAACGAAAAGTCCACACCGCTGTTAAATCCGGTGCGCGTGCTGGAGAACGTCACGTCTGCGCTGGCGCTGGTCACCACGACAAGACTCAACCCCACAACCAACGCGGGCACGACGATCAACGAATTCACCAAACGCCTGATGCACATCATTCGGACCCCTGTCACAGGTATGACAACTCTCCCACTTCCGACGGCCTGCCAGGATAGTGCGACCGATAACCGAGCACAAGACTTTTCATGCCAACGTCCCCGCGGCGGCGCGACAATTCATCCTGGTCGTCCGCAGCCTATTGTAAAAAAGTAGGTTAACGTGGAGATGTGCGACTCGATAATTCGCGCCCGGTATCGATCGCCGTGTGCCGCGGTTGCGAAACTTGTCGTGCGGCGGTCAAATGGCGGTGGCATGGTGACGAAACGCGATACCGACGGGCGGTACGATTTTGATCGGGTCGTGCGGCTGACGATTTCGGCGGCCACGTTGGTGGCGGTCATCGCGTTGCTGCGATATCTCTCCGACGTGCTGATTCCGTTCGTCGTCGCGCTTCTGCTTGCCTATCTGCTGAACCCGGTGGTCAACGCCGTTGAGTCTCGTGTGAAAAACCGCGGAGCCGCCGTTCTCGTTACGGTGATGGGCTTCCTGTTCGTCCTGATCGCTGCGGTATTCGTGTTCGTGCCGGTGGTGACCGCGCAATTGGTCGAGTTTCGCAACATCGCGATGGAACTTCGTCAGGAAGCACCGCCGGTTCATTCGGCAGCCACGGAACAGAATCCCGGAGATCACGCGGAACACACGACGTTGTCGCAACGGTTCGAAGCCTTCGTCGCGACGCAGAAAGACGCGCGCGTCGTGTGGATTCTGACGAAAGTACGCGAGTTCGTCGCTTCGGACGCGTTCGATCTCGAATCCCTATTGTTAACGTTCGGCAAACGCCTCGTCCCCGGCGTGTGGGGTGTCGTCACCGGAGCCGTCAGCTTCCTGCTCGGATTGACCGGCGTCATCGTGATCCTGCTGTACGTCGTGTTCCTGCTGAACGATTTTCGCCGCGTCCAAGGCACCTGGAAGGAGCAGCTACCGCCAGCCTATCGCGAACCCGTGGTGGCCTTCCTGGCTGAGTTCGCCGATGCGATGGGCCGATACTTTCGCGGGCAGTTTGTGGTGGCGTCGTGCGTCGGCGTGTTGTTCGCGATTGGTTTTTCGCTCGTCGGTCTACGAATGGGGATCCTGCTGGGGTTGTTCGTGGGCATGCTGAACATGGTGCCCTACGCCCAGATGATCGGGCTGATCCCAGCCGCGCTGTTGGCCATCCTTAGCGGAGTCGAGAACGGTTCGAGTGTGGCGATGGCGCTGGTGTGGACGATGACCGTGTTCGCGGTCGTGCAGTTGATTCAGGACGCGGTGTTGACGCCTCGGATTCTCGGCAAGGCCACCGGCCTGCGACCAGCCGTCATCCTGCTGGGCGTGTTCGTGTGGGGCAAGCTGCTGGGGTTCCTCGGCGTCGTGCTGGCCATTCCGCTGACCTGCCTGGGGTTGGCCTACTATCGCCGGTTCGTCCTGCACACCGCTAACAAATAGCCGGCGTGCCGCGACGGCAGATCAATCAAGTTGGAGCAGAAATCGATGGCCTACATCGGATACGTTGAAGAGCCCGACGCGTCCCCCGAGTTGCTGGCATTGTACAACCGCTATCGCAACCCCGGTGGGCAGGTGGACAACGTGCTGCGGATTCATTCCTTGAATCCGCCGAGCATGTCAGCCCATTTCGATCTGTACAAGACGCTGATGCGCGGACGCAGCGACCTAACGGGCGTGCAGCGAGAAATGATCGCCGTCGTCGTATCGTCGGTCAATGAATGTCACTACTGACTGCACCATCACGGGGCGGGGCTCCGTCGGCTGACCAAAGACGACGTACTCGTGGCAGCGCTGTCGCAGGATTACACCCAAGCAGCGCTGTCCACTGCGGACCGTGCGATGTTGGACTATGTCGCCAAGCTCACGCGAACCCCATCGCACATGTCGCAAGCCGATGTGGACAATCTGACGGCGTCCGGTTTTTCGCCGGCAGCCGTGTTGGACATCTGTCAGGTGGCAGCCTACTACGCGTTCGTGAATCGCCTCGCCGACGGTCTGGGCGTGGAACTTGAGACCGCCGGATGATTCGCCAAGCAGGCGACCGCGTTGTAAGATTGGCCGCCATGAACGACGAAGTAACCATGGATTCAGATGACGTCATCGACGACGTAGCGGGTGCGCAAGATTCGACCACTGCTGCTGACCCGTCGGACGAAGAAGCGACCGCGCAGGATGTAGCGGGCGGGCAGGACGACGCGCCGGAGTCTGGCAGCCACGACGGTCCAACGACCATCACCAATGAATCGATCACAGAGGCTGTCCTGTTCGCGACCGACTCACCCGTGCCAGCCGCCCGCATCGCTCAAATCCTCGGCGTCGGCGGAGCGGCTGAAGTCAAGAAGCACATCGAATCGCTCAACGAAAAGTACGAGCAGCAGGGGGCGTCGTTTCGCATCGAGGAAATCGCCAAAGGCTATCAAATGCTCACCCTGCCGGAATACAACACCTGGCTGGGAAAGCTGCTGAAGGTCCGGCGAGAGTCAAAGCTGTCGCAGGCGGCGCTCGAAACGCTGGCGGTGGTCGCGTACAAGCAGCCGGTGATGCGCGTCGGCATCGAGGAGATTCGCGGCGTCGCCGTCGGCGAAGTGCTCCAACGACTTCGCGAGATGAATCTCGTCAAGATCGTCGGACGTGCCGAGGAGATCGGTCGGCCTCTACTGTACGGGACGACCAAGCAATTCCTCAGCGTCTTCGGGCTTGCGTCGCTGTCCGAACTTCCCAAGGTCGAGTCGCTCACCCCTCCCGAGAAGCAGGCCAAGCAACCACCGCGTCAGCCTGCGGAAACAACCGTCAACCCAACCGTCGATCATGATGCGGCCGACAGTCCCGATGCGACGACCGAATCAGAAGCAACCACCGACCACGACCCGACCGCCGCCACGACGACGGAATCTGATTCTCCCAACAATTCGCCCGGCTCGTCGCCCACCAACGGCGACGACCACGCGGTTTCCGTATCGGCTGAGTCAGGAGGCAACGGATCCGCCGACGGCCAAGACGACGCGTGACGACGGCCCCGCCCGCCCGGACCATCAAGCCTCTACGCGGTCGCGAGCAAGCGGAGGGAACCATCAAAAGCTTGGCGGTCGCCATCGAATCGGGTACGGTTTCGCGTCTGCCCGCCTGACCGGGCGGTTAGCTCAGTTGGCTAGAGCGCCTGCTTTACACGCAGGAAGTCACAGGTTCGAGTCCTGTACCGCCCATGAGTGCCATATCGTGGCACTCGCACCCAACCGAACTACCGTGCATATCGTTGTTCTTGATAGCGTCATCGCCGATCTGCGTTTTGGCGTTCACCGCAGTACAAGCCGGTGCGTGCGCGTGCTGCACCGGATTCTGCACCGCTTTGACCGCCGGGGTTTCGACGCTTGCAACCGCCCGCTCAAAGTGTTCGTCGGTCAGTTGCAGGTAATGCTTCGATGCCACCGCTTGCGAATTTCCGATCCACTTGCACACCACGTGCAGCGGCCAGTGTTCGGCTAACTCAGTCTCACGACTGGACCGCAGGTTTTGGAACGGTTTGGGCCACGGTTCCACGCCCGCGCGTCGGATGATGCGATCAAATTCGGTCCGCAGGTTCGGCGTGTCAGCTTGGTATCGCGTCACGACTCGTTCGACGCCATCCTCGGCCAACTCGAACGTTTCTCGCAGGTACGGCAACAACTCAGGAAACAGCGGGATTTCTCGCTTGTCGCCACCGGGGTGGTGTTCTGTCTTGGGGCTGCGAACCATGATCCGGCCTCTTGCCCAGTCGATGTCTTCCCATCGCAAGGCCAACACCTCGGATGGGCATCGCAAGCCGCCGAATCGACTCAACGCAATGATCGTCCGCCATTGCGAATCGGGACACCCTTCGATGACGCGGCAGGTCTCGTCGCGCGTGACGAAGTGGTAGCGGCTGGGATTCCCATGCACAGCCGACACCAAGTCTGCGAACGGGTTTTCGCCGATCAACTTTTGACGCACCGCCGCGTGGAAGAATTGCTTGGCAATGCCACACCGCCGTCGAACGGTGTTGTCCGCCAGACCCGAACGAATCAAGCCCAATCGCCACAAATCAGCATCGCCCGGAGTAATGTCCCTCAGCGGCTTGTCATCCCCGAAGAACGCAACCAAGCATCGCCGCGTGTGTCCGTAGACGGTTGCCGTCGCGGGCTTGACGTCATCACGTGAATCGACGTAGGCGTCGATGAATGCCGCCAGCATCACCCCGTGACGCTTAGGCACCAACTGAACGGCAGCGAGGCGGTCATACAACACCGAATCCAGACCAACCAGCCACCGCGCGGTTTCGTCGTCCGTCGGGTGTCCAGTGATGGACGCGGCGACAAGCTGCTCGACACGCACCTTGACGGCCTCGGCTGCACGTTGGGACACCTTACCGAGTCGCACACTTCGACGGCGATTGTCACGTCCGACGAATTGAATCGTCCGGCGCCCACCGGGTTGTCGTGAAATACTCGCCATCATGCACCCGCCCTTCCGGTCTTTCGCCGTTTTGATTGCTTCGGCACCAGCGTCAATTCCAACGCGTCGCACAGCCGCTCAGCCGTTTTCAACGTCACGGTGCGGTGGCCGTTAGCGAACCCGTGGACGACCGAATACGGCAACCCCGTTGCCTTGGCGAGCGCCAGCAGCGAATACTCGTAATCATCAATCGCCCGTCGCATCACTCCGGTAAGACCGTTCTTTGATGT
>CAYQFV010000185.1:1831-8065 GCA_964416845.1 uncultured Phycisphaeraceae bacterium | reverse complement strand
GGGCCGAAGTCTGGGAATGTTTGAAAAAAGGAGTCGGAACCATGGGTCTTTCTAGAGCACCCGTATCGTCGGTGTTGGCGATCAGTGTCGTGGCTGGCTTCGCCCTCAGCACCACGATTGCCGATCAGGCTTCGAGTACCGCGGACCTAGTTGCCCTGGCGAACCAAAACCTGGGCCTTAGAGCGAGCAGCGTGGTAACGCTCCAGATCGATCGGACCCCGAGTCTCCCGCTGGCGGTGGTCCTACCCTTCGAGGGAGAATCGTACACGCTGGATTTTGCCCCGCACTCCGTCCGTTCGGAGCGTTACGAGGTCAAGGTGCAGGTAGCGGGCGGTTCGTATGTTACCGCGGAACCCGGTCCGGTCCGTACCCTTCGCGGCAGAGTGCGAGGGATCGACGGTAGCGTGGTCGCGGGGTCGATGCTGGACGAGGGTCTTCACGCGGTGGTGAAACTGGCCGACGGGCGGACGTTTTGGGTCGAGCCTCTGGAACCTCACGTCCCGGGCGCCGGCGCGGACACCTACGTGGTTTACGATGAGAAAGATGCCATGCCCTGTGGGTTTTCGTGCGCCACGGAGACTCAGCAGGGGCAGACTTCTGGGAGTACAGCTTCTTCGGGCGTGCTCCCTTGCGCTGGAGGGCTGTGCGTCGCAGAGGTGGCGTGCGATACCGATGTTGAGTACTTTCAGAGTTACGGAACTGTTCAGGCGACAGAGGCTCGGATCAACAGTGTCATCAATGCGGTCAACGCCATATATAAGACTCAAGTGGGCATCACGCACGTGATCACGACGATCATCGTCCGCACGGCGGAGCCGGACCCTTACGACGCAGACACCGTCAGTCAGGTCCTAACCCAACTTCTCAATCACTGGAATTCTACACACGGGGCCGTGCAGCGCGACCTCGTTCAGATGTTTTCGGGTAACGATTTTTCTGCTACAGATCCTTTTGGGAGAAGGGGGGCCGCGAAGCAAGGCGCAGCTTGTGCAATAGACCTAGCATATAGCGCCGTGCAATCGGATTGGAGTGACCTTTTTCTCTGCGTAACATTCCTGTCGGCTCACGAAATCGGACATATCTGGAATGCCAGCCATTGCAGCGCTGGTCCAGATTGCGGAATAATGGTCTCCTCCGGAGATGAGACTGCATGCTCGGACCAGTTCTTTCCGACGGCTCAGCAAGCCATCATCGCCAAGCGTGATGCCGTTGAGGCTCTTTGCCTGGACACGGTCAACGCGAGCGTCTGCGAGATCGCCACAGGTACTTGCTGTGAGTTTAACGGGACGTTCGGTTGCAACGACCTCAACTGCTGTGAGGCGGTGTGTGCAATTCCAGGGTACGAGTACTGTTGTCTGAGTTGCTGGGACTTGGCCTGCGCGGTGCAGGCCTGTAACCTCCCGGCGGATTGCGGCTGCGTCAACTGTCCCCCGCCGGATTTGCAGAATTGTTGTGGGCCCGGCGATTGTGCCGATGGCCTGTTCTGCAACGGGGAGGAGATCTGCGATGGGCTCTTTCAATGCGCCGCCGGGACCGATCCATGCACCGACCCGGCGATTCCCTTCTGCGATGAAACCGCTAACACGTGCCTGGAGTGCCTGCAAGACATGCACTGCGACGACGCCGAGGTTTGTACGCTCGATGAGTGCATCGTAGGTGTATGCTCCAACACCCCGTTCGTCGATTGCGACGACAACGATGTCTGTACATTCGACCTGTGCGTCGACTTGAATTGCACGAACACGCCAAGCATCTACGGGGATGTTGATAACAACGGGAGCGTGAACCTCTTCGACCTCTTCTGCGTTCTGGACGGGTTCGAGGGCGAATTCAGCCACCCTGATTGCGTTTTCTCAAACGCCGATCTTAATCCCTGCCCGGCCGGCAACAACACCATCAACCTCTTCGACATGTTCGCGGTGCTGGACGCCTTCGAGGGCATCGATCCCTGCTGCGGCGCGCAGGGCGCGAGCGGGGGCGGATCATCTCCGGGCGGTGGGACGGTGACCATCAGCGTCACGCCGAGGCAGAGGGCGCTTTCGGCTGGTGGTGAATGGGTGGTCGACGTGTTCGCCGCCGGCTTCGTCGATCTCCGCGGCTACCAGATTGCCCTTGGTGCAACAGGCGGCAGCGCCGGGCGGCTGGACCTGGAGAAGGTGTACATCGATACCGGGCGTAACGACCACGTCTTCGCCGGTCTGACGAGCCACCATGCAGTCGACAAGGCCAACGGACGAATGGCCTGCGTCTTGTCCTCCGGTGGGGTGGATTCACAGACCCCGGTCTATTTGGCCACGTTCGTCTTCCGCGCGTCGTCGGATGCCGCCGGCATGTTCACCGTGTCCGCGATCCCCGGAGACGGAACCTCCGGCACGATGACGGCCGACTCGACCGGTACCCCGACGACGGTGCAAATTACCTCTGCCGCGGAGATAACGATACCGTAGTGGTCGGGCGCTTCTGCGGTCAAGGCGAAGCCCGTCGGCTCCGCGGCCAGAGTGTACGTCCGTTCTTGCAAGTGTCTTGGGGTACACCTGATAGCCGTTCGCGGCATTCAAATCGCTGGCGGAACGCCTGATCTGTGGGCGCCGATGGTCAAAAAAACAATCGAAACGTCTTTCTTGGTTTAAGCGGATTCGCGTCGGCGTTTCGTCTTGGATGGGGCGAACAGCTTCTGCTTTCCTTCAACGATGTTCTCGTTCACGACCCACTTGCCGGACTTGGGATGCTCCGGTAGATCGTACATCGCGCTGATCATGAATTCTTCCATGACGGCCCGCAACGCTCGAGCGCCGGTCTCGCGTTCGATTGCCTTGGCTGCGATGCGTTGGAGCGCGCCTTTTGTGAATTCCAGCCGACAGCCCTCAAACTCGAAGAATTTCTGATACTGACGCACCAGGGCGTTTTTCGGCGCGGTCAGGATTTTGACCATGGAAGACGCGACCAGAGGCTCCAGCGCCGTGATGATCGGCAGGCGGCCTACCAATTCCGGAATCATGCCGTACTCGATCAAATCGTCGGGAATGATCTGCATCAGCATGCGACCGTCTTCTTCCACCCGCGACACCTCGTCTCCCTCGTTGACGAACCCGATGGCCGATCGCCCGACGCGGCGTTTGATGATATCGACCACGCCGGTAAACGTCCCGCCGCAAATAAACAGAATGTTGGTCGTGTCCATCTGAATGTACTGCTGCTCGGGGTGCTTGCGACCTCCTTGCGGCGGCACGTTGGAAAACGTTCCTTCGAGCATTTTAAGCAACGCCTGCTGCACACCCTCGCCGGACACGTCGCGCGTGATGCTGACGTTCTGTGTGGTCCGACCGATCTTGTCGATCTCGTCGATGTAAATGATCCCGCGTTGGGCAAGCTCGAGGTCGTACTCAGCCGTCTGCAACAGACGCAGCAGAACGTTTTCCACGTCTTCGCCGACGTATCCCGCTTCGGTCAGCGTTGTCGCATCGGCGATCGCGAACGGCACGTTCAGAATCCGCGACAGTGTTCGTGCGATCAGCGTCTTGCCCGATCCCGTCGGGCCGACCATCAACACGTTTGACTTGTCGAGTTCGACATCGTCTCCGCCCCGGTCGCAGTGGGCCAATCGCTTGTAATGATTGTGAACCGCGACCGAAAGCGCCAGCTTCGCAGAATCTTGGCCGATGACGTATTCGTCGAGATATTCCTTGACCTGGCGAGGCTTGGGCGTGCCGCCCACCACGGTTCGCGCCGTCGACGCCTTGCGCATTTCCTGCCGGATGATGTTGTGACACAGCTCGACGCAGGATTTGCAGATGTAGACGTCCTTGGGACCTTCCACCATCGGGCCTGCTTCACGCTGACCCTTGCCGCAAAAACTGCAGCTACTCGTGCGTCGATCACGCCCGCCACCCGAACCACCAGTGCGTTTCACAGCCATCTCAACCTATCTCCGAGCGTCGCATTGGGAGCATCGTTCTTATCACCGCTTCCGTCCGTGTTGATGTTGATATCGTCCAGCACAGGCCGACGACTGCAATTCATCATCCCGCCTGAGAGCGTTTTAGTCGCCTTAGTCTCACCGGATTCGCGATGGCTAGTCGTTCCGATGCATGTTATCCGTGGTCTCGTCGGTTGTCGCAAGCGATCGCATGTCGCCGATCAGCTTGCTCCTGAGTCGCTCGTATTGCTCAATCGTCAACTCGCCGGAATCGCGTAGCACGGTCAACTCGTGCAGCGTCCACGCCGACCCGGACGATTCGCTTTCCGCGTTAATCCGACGCTTCAACAGCAGGAGTCCCGCGCCCAAAATGACGGCCGCAAAGATCACAATCCCCGACCACAATGCGATGGGTCCGTAGTCCAGGGTGGATCTAGCCGTCGACGAAAACATCCAAGTCTAACCTGCTCGTCCACGCATCATAACGATCTTGCTCGCCTAGCTAATCCTAGTCGGGCCTGCCGACGGAATCAACGCGACCACGTCACCGTCGTTACACCTCATCCACCGGCGACCCAGCGTTAAGGTCCGCCGGCGGGCCGAGCACGAGAGAAATCGCGACAGCCAGCAGCATGTTCACCGCGAAGCACACCACGAAGCTGATGTTGTCCAAATAGTCGATCGCCGCCGACCACGACCCACCCGCGTCGTTGAAGAGACCCTTGATCGGTCCCCAAAACTGCGTCAGCAACACGCCCGCGATCATTCCCACGATGATCCCGGCCCGCGACGTTCGCTTCCACACACATGCCAGCACAATCGCCGGCCCCAATCCTGCCGAAAGACTGCCCCATGCGTCGAGCACCTTGGAAAAAACGCTCTCGCCCTCCCACGCCAACGCAATACCCGCAACGCCCAACACCACGATCACCAGCCGCGACAGCCAGACCGCCACGCGCCCGCTGGGATGACCGCCGAGCAGCTTTTCGTACACATCCCGCACCACCGCCCCGACGGCAATGATGATTTGCGAATCCACCGTACTCATCATCGCCGCGACCGCCGCCGACAAAATGACCGCTGCCAGTGCTGTCGGTAGCAGTTGCAACGCCAATATCGGCATCGCGCTGTCAACCAGGCCTTCAGCCACCAGATCCCGCGTGACCAACGCCCGAGCAACCAGCCCCACGAACATCGCCCCATACAGCGCAACCAACGACCATACTACCGCGATCAACGTCCCCTTGGCGATGTTCCGCGAGTCGTCGATCGCCATGTACCGCACAACAATGTGTGGCTGACCGGGGTAGCCAACGCCCCATTTCAACCCCGACAGCACCACGCCGAAGATCAATGAAGACCCCCACGCCTGACCGCCGTCGACCGACAACATCGTCTCGCTGCCCGATCGCTCCAACATCGCGGACCACAACCCCTCGAAGCCGCCAAGTTGAATCAAACCGACGACGGGCAACACCACCACTGCGGTCACCATCAAAATCGCCTGAACAAAATCCGTCCAGCAAACAGCCAGAAACCCGCCGAGCGCCGTGTACCCCAGAATCACCACCATGCCGATGATTAATCCCTGATGGTAGTACGACCACGTGTCCTGCGACCACGGCACGCGTCCGGCAAACGCGGTGTCGAACACCTTGCCGGCAGCCACGAACTGAGCGGAAATATACGAAGCGTAGAACACCAGAATGATGCCCACCGACAAAATCCGAATCAGACGCGACGTGTCGCCAAACCGCGCTTCGAGCAAATCCGGAATCGTCAACGATCCATGCTCGATCGACATCCGCCGCATCCGCGGAGCGAGCACCATCCAATTGAACATCACGCCCAGCGAGCACCCGATGCACGTCCACACCGTGCTAAGCCCGTTCGTGTACGCAAACGCCGGCAGCGCGATGAGCAGCCAGCCGCTGAAATCGCTCGCCTGAGCGCTGAACGCCGCCACCCAAGGCCCCAATTGACGCCCACCGAGAACGAAATCATCCAGGTCTTTGTTGAACCGCGCGCAGTAAATCCCGATCGAGGCCATCCCGATCAAATACACCGCGAAGACAATCGCCAGAATCATTGCGGGCGGTTCCAGTGGCGAAGCGTGTGCACCAGTGTCACCAGCAGCATCCCCACCGCCGGAGCGATCAGCCAGAACAGCGTCATGTTGGAAAGGGCGACCAACGTCATCTCAGAGCAATTCAATTCAAATCGGCCTATTCGAAGTCGGCGGATTATCGCGGCTACGACCCGTCGGAGCAACAACAATCGCCGCGACGAATCGACATTCCAACGCACCGTCATTCGTC
>CAYQFV010000185.1:0-1731 GCA_964416845.1 uncultured Phycisphaeraceae bacterium | reverse complement strand
GCGTTGTGCGATTCAATGACTGACCCATGACGAGGCCGCCGTTTGATCCATCCAAAGTCTCGATAGGCCCTGCCGATCGACCAGCCTCGGCAGACTTCGGTACGCTCACGGTGTCGCAGGTGACGCGGCTTGTGAAACAGGCGTTGACGCTCCACCTGCCAGCGACCGTTCATGTCGTCGGCGAGATCAGCAACTTCAAACGCCACTCCAGCGGTCATCTCTACTTCGTCCTCAAGGACGACCGCAGCGAGCTCGGTTGCGTGATGTGGCGATCGGCGGCGGCGACTGTCAAGTTTCAGCCCACCGACGGACTCGAAACCATCGCCACCGGCCAAATCGACGTGTTCGAGCGATCCGGTCGATACCAACTCTACGTGCGCAAGCTCGACCCGCGGGGCGTCGGCGCGCTCGAACTCGCCTTCCGACAGCTACGCGAGAAACTCGACCGCGAAGGACTTTTCAAACAGGAGCACAAGTCGCCGATCCCGCGTTTTCCCAAGACCATCGCCATCGTCACCAGCCCGACCGGAGCAGCCGTTCGTGACATCCTCAAGACACTGCATCAGCGATTCCCGTGTGCACGTGCGTTGATCCACCCGGTCGCCGTTCAAGGGGCAGCCGCGGTCGATGAGATTGCAACGGCCATCGAGAGGATCAATCAAAACGCTCGATTACTTGGCGGCGTGGACGTGATGATCGTCGGTCGTGGCGGAGGTTCGATCGAAGACCTGTGGGCCTTCAACGAAGAGAAAGTCGCCCGGGCGATCTTCGCTAGCGAAATCCCAATCGTCAGCGCGGTCGGGCATGAGGTCGATGTGACCATCAGCGATCTGGTCGCGGACGCTCGAGCAGCCACACCATCCGCCGCAGCGGCAATGGTTGTGCCCGCGAGCGACGAGTTGCTCGCCGACTTGGCAGATCGCCAACGCATGCTCTCGCGCATGGTCTCCCATCGGGTCGCGCTGGCAAGGGCGGCGGTCGACGTGGTGGCAAGCCGCCCGCCGCTACGAGATCCGATCATGCTGGTCCGCCGCCTCGAGCAGGCGATTGATGATCAGAGCAGCCGCCTGCAACACGCCGTTGTCAAAAACGTCGACGCGATGCGTCGCCACCTGCACCGCTGCGAGATGATGATCGAGCGCATCGGTCCCGGCGTCTTCGCCGCCAAGATGCAACAACGACTCAACGACGCTGCCCACGCCCTTCGATGGGCATTGTCGCAAAAAACGCACGCCAGCGAACGGCGATTGTCATCCGTGTGCGCAAGTCTTGAAGCCACCTCGCCCCGTTACCGCGTCGACCGGTTGAGTGAATACATCAACCAAATCGCCAAGCGCATCGAAGCCATGAGCCACCGGAGCACGCTCCGACGCGGTTTCACCATCACCCGCACCAAACGGGGGCGAAACATCGTAGACGATCCGCAAGAACTGCACGACGGCGATCGCATCATAACTGAAACGTACCGCGGACCGTTTGAGAGCAACGTCGTCAATCGCAAACAACTGGAGCTGTTCGACTAACCATGGCTGACAACAAACCGACCTTCGAAGACGCGCTGAAAAAGCTGGAGCAGATCACCGGGCAAATCGAACGCGGCGAGATCGGGTTGGAGGAGTCGATCACTCGCTATGAAGAGGGCATGAAGCTCGTCGCCAAATGTCGCAACATTCTCACCAAGGCCGAACAACGAATCCAAAAACTCTCGCTCGCACAAGACGGCAAGCTCAA
>CAYQFV010000184.1:0-8085 GCA_964416845.1 uncultured Phycisphaeraceae bacterium | reverse complement strand
CTTCGCCCGGCGAGCGGCCTCCTTCGAACCGAACAGCCCTTGCTCTTCGCCGGCGACCGCCATGAACACGATTGTCGCGTCGAAGTCGTGGGCTGACATCACACGCGCCATTTCCAAAACCGCCGCCACACCGCTCGCGTCGTCGCCCGCTCCAGGCGCGTCGCTTGTGAAATCCTTGGGGTCGGACGGAATCGAGTCGTAATGGCCCGAGACGATGTAGACCCGATCCGCGCTTTCGGGACGACGCCCGGGAAGGGTGGCTACCACGTTGACGATCTCGACGGGTTTGATGATTCGTTGACCGTCGGGCTCTTGGTGGTATCCCTCGAATGCCACCCGCAGCCGCCCACCCGTATCGCGACCGATGCGCTCGAATTCTCGCTTGATCCACCTGCGAGCAGCCCCGATCCCTCGCGTATCGCTTTTCGTGTCACTCAGCGTAGCGCGCGTGCCAAACCCCACCATCGTGCGAATGTCGGCTTCGATTCGCCCGGCATCCACCGCTCGAACCATGCCCGCGATTTGCGGGTCGACATCCAGACGCGGGCCATACTGGCAGCCGGCCAAACTCACAAACATGCCCATGACCAAACACGCACGCAATATCATTGTTCCAAAGACTCCTTCGGGCTCGCCGTACGTTGTCACCCGACGCCGCCTTCATTGGGCGCTGTCACGATTCGGGAAACTGCATATCGACCACCTGCATCTCGACACTGCGACGGCCGTTGAACTCGTTGATCAGCGGGGCGAACGCGACCTTGCACTTGCGGTGTCGCTTGAGCGGTTCGAGGGATTCAGACTGACCGAACGCGATCGCCTTCATCACGGATCGGCCGTCGGAAAAGACGGCCGTCAGGTGCTTGCCCGTCTTTCCGACGCAACGGGGCTCTTGTGCAAGTTCCACCCAGTCGGTGGACAACCTCGGACGAGGGTTCCCCGCGCCGAACGGCCCCAGTCCCGCCAATGCTTCCGCAGTATTCATGTCCAACGAATCGAAGGAAACCTCCGCATCGATGCGAAGCTTGGGACGGAGGTCCGCTCCGGTGAGTGCGTTGTTCGCAACGTCGATGAAGGCTTCGGAAAACGCCGGCACGCATTCCGACGATATCGTCAACCCAGCCGCCATCGCATGCCCGCCGAATTCAGTCAAGTGTTGAGAACATCGCCCCAGTGCGTCGTTGATGTTGAACGGTGCGATGCTTCGACATGAACCTTGTCCGGTTCCGTTGGTCAGTGCGATCATCACCGCCGGTCGGTGGTACCGATCCACCAAGCGCGACGCAACGATGCCGATCACGCCGCCATGCCAGCCCTCGCTCGCCAGCACGATCGCGCGATGCGTATCACCGTCCATGCCGTTACGCTCGACCAACTCTTGAGCTTGTTTCGTGATCTTCCGCTCAACTGCCTGCCGAGCGCGGTTCTGTTCTTCGAGGTACAAGGAGATTTCCCGAGCGCGGTCCTCGTTCGCGCGCGTCAGCAGTTCGACTGCGAGGCGCGCATGGCCCATCCGACCGGCGGCATTGAGACGCGGGGCTAGCTTGAACCCGACATCATACCCACCGACCTTAGCGCCGGTCAGTCCCGCCGATGCGATCAAGACCTGCAACCCCACGAATGGTGTGGTCGGCAAAAGCCCAAGCCCGTGTCGCGCGATGATCCGATTTTCTCCGACCAGCGGGACCACGTCGGCAATGGTCCCCAACGCTGCGAACGCCAACGCGTCCCGCAAGTACTCCCGGTAGACGTCGTCGACCTTGTCCGAATCACTCAAGACCTGCGCGATCGCCCAGGCAAGCTTGAACGCAACCCCCGCGCCGCACAGGTGCTCGTTCGGATAGCAGCCTCCCACGCGAGGATGCACGATCGTCACGTCCTGCGGCAGTTCTGCACCCGGGGTATGATGGTCTGTGATGATCAGACGCGCCCCCGACTCCACAACCGCCCGAGCAGACGCCGTCGCCGTCACGCCGCAATCCACCGAGACGATCAGGTCAGCCCCGTCGGCAACCAGTGTTCGCAACGCATCGCAGTTCAGACCATATCCCTCCGACAAGCGATGGGGCACGTAGAACCCCGGATCCGCGCCGGCGATCTTCAGGAGATGCCACAAAATCGCCACCCCCGTCGTGCCATCAACGTCATAATCGCCGTACAGAACGATGCGCTGTTGCCGACGGATCGCGTCAACGATTTGCCGTGCAGCGTCCACCGCACCGGGCAATTCCTCCGGGCGATGCAAGTCTTTGAGATGGGGGTCAAGGAACTCGGTGGGGCGATGGTCGCTACACACACCGCGATTGTGAAGGACTTGGGCGACCAGCGGCGACACTCGCCATCTGGCGGCTGTCACATCGCGATCCGCCCACGGTGGGTGGATGATCCACTCTTTGCTCAACGGGCGTTCCCTGATTGATTCCGCGTCAAATCAACCCGCAGACGCCTGCGGACCTACGACGCCGCAGCCGCAGTTCCGCCGACGGCCTCTCGGAGCGCCTCCGCACGATCGGTTCGTTCCCACGTGAAACCGTCGCCCTCGCGCCCGAAATGCCCATGGCGAGCCGTTTCGAAGTACACCGGCCGCAGCAAGTTCAAAGTCTTGATGATCCCCGCCGGCGTCAGATCGAAGACCTCGCGAACCGCTCGCTCAAGATCGCTCGAAACGCCAGGTTCCGGCGTACCGGTCACGTCTACCAGAACGCTCACCGGTTCTGCCACACCGATTGCATAAGCGAGTTGAACCTCGCAGGACTTCGCCAGCCCGGCGGCCACCACGTTCTTGGCAACATAGCGCGCCATGTACGATGCACTGCGGTCGACTTTCGACGGATCCTTGCCCGAAAACGCGCCGCCGCCATGGCGACCGCGACCGCCGTAGGTATCAACGATGATTTTTCGACCGGTCAAGCCGCAATCACCGTGCGGTCCGCCGATCACGAATTTGCCCGTCGGGTTGATCAGGAACTCAATCGTATCGGGATTCCAAAACGATGCACACTCGTCTTGAATCACCGGCCTAATCACCTTGTCGATGATTTCGTCGCGGGCGGCAGCCGACATGTTTCCATCGGCGGGCGACAACGCTTCCTCGGTGTGCTGCGATGACACCACGACCGCCTTGATGCCGGTCGGGTCGCCGTTGCAATAGGACACCGTCACCTGGCTCTTGGCGTCGGGGCGTAGCCAGCCGATCTCGCCGCTCTGGCGACACTCCGCAATTCGCTCCATGATGCGATGGGCTAGATGTATCGGCAACGGCATGAGCGACTTGGTCTCGTCGCACGCAAAGCCGAACATCAATCCTTGATCGCCTGCCCCCTGCTCCGAGTGCAACCCTTCGCCCGCGGTGACACCCTGGCTGATGTCAGCGGATTGACCGTGCAACGTGCGCAAGACCGCGCAACCTTGAGAATCGAAACCCATTCCGGGGTCGTTGTAGCCGATGCGACGAATCGTCTCGCGTACCGTGTCTTCCACGTTGTGCAACGCCCCACGAGCCGCCTCGTTGTGAACGGTCACCTCGCCGGCGACCACAACCAAGCCTGTCGTGACAAGTGTTTCGATCGC
The DNA here is from genome assembly GCA_964416845.1 of uncultured Phycisphaeraceae bacterium. GTDB lineage: Bacteria > Planctomycetota > Phycisphaerae > UBA1845 > UBA1845 > CAYQFV01. The sequence continues at coordinate 4,515 of CAYQFV010000184.1, read as the reverse complement.
CGCCCGAACGCGTGGATCGTGTTCGATCAGGCTATCGAGTACAGCGTCCGACACCTGATCCGCCAGCTTGTCGGGATGTCCCATCGACACCGATTCCGACGTAAACAAATATTCCGAGTTTGTGTTTCTCGCGGTCACGATCGTCCTTCCTCATGGGGTCGAATGCATCAATTTCGGCACGTCGAAGGCCATACTAGGCCCAAGCGGTCACCAACACAACTGTTTTCGCGATCATCACCTTGGGCGTACCACAATCGCTTTCGGTGTCACGGGGCAGCGATTTTGGCAGACGCCGCAACCCACGCACCCGCCGTCGACGACGATTGGCGGACCGACGCGACTGACGCGAAGCGCCGACTCTCCCATCGGACATTGATCCGTACAAATCGTGCAGTCTTCACCCTGTGAACGCACACATGCCTCCTTGTCCACGATCGCAAGCCCCATCCGTATCGCCGACGCTTGGGGAACCAACTTGAGCGCCCCGCTCGGACACACGTGCATGCAATCCAAGCCGTCGCACACGACGCAGGCTGCCCGGTTTGGATCGATCACCGGCGTACCGGACAACGCGTCGTCGCCGAGCGCCACCGACGCAAAAATCGCATTCGCAGGGCACGCCTCGACACACAACCCGCATCGTTCGCATGTTTCCAGAAAGGCCCTCTCTTCGATCGCACCCGGCGGTCGAAGGTATCCCCCCGCCTGCTCCAAGCCAAAACGCTTTTCCAGCAGATCGCCCAGCGGGCCGACCAACCGCGTCAAGCTTTCTCGAAAAAAGGCGCGACGTTGCGGATTATTTCCGCTCGATGACATGAAATCGGATTCCTCCAAGCCCGCCCGACCACCTTAACTCCGTAGGTCTTCCCCTCATACTATATGCTCGCTTTGTCGTGCGTCGAACCGCCGCAACACGTTTGGGGCTTGCCCGCGACGTGGCGGGGCATAGAATCTCCGCTACATCGGTCTTACGTTACGCGTATTCCAACTGCCCTCGACATCAGCGGGAGCTGCCGTGATCGAAATCAAATCGCACGTCGACGCGGAACAGGCGCGTCTCGCGTTCAAGCGCTACCTCAAAGACCGAAACATCAAATACACCTCGCCGAGGCAGCACATCCTCGACGCCGTGCTCGGCATTACCGACCACTTCGAAGCGGAACAACTGTTGTTCGCATTGCGTCAGCGCGGGCAGCGCGTCGCCAAGGCTACGATCTACCGAACGCTGCCGCTTCTGGTCGATTGCGGCATTCTCAAACAAGTGCGTTTCGACGTGAAGCAAGCCCACTACGAACTCTGTTTCGGCGAAAACGCCCACGACCACATGGTCTGCCGCCGATGCGGTCGCATCGTCGAATTCGCCAGCGACGACGTCATCGAGTTGCGACGCCGACTCGCACGCAAACACCATTTCCACTCCATCTCCCACAGATTCCAAGTCTCGGGCCTCTGTTGGGAGTGCGCCAACGCCTGCCCCGCCGTCACCAAAGCGATCCAACTCGCACCAAAAGGTTCCGACCGATAATCCGTCCCCACGCGCCGAAAAAAGGCCTGCCGCACGCCCCCACCCGGACGCACCGCAAGCCTGTTCAGGATACTCCCCGCGTAGCACGCTCAATCAGCGCAACCTACCAACCAGCCCATCGTGGGACAGAGGTAGGCGCTAACACAGCGCGGCGTAGGTCAACACCGTGAGCAGCACGATTCGCACCTTGCGGCGGAAAAACCAGTAAACTCGATAACGATTCATCGCTTCATCCCCAACGGACCATTCCGCCTCACACCCCGCAATCCCCGATCCGTCAACGGCCGATGTCGCGTCCGACAGCGGCATGTTCGCAACAGCCTATGACATAAACGGTTACGACATCGTCTGCGAAGCGCTACGCCCCGCAGGCCGTGCGGTCTGTGACGCCTCGTTGCCTTTCCGCAACATGGCGAGGTACACGTTGCGACGACGCGAGAACATCACATTTTGTCCAACCTATACGAATGTGGTAGAAACCCCGGCTCGATAAACTGACACCGGCTGCGTTGACCTCCGATAAGCGGAGCGAGTCGACCGCCGACATTGCGAACCGACCGAGGGTGCAACATGAGTGACCAGAAACCGAATATGGAAAAGATCGTCGCGCTGTGCAAGCGCAGAGGATTCATCTTTCAATCAAGCGAAATCTACGGCGGCATCGGCGGCTTCTGGGATTATGGCCCGCTTGGCACGGAGCTTAAGCGGAACATCAAGGACGCATGGTGGAGCGACATGGTCCACAACCCACCGCCGGGTCCGGACGGCGTCGAATACCAAATGGTCGGCGTGGACTGTTCGATCATCATGAACCCGAAAGTGTGGGAAGCAAGCGGCCACGTCGGCGGATTCAGCGATCCGATGGTGGACTGCAAGGAATGCAAGGCACGATTTCGCGCGGACAAGGTATTTCATCTGCAAATCTACGAACAAGGACGGTTCGAGGGATTTGACTCTCTCGTTTCGACTGGCGGGCCTTCTACGACCGAACATGGTCACGTGGAGCACGCGCCGATTGGCGCATCGGTGCAGGCCGATTGCGCAGGTGAAGCACTCGCCCCTCTCGTCGTTGCCCTCGGTCGCAACGCGAAGAAAGCCAACAATCAAGCGTTCAAGACATTCGCAGTCGAAAAAACAGGGGACACGTCTGCGTCCAACATATTCTTCCTTGGTCGAGATGGGCGTGACAAAGTGTACGAATGTCAGATCATTCCGGCGTCAGAAGGCGGCTACTGGAGGCGATGCCCTGAATGTGGGGGTGAGCTGACGAACCCTCGAGAATTCAATCTCATGTTCGAAACGTTCGTGGGAGCGTTGCAGGATTCGACAAGCAAAGCCTACCTTCGGCCCGAGACGGCGCAGGGGATTTTTGCGAACTTCAAGAACGTGATGGACTCGACGCGCGTCAAGATTCCGTTCGGCATCGCTCAGATTGGTAAGGCGTTTCGCAACGAGATCAATCCGCGCAACTTCACGTTCCGATCGCGCGAGTTTGAGCAGATGGAGATCGAATTCTTCTGCAAACCCGATACGTCGAAGCAGTGGTACGAGTTCTGGCGAGATACGCGACTCAAGTGGTATGAATCGCTCGGCATTAAGAGCGACAAGCTTCGGCCTCGCGAGCAGACCGAAGACGAGCTAGCCCACTACAGCGACGCGTGTACCGATATTGAATACCTGTTCCCGTTCTCCGACGAGACGCAGGAGCTCGAGGGGGTGGCCCATCGCGGCTGCTACGATCTTTCGCAGCACGGCAAGTTCGCCAAGGGCAAGGAGAACGCGTTCGCCGTCATTGACGATGCGACCAAAGAACGCTTCGTCCCGCACGTCATCGAGCCGTCCGCCGGCGTGGACCGATTCACCCTGGCAGCGATCACCGAAGCGTACACCGTGGACGAATCGCGCCCGAGTCCGGAACTGATGAAGTTCCACCCGCGACTCGCACCGATCAAAGCAGCGGTGTTCCCACTCGTCGCCAAGGACGGCATGCCCGAGATCGCCGAGCCGATCTATCGGGAGATCAAGAAGAACTACACCGCTCAATTCGACGCCAAGCAGTCCATCGGCAAGCGCTACGCCCGAATGGACGAAGCCGGCACGCCGTACTGTTTCACGATCGACGGCCAAACCAAGGACGATGGCACGATCACGGTCCGAGATCGAAACACCGGACACCAAGAGAGAATCAACAAGGACGCCGTCGGTCGATACCTGAGAGACCACCTCGAATCCACTTCGCCGTAGTCAAGAGGTGCGTCCGGGACGCACTACGGACTACGGAGTTGTTCGCATTCATGCACTGCTTGAGAGCAGTGGCACACTCGACTAGTCATGCGTGATGCTGCACTAGGTTTGTGCGCGGCAGACTCGGTCGATGATCTTCGCGCCGACGGCGTCTCCCCAAACGTTGGTAGCCGTGCGGAACATATCGAGGATGCGGTCGACGCCGATGATCAAGCCCACGGCTGCAACGGGGATCTCCACCGCGTTGGGATTCGCTGCCAGCACGTTGCTGTTGACCGCATCCAAAACGATGACCATAGTCACGAGCCCGGCTGACGGGATGCCCGCCGCGCCGACGGCGGCGAGCGTGGCTGTGACGGCGATGAGAATCAGCGTGGTGAGTCCAAGATTCAGACCGTAGGCCTGACACAGAAAGACCACGGCGACCGCTTCGTACAGGGCAGTGCCGTCCATGTTGATGGTGGAACCCAGCGGCAGAACGAAGCCGGCCGACTTCTTGCTGACGCCACCCAATTCGGTGGCGCATTCCATGGTGACGGGCAGCGTCGCTGACGAGGAATCGGTCCCGATGGCGGTCATGATGGCTTGCCGCATGTGACCGAAAAAGACGAAGGGGTTGGTGTAGGTCGTGCGATCGCCGCGCGTGAACACCCATAGTAAGAGTGGCAGGGCGCCGAAGGTGTGGATGGCAAGCCCGGCGAGAACGACGGCCATGTAGGTCCCGATGGCAGGGCCGAAATCCGCGA
>CAYQFV010000183.1:3370-8096 GCA_964416845.1 uncultured Phycisphaeraceae bacterium | reverse complement strand
GATCAATCCAAGTGCGAGCCACTGGAGGGGTTTGCGTTATGACTCGACCAAGCATTGGCGTTCTTGTTTGCGCGTGGCTGACGTTCGCGGCGGCGGCGCGGGGGGGGACTATTTGGCAGTTTACGCACGAGGCGAGCGGTGAGGGGTCGGCGCGTCTTTTCGGCGGCGGATCGGTGGTTAGCGAGTCGGACGCCACAACTTCCCTCGATGATCCGAACATGGAGTTTTCACCCTTCGATCTGACCCGCCCGGGTGTCGATGGGGCTAGTGTGAGCACGATCGGTCGATCCGACATCCGACCGTTTTCCGATCGCCTTGTGCTTAACGCTGGTTTCGCAACGAGTTACCTCGCTTCGTCCCGGCTGGGTGCGGATCGACCGGGTGGTGAGGCTGAGGGGTGGATGTCCTCGGTGGTGGAGTTCGTCATGCCGGTCGACACGCTTGATTGGCGGGTGGTTTTCGACATCACCCGAGGGTCCGGGTTCACCGGGATGGGTAGCTTGCTGATTGAGAACATCACGCGATCCGAGATCCTCGTGGACGAGTCCAGTTCTCAGACCATGTTCTTTACGCTGGACGGGATTCTCAGCGGTAGGGCTGGGGACGTGATCCGTGTCAGCATTGCGGGATCCGCGTCCGGGTCGGTGCCCCGCGGGGTTTCGTCTCACGGCGGGTTCGATTTGTTTTATCAACAAGTTTTCACCATCCCCGAGCCGACGACGGTAGCGTTGCTCGGTCTCGGGGCGCTCTTTGTGTTCAAACGAAGACGGCAAATCACGAGCGGCCACCACCACGAGAGTTTCCATGGTCGAGTGGGTCGCGGATGCACCTATTCCGGCTGATGGAGCGGGTCGGTGACCCGGTCGATTCCGTTACTCTCCTTCTGTTGCCTCGTTTGACAAGAGGCCGACGATCAATCGGGTCATGTGTTCGCCGCCGCGATAGATTCTTTGTGTGGTTTGAATGAAGTCGTTTGGGTTGGCTAGAAAGACGTTGTCCACGTACGTCTGCGGATTGCGATCCACCAGCGGAAACCACGTGCTTTGAATCTGCACCATGATTCGATGGCCGGGCGCGAACGTGTGGAGCACATCCTGCAAGACCAGTTGCACGCGCGTGGGCACGTTGGGGGCGAAGGGTTGTGGGTGCTCGTAGCTGTCGCGGAAACGACCTCGAATGACCTCACTCCGGACCATCATCTCGTATCCGCCCATTTTCATTCGCTTCGGCGTGTCCGGGTAGTTTTTCGCATCAGGTGGAAAAACGTCGATCAGCTTGACGATCCAATCCGACGCAGTGCCACTGGTTGACACCCACAGGTCCGCTGTGATCGGTCCGGCCAGTGTGATCGGCGCGTCGAGTACGTCCGTTTGATAAACGGCCACGTCGGGCCTGCGACCGGCGAACCGCTGATCGTCGGTCATGTACTCCCGCGTCATGCCGGTTGAGATGGCTTCGGTGAAGGGCACGGGTTTGGCGGGATCGCTGGTGTACTGGTCAAATGCGTCGTCGGTCTCGGTCGGCGGATCGAAGGACAGTTTGCCGCCCTCCCCCATGAACAGGCTTTTCCGCTCAGTGGACTTGGGAGGCCAAACGTCGAACCGCCGCCATTGATTGGTGCCGGTCTCGAAAACGAAAGCTTCGGGAAGATCGAGTTGCGGAGCGTCTTTGAGGAAGTGTCGAAAGAACGGCATTTCGATGTTCTCGTGGTAGAACGTCGACGTGTCGACGCCGAAATGAACGTTGCCGAGTTTTTCACCGCTGGTGCGCATCCACCCTCCGTGTCGCCAAGGCCCCATGACGAGGGCGTTGAAAATCTTCGGGTTGCGTTGTTCCACCGCGCTGTAAATGTTCAGCGCTCCGTAGAGATCCTCCGCGTCGAACCAGCCGCCGACGGTCAGCACCGCGCAGCGAACGTTGTTCAGATGCGGCAGCAGGTTTCTCGACTGCCAGAACGCGTCGTAGTTGGGGTGCTCGACGGTCTTGTTCCAGAAGTCGACGTCTCCGTGCAGGTAGCGTTTGTTGGCGTTCTTGAGTGGACCAAGATCGAGAAAGAATTGGTAGCCGTCCGGCGTGCCATGATCGAATCGCTCGTTGCTTTCGGTGGTCGGTTCGGGGCGGGGCTGGCCGAAGGATGCGAGAAAGTTGAACGCGTGCGGTAGGAAGAATGCTCCGTGATGGTGGAAGTCGTCAAAGAACCAATCCGCGATGGGCGCTTGAGGCGATACCGCCACGAGCGCAGGGTGCGTGTCGATCATTCCCGCGGCGGAATAGAAACCGGGATAGGAAATGCCCCACATGCCGACGCGACCGTTGTGGTTGGGAACGTTGGCGAGCAACCACTCGATGGTATCGTACGTGTCGCTGCTCTCGTCGACGTCTGCATTGCTTTGCTTGTGGTCGATGTGAGGCCTCATGTTAACGAACGTGCCCTCGGACATGTACTTGCCGCGGACGTCCTGAGACACAAAGATGAATCCTTCATCGACGAAGGGCTTTCCCGAGCCAAGCTTCGTCGGGAACTGGTCTTCGCCGTACGGTCGAACGCTGTACGGCGTTCGGAAGAGGAGGAAGGGGTACGCCTTCGATGTGTCTTTGGGGCTGTAGACCGACGTGAAAAGGCGGACGCCGTCGCGCATGGGGATTTGATATTCCCGTTTGGTGTAGCGGGCTTTGATGTAGTCGTCCGGCTGTGTCTGAGCGATTGGCGAATCGGTCGCTTTGCTGGGGATGCGGCAACCGGTCGCCAACAACGGGCAGCAGGCCATCAAACTGAACGTCAAGGCGCGCCGGTGGCGATGGAAATCAAACGGCATGGGGAATTCTCCTTTGCGGTTCGGTTGGTAATCCGGCAAGGGCACCGCCGTTGATGAAAGCGCGATGGTGTCATCGTCGCCCACGCCGGTTCCCACCTGATCGATCGGCTCGCGACGCGAGTGTACCATAACGGTCGCGTCGGACAATCACGCCTGACTGCCCATGATGGTCTTGCAATCCGCAACGCGTTCTCGCGACGTTGTTCACGGCGTGCGTCAGCCGTAGTACAATTGGGGCATGGAATTCAAGACGCTCATTTCGTCCGCCCAACTCGCCGAGCATCTCGATGACGAGGACTGGGTCGTGGTCGATTGCCGCTTTTCGTTGGACAACGTTCAATGGGGTCGAGGCGAGTTTACAACGTCCCACATCGTGGGCGCAGTCTACGCACACCTGGACGAGGATCTGTCGGGGCCGGTGATTCGCGGCAAGACGGGTCGCCATCCGCTGCCCGATGTCGACGCGCTGTCAGGCACGCTGTCACGATGGGGAATCGACAACGGCGTGCAGGTCGTCGCGTACGACGACAGTGGAGGGGCGATCGCCGCAAGGTTGTGGTGGCTGTTGCGGTGGTCGGGGCATGATCGCGTCGCTGTGCTCGACGGGGGATGGCAGGGCTGGTTGGCGACCGAAAGTCCGACCGAACAAGACGTGACGGTGCCGACCGCTCGAACGTTTACGCCCAGCCTGCGAGATGAGTTGATCGTGGATGTTGATGGCGTGGCAAAACTGCGAACCGATCCGACATGGCGATTGGTTGATTCGCGAATCGCGGAACGCTATCGCGGTGAGTTCGAGCCGATTGATCCGGTCGCCGGACATATTCCCGGGGCGATCAACATTCCGCACCCCGACAACGTTGGCAACGATGGGAAGTTTCTGTCACCCGCGGTGCTACGCGATCGATTCAATAATATCCTTGGCCGCCATCCGATCGAACGAACGGTGTTCTACTGCGGTTCCGGCGTCACCGCGAGCCGCAATCTTCTGGCGGTCGCGCACGCCGGACTGGGCGACGCACGTATCTACCCCGGTTCGTGGAGCGAGTGGATCGCCGACCCGAATCGGCCGATCGCGACAGGAGCAGCCTAGCAGTGGGAACGCGCCGCGTTGCTCTGCGTTCGTGGCAACGGGATAATCGATCACGACCGCACGGACAATCGCGATCGCACCGCAGATGAATTACGACGGCTTCGACGACGACCTGAGCGACGACCGCTACGACCCCCTGCCGGAAGACCTGGTCAACGATGACGCGGACGACGTTTTCCCATGCCCATCCTGCGGACGCGAGATTCACGAAGAGACCGAGCAATGCCCGTATTGCGGAGACTGGGTCATGCCGCTCGCTGCCGCCGCCGGTCGGCGATCGCTCGTCTGGGTTGTGGCTGCGTTGTTGGTCATCGCGGGCTTGCTCATCGTCACGCTTGTTTGATCGACCGGCCGGCCTGTAGGATGGCGGCCGTGCGGACAGCGGCGTTAGTCCGGGAGCAATTCGCCTTTGACCACCGTCACCGAAGACACCGGCCTGCGTTGCCTCAAATGCGACTACAACCTCACCGGCATCACGACCGAACGATGCCCGGAGTGCGGCTGGCGGATCGATCAAGAATTGCTGACGTTCGCGCTGCGTCAAGCGCCCCCTGCCGCCCAGCGTTCGCTCATCACCTTTCTGGCAGTCATCGTCGGCGCGGTCAGTTGGATCGCGGTTGCTTATCTCGGACTGCAATCTCCGGGCACCGTGACAGTGTCACCGGTTGGCGTGGTGTTCGTCGCAGGGCTGGGGGCGTGCGGTCTGCTGCATCTCGTCATCGCTACGATGAGCTACGCCTCTTCGCGACGTTGGCCTTTGTACAAACCGTCGCTGGCCCGAGCATGCAAGATCACCTCGCTTGCGCACGCGGCGATG
>CAYQFV010000183.1:2085-3270 GCA_964416845.1 uncultured Phycisphaeraceae bacterium | reverse complement strand
TGATCGAACGATTCGATCCGAACGACGACGAAGAGCACACGGCTATCGAATGTTGCGACGACCTGCCGGAGTCGATTATTCCGTTCATTCACCGCGGAACGCCGATCACGCCGGTTGCCATTGCCGCGTTGCTGCTGCACGGCCGGCGAGAGTGGGGCGTTGGCTGGTGCGAGAATACGTCGTACGCGCTGTTCGGCGAACTTCCGGTGCAGTTTATGACCCCCCCGCCGCCCTACCAGAGCGATCAGACGACGCACTGATTCGGCGACGGATGAGATCGCCGGTCGATCGGGCCTACACACCTGACAGGTGCTCCATGTCGTCGTCCACCTTCGCCAACACCAACCCGTCGACCGATGCGGCACCGGCGGTCTTCAGCACTCGGGCGCACTCGTTGAGCGTCGCGCCGGTGGTCGTGACGTCGTCGAGCAGGCAAATTCTCGCGCCGTCGATTCTTGCACCGCGTATCATCGCGAACTTGCCCCGAACGTTCTCTTCACGTTTGTATCGTGGCACATTGAATTGATGCTCGCCGGCCGCCACGCGACGTAGGATACGAATCAACGCAACGCCCCACACCCGCGACACGACCTCCGCGAGCATCTTGGCCGCATAGTACCGTCGCCCGATGGCGTGTCGCCAATGCGTCGGGACATACACGAGCGCGTCCACCCGAGACGACCATTCCGCAAGCTCCGCCACCTCGGCAAGCAGGGCACCAAGAGACTGAACCAGGTCTTCGCGGGCACCGAACTTGTACGCCTTCAACAGCTTCGCGAACTCACCCTGGTACGAACCGCCCCGCGCTACGTGATCCACCGGCCGCCGGTGGTCGCGACAGGCGACGCACGACCCTTCCTGAACACCCCACGCGCCCACACTTTGCCCGCAGCGTGGACAGGAAGGTCGCGCGGTCTCCAGACGCAGCCTCGCCCGACAGGTCAGACACAAATGGCGATCACGCGAGTCGATGTCCCGATCGCACGCCGCGCACCGACGCGGATACACAACGTCAAGTCCCAACTCAATGGCTCGGCGAATTCGCTTCAGATAGACTGCGTTCATCGTCGGGGCTCCTGTGTATCCCACGGTGGGGTAAATCGCATACAATTAGTTACAGCACGGCGAACCAAACGAGTATCGCCAATTGCTTAACATCTGTATACTATCTCGTTTCGGAAGTTT
>CAYQFV010000183.1:0-1985 GCA_964416845.1 uncultured Phycisphaeraceae bacterium | reverse complement strand
GTTCGGCAAGGCGATCGCGTCGAAGAGGGCACGCTTTGCGTCAAGCTCAATGATGACGCCACTCGATGGCGACTTGCCGAAGCGAGCGCGTTGCTCAAAGCTGCCGAGGCCCGATTGCGACGTTGGAAGTTCGAGGTGCAGCGACTGAAGAGGCTTTACGGCGACGAGCAAGCGAACGAAAAAGAGGTCTACGACGCACAGGCGGAGCACGACGTCGCAAAGTACACCGTCGAGCAGCAGAAGGCGGCCGTCGCTCGTCTCGATACCGATCTTGCCAAGACCGAAATCGTGGCGCCGTTTGCCGGGTTCGTCGTCCGCCGCGAGACCGAGGTTGGACAGTGGATCCCCACCGGCGGGTCGATCGTGGAGATCATCGACCTGTCGAGTGTTCTGGTCCGCGTCGACGTGCCGGAATTCGCCATTCCGTTTGTTCATGTGGGCGACACCGCGACGGTCAAGATTGACGCGCTCAAACGGCTGTTCCAAGGTGAGGTACGACACATGATCCTGCAAGCCAACGCCGAAGCGAGAACGTTCCCCGTCGAGGTCGTTATCGACAACAGTGACCAAGCATTGGCGGGCGGCATGTTCGCTCGGGTGACCATCGCGTCAGGGCCAAGAGAAAAGAGCGTGGTCGTCCCCAAGGACGCCATCGTCGAGCGCGACGGCATTCGATACGTCGGGCTGGTCATTCCCGGCCACGATGGCGGCACGTCGGGATTGATCGTCGCGGTGACGACCGGCGTTGACATGGACGACTGGGTTTCGATCACGTCCGACAACATCAAACCGGGAATGCAAGTGATTGTTCGCGGAAACGAGCGTCTGTTTCCGTTCCCCTCGCCTGTGAGAATCGTCGACGAGCACGGGACGCCCGTCGCACAAGCTTCCGAGACCAAGCGAGCCCGAACCACGGAAAGCACTCAATAACGCCATGGGACTCATCAGGTTCGCCATTGACAATCCGGTCAAAGTGACGGTCATCGTTATTCTGACCGTCATCTTCGGAGCCCTGTCGGTTACCGAGATTCCAAAACAGCTCACTCCAGATATCGACAGGCCTTTCGTGACAGTCTCGACGCGCTGGTCCGGTGCGAGCCCGCAGGAGATTGTCAGCGAAATCATCGATCGCCAGGAGGAAAAGCTCAAAGGCGTTTCCAACCTCAAGAAGATGACCTCGCAAGCCACCGAGGGCAGCGCCAAAGTGACGCTCGAGTTTGAGGTCGGCGTGACCAAGGACGCCGCCCTTCGCGACACGTCTGAAAAGCTGCGCCAAGTCACCGGCTATCCTGAAGAGGTTGACGAACCGACGGTCACCGCATCGGACGAGGACATGTCGCGCACCATCGCGTGGCTTATGCTGCACGGCAACGACGAGATTGACGTCACGCGCCTCAAGACTTTTGTCGAGGACAAGATCAAACCCGTCCTTGAACGGGCTGAAGGCGTTGCATCCGTCGCCGTCTACGGCGGCAGGGACCGCGAGATCCAAATCGTCGTCGACCCCTACCTGCTCGCAGCTCGCAAGTTGACCTTCCGAGATCTGGATCGCGTGTTGCGTCGGCAGAATCAGAATATCTCCGGCGGGACGATCGTCGGCGGCAAGCGCAATTACACCTACCGAACCATTGGCGAGTTCACCTCGACCGACGAAATCGCCGACACCGTCATCGCCTATCGGCCGGGCGGCCCGGTGCGGGTGCGGGATGTGGGGCACGTCGTCGATGGCTTTCGCAAGCAGTTTGCCTTCGTGTGGACGGCAAGGTCAAGGATCGGTTCCTCGTGAGGCTCTGATGTTGACCAAAGATGAAAATATCGTCGATGTGCGTCTGGCTGTTCAGTATCAAGTCAAGAGCGCCAAAGATTATGCCTTTAATGTATTCAATCCGTCCGCCACTTTAAAACAGGTGACGGAAAGCGCAGAACGTGGTGTTGTGGGTCACAATAGTATGGATTTTGTGTTGACTGAAGGGCGTAGTGAAATT
>CAYQFV010000182.1:0-8189 GCA_964416845.1 uncultured Phycisphaeraceae bacterium | reverse complement strand
CTTGCCATCTTCGTCGAAACTCGCGTAGTCGCCACGTTCGTCATACACCAGGTACTCCGCCAACGAGGGGTCGGCACCAACGATATTCCAAGAGGGAAATCGAGCGGCTGCGTCAACGGTGGTTTGTGGAGGAAAGCCGCACCCCAGGTCAAGCAGTGTTGCGTTGGGCGGGGCGTCATACCACGGATTGGATGCGATGTACTCGTCGATTCGAGTGTGTCTTCCGGATGACGTGATGGGTGGAATCAGGCCACCCCAGGCGCTGGGTACTATTCGAGCCACTGCAAAGGCAATGGTCCACGCAAGATGTTCGGAGAAGTCCTCCGCAGGAAACTGAGATAGCTTCATCAAGCGGAACATGCGGTCCAAAACCTCGCGAGCCTCCGAACTCAGAAGCGACCTTCCTTCAAATTGATCCAGCGAAGCGGCGGAAAGTCGTCCGTCGAAGTGTTGATCCGCCATCTCCCTCATTTGCATATCCACGCCCTCGCCTCATGCCGCTCTATACCCACAGCAAACATCTCGTAGGGATCCAACGCTTCGCCTGCTTCCAACGCTGCAATTCGTCTCGTCTTTGATCAGTTGGCCGAACGGACATCAGTATGCGGCAAGATTTGGACGTGGCCAACAACCCCCTCGGAAATAGTCGCTGACGACGCCAACAGCTCGTCTTTCGTGTTCGGGTTCGCAACAATCGGCGCATCCCGTGTGATCGGATACGATACCGGCGGTGATTCGGTGCCCATCATGTTCAAGCGAGGTTCAAGACGACAGCAGCTACTGTCCGTCCTGCGGCGCGGCGTTGCAAGCTTCCCTGATCCAGCCAACGGTGACGGCACCCCCAAAGCCCGCCCTTCAAGCCATGCATCCGGTGCCGTCAGGATCGTCGTCGGACTCCATCGATCAGGCCCGGTTCACGCCCGGAACGATGCTCACCGATCGGTACCGCGTCGTCGGTCTGCTCGGCAAGGGCGGCATGGGTGAGGTCTACCGGGCCGACGACCTGAAGCTGCGACAACCCGTGGCGCTCAAGTTCCTCCCCGTCGCGCTCTCGAAAGACGCTCGAAAACTCGAACGATTCCACCATGAGGTGCGCGTCGCCCGGCAGGTTTCGCACCCCAACGTATGCCGTGTTTATGACATCGGTGAAGCCGAAGGACAGCATTTCATCTCCATGGAATTCATCGACGGCGAAGACCTCGCCTCCGTCCTTCGTCGCATGGGCAAACCATCCACGGACAAGGCCGTCGAAATCGCACGGCAACTCTGCGCCGGTTTGGCTGCTGCCCACGACAAAGGCGTGCTTCATCGCGACCTCAAACCCCACAACGTCATGATCGACGGGCGTGGAAAGGTTCGTATCACCGATTTTGGCCTTGCGGGTTTTGTTGAGGACTTTGCGGGCAAGGACGTGGCCGCAGGGACGCCCGCCTATATGGCGCCGGAGCAACTTGCGGGCCGTGAAGTCTCCGTCAAGAGCGACGTGTATTCTCTGGGACTGGTCCTGTTCGAGCTTTTTGCGGGCAAGCGTCTGTTCGAGGGCGCGACACGCGAACAGATCGAGCAACTGCGTGCGACAGGAACCACGACGCTCTCAGGCCTGTCGGACGACATCGATCCAACCGTGGACCGGGTTATCCAGCGGTGCTTGGAGATCGAACCCAGCGCCCGGCCATCCTCGGCGCTTGCCGTGGCGGCAGCCTTGCCCGGCGGAAATCCATTAGCGGCCGCGCTGGCAGCGGGGGAAACGCCGTCACCTGAGTTGGTCGCCTTGGCCGGAGAGACCGGGTCACTGACCATGCGGTCGGGGCTGATCCTGCTCGGCCTGTTTCTGGGCGTGTTCGGCCTGACTGCAGGCGTGACCACCTACTTCTCACGAGTTTTTGAGGCGGCGGAACGCAAGGCACCGGCCGTGTTGGCTGACGACGCGCGGGATGTGCTTCGGGCTCTGGGTTACACGGACCCACCGACGGACTCGGCCTACGGATTCGGAAGGGTTGGATTCTGGTATCGCCAGAGTCCGTCGCGGCTGGTGCCGGCGTACCCGATGGGAATCGTAACCATGACCGACCCGCCGACCACCGAAGCGGGCATGGCCGCCGTGGTGCTCGACCGGCGGGGTCGGCTGCGTCGGATCGCGGTGGTTGGGCCTCAACCCCCCTTAAATCCCCCCTTGGAAAGGGGGGAGACAGAAGGAGCGCCGCAACCGGCGACGCAAGACGAGACGGGGGCTGTGTTCGATGCCGCGTTTGAGGCCGCTGGTCTCGAACGGGATTCGTTTCAGCCTGCCGCGCCCGTTGGCACGCCACGCGTCGGCTGCGACCGGCGGTTCGCCTGGACGGGCGAAGTCAAGGGTAACGCCGGCACATCTGTCCGTGTTCGCGTGGAGGCGGCGACACTGTTCGGTAAGCCCGTCTATTTCGAGCGTCTCGCGGATACGAGCGCTGCGGCGTCCGCAATCGCCACGGAAACCGAGTCGGGCTGGATCGCCGCCGTCGTGCGGGCGTCCGTCCCGATCGTGCTGATCGGAGTCATGGTCGGGTGTTTCTATTTCGCCCGGCGTAACCTGCGTCTGGGTCGTAGCGACCGCCGTGGCGCGACGCGCCTGGGCGTCGCCGTGTTCCTTCTCACCGCCGCATCGAAGCTGCTCGTGTCCGAGTACTGGGGGACGGGGGCGCAGGTCGTCCTCACGTTGATCCAATTGCTCGGCATGAGCCTCTTCGCCGGCGTCTTCGCTTTGACCTTGTACCTGGCCGTCGAGCCGTATGTACGTCGAGCCTGGCCGGAACGCATCGTAAGCATGACGCGACTGCTCTCCGGGCGGCTGACCGACCCGCTGATCGGGCGTGACATTCTGATCGGCCTGCTGATCGGCGTGATCGCCAACCTTCTCTTCCTGGTGGTCGCCCTCGCCGCCAGGTCGTTCGGATTGTCGTTCGGGGCGTACTGGTCGGCCGACTTCTACGACGCCACGCTGTCGATGCGGCACACCCTTTCGGGTGTGTTGTCTGCCGCGGGAGACGCGTTCGGTGCCTCCCTGTGGGTTCTGTTTCTGCTCGTGGTGTCGCTCGGTGTGTTCCGGCGTCGGGGGCTTGCCTCAGCGAGCGTGGTGGTCATTCTGTTCCTCTTTATTTGTGGGTTCGCGCGTGGAGGAGACATCGTCACCGTGGTCTTGACCGGCGCCGTGTGGACCGCGTTCAACTCCGTGGCGATCCTACGCTACGGGCCGCTTACCCTGATGGCGGCCGCGTTCGCCCATCGAACCACATCCTACTTCGCCGCCACGTTCGACTTCGGGGTCTGGAATATTGGCAACATCTGGTTCGCCCATGCAATCCTAATCGGTCTGGCCGTGTTCGGGTTTGTGACCGCCACGCGGGGTCAGACGTTGCTCAAGGATGAGGTGTTTGACAGCGCGACCAGAACTTCCTCGTAATGACCGCCGACATGTCGATCCCGTCGATGAAGACGGACAAGGATGGCTAAGACCGCTTTGTCTCGCGCAGACCGTCGTCTCGACCGACGCGGAGCAACAATGGCTTTGCGTATTAGCGTTGCTCTTGGATTCTCCAGTTAAGATCGTGAAGAGCGAATGTCCAGGACGTTCTAGCACTGGGCGAGTTATCATCGGTATTGCACAACACGACCACTGGCGGCCTCGTGCATGCTGGCTACGATGATGCACCATGGAAGACAGGGTCGGTCAATACGAGATTCTGCGGGAGATTGGCCGGGGAGGCATGGGCGTGGTCTACCTGGCCCACGATGCGAGACTGGACCGCGACGTCGCCATCAAGTCGTTGCCCGATCACCTTGCAAGTGATCCGGGTCGCTTGGAACGGCTTGAACGTGAGGCCAAGACGCTCGCCTCGATGAATCACCCAAACCTCGCGGGGATCTATGGCGTCGAGGAACAAGACGGCGCTCGCTATCTGGTGCTCGAATACGTCGACGGCGAGACCCTGGCGGATCGTCTGGATCGAGGCCCGCTGGCCGTCGAAGACGCAATCGAGTTCGCGGCACAGATCGCTGCCGGGGTCGAGGCTGCCCACGAAGCCGGTGTGGTGCACCGCGATCTCAAACCGGCGAACATCAAGATCAACTCCGACGGTGTGGCCAAGGTGCTCGACTTCGGGCTTGCCCGGTTCGACGAGTCGGGGTCTTCGTCCGGCGGACCCGACGCGCCGACGGTGACAACGCCACAATCGCTCACGATGGCCGGCGCGATTCTCGGTACCGCCGCGTACATGAGCCCCGAGCAGGCACGCGGGCGCAGAGTTGATAAACGCACAGACATCTGGTCGTTCGGTGTCCTGCTCTACGAGATGCTGGTGGGTGCCAACCCGTTCGTCGGCGAAACGGTCAGCGATTCGATCGGCGCGATTCTCCACAAAGACATCGATCTCGCCCGAATCCCGCCAGCAACACCGGCCAACGTGCGGCGCGTGCTCGACCGATGCTTAGTGCGCGACAAGGCCCATCGCTATCGAGACATCGGCGACGTCCGACTCGAGCTGCTCCAACCGGAAACCGATCCGACCCGCGGCCCCTCCCGCTCCGGTCTCGCAGTCAGGTCTATCGTGATTCCCCTGCTGTTGTTTGCGACCGTCACCGGTGCCGGGCTGGCGTGGTGGCTGAAGCCGAGCGCCCCGAGCGCACCGCTCCCCGTGGTCGAGGCGGACATTCCGCTGCCCGCCGGGAAGCGGCTCGCGCACACGTTCTTTCCGGGGATCGCGATCTCGCCGGACGGACAGTCTCTGGCGTTCTGCGCTGGACAGCCGGAAAAGCTCGACGGAATACAAGAGATGTTCTTCGAAGGTCAGCTCATGATCCGTCGCCTCGGCCAGCCGGCGGCGGTACCGGTGAGCGGTGCCACCGGGAAACCGTGGCAGCCGACGTTCTCACCGGACGGCTCTTCGATCGCGTATATGTCCAGTCGCAGCAGGATCGCCAGAATACCGGTTACTGGTGGACTCTCCACGCGGCTTGTTGACGCGGACGGGTTTGTGTGGGGGTTGAGTTGGGGCGATGACGGACGCATCTTGTTTGGCACCGCAAAGGGCCTCAGGAGTATTGCGGACACCGGCGGATCCGTGGCAAGCTTGACCACCGTGGAATCGAACGAGGCGGTACATGCATTCCCGCACGTGTTGCCCAGCGGGCGTGGCACGCTCTTCACCGTATTCCCCTCGAGCGAGCAACCTGAATTGCTTACCGTGTGGGTGCTCGACGGCCGCACGGGTCATCGCCGCAAGCTCATCGATCACGCGTCGCACCCACAGTACGCGGACGGGTACATCGTCTTTGCGCGTCAGGGCACGCTCATGGCGGTGCCGTTTGACGTTGATAGCCTGAGCCTCACCGGCGATCCGAAACCCGTCGGGATTGATGTCGTCCACTCCTTGTACGGTCCAAACACGCTAAGTCGAAACAGCGCGGCCCAGTTCGCGATCTCGCCAACCGGGAATCTAGCCTACGCCCAGGGGTCGGTCTGGCCCGAAATCCCTCGGGCCGTCGCTTGGGTTGATCGCAAGGGGGCCGCGACCGAGCTTGATCTTCAGCCGCGGGCGTATGGATCCGCTAGGGTCTCGCCGGACGGCGCTCGCTCGCTTCTTACCGTTTTCTACGCGCCGAAAGGCGCTATATGGGTGAATGACGCGGAGCGAGGCGTGACGCGTCGTGCCTACGGCGGCTCCGATTTAAAATGGGGGACGTGGGGGCCGGGCGAACAAGAGATCACGTTCAGCAATGCCGATGCCGACGGGCGGTGGTTCATCGGTTGGGCGGAAATCGGCGAGACGCGCGATCCGAACCGCCCCGGTCCGCTCGTCGACGCATCGGTGACCTTTGCCGTCGAGTGGTCACCGGATCGTCAGCACCTGATCTGCATCCTTGACAGGCAGAACTCCGGCGGGACTGACCTCGCGGCGTGGAGTGAGTCTGATGGCTGGATGCGGATCACGGATACACCTGGTATATACAAGGGCTGGCCGACACTTTCGCCGGACGGCAAGTGGCTCGCGTACGCCTCAGACGAATCCGGGAGGATGGAGGTCTACGTCCGACCGTTCCTGCGTGATGGTCCCGTGGTCCAGGTCACCGATGGGGGGGCAACGTCACCGCTTTGGTCACGTGACGGCACGGAGTTGTTCTACCGGTCCGGAGGTTCGTCCGAATCTCCGGAGCAGTGGGCCATGGCCGTGGCGGTGAGCCAATCAGGTGGTCAGCTTGCGTTCGGTGCACCCAAGCGGCTCTTTGACGATTCGGGCTTTATACGCCCAAATCCGATTCGAGCATGGGACGTCGGGCCTGACGGACGATTCATTATGGTACGCGAGTCCACGAAGGACGACCTGCGAAAAGCGATGAAGGCGTTCTTCCCCGATCGGATACGCCTCATCCAGAACTGGACTTCACGCCTCGCCGACTGACGCGTCCACTCTCGGTCGCATTATTCGTTCCTGTCGGCACTCGTCTCGACCGGCGCTTGGAGTTTCGCCAGTTGCTCCGCGGCGTTGCCGTTGTCTGGGTTCATTTCAGGCCCTGTTGAATAATGGGCGGTTTTTGCGGCAATTCGGTTGCCGATCGGCATGGAGCTGTTGGGGGTTGGAACAGGTGTTGTCTTTTCGCGAAACCAGCCCATTCCAAGGAGGGAGCCGTCGTGAGCAACTTGAATCAAATCGAGATGGTCAACCTGGACCAGTTGGTCGACCAAAATCATCCGTACCGGCAACTGTTGGCGATCGTGGACTTTGAAAAGCTCTGCGAACCCATCCTTGAACTCGACAACGTCGGTCGCAGCGGGGCCAACGGGTATGGCATCGTGACCTTGTTCCAGTGTTTGCTGTTGCAGTTCATCGAGGACATCAGCGACCGCGAGCTCGATCGTTATCTGCGGGAAAACATCGCCGCCAAACTTTTCTCCGGATTTGGTTTGCTCGAAGCCACGCCGGATTTCAGCTTGTTCACCAGGGTTCGCAAGCGCATCGGCACCAAGCGTCTATCGCAGATGTTTGCGAAAATCCGCGACGCCCTAAAAACCCAAGGTCTCATCAGCGAAGTGTTCACTTTCGTCGATGCGACGCACCTGATCAGCAAGGCCAACCTCTGGCAGGAGCGGGACAAGGTGTTGGCCCAAGGCTACGAGAAGCTCAACAACGAAACACTGCCGAAGGCGGCGTTCGACAAAGATGCCCGCATTGGCTGCAAGGGGAAAGACAAGTTTTGGTATGGCTACAAGCAACACACCAGCGTCGATATGCAGAGTGGTCTGATCAACAAGGTGGCGATCACGGCGGCCAATGTGAATGATGCCCAAGGTTTGAAGCACGTTTGTCCACGAAGCGGAGCCGTCTACGCGGACAAGGGCTATTGCACCAGGCCTGCGTGACAAGAGCTGGCCAAGCGGGGCTGCCACGATGGTGCCATTCGCAAGAACAACATGAAGGACAAGGATCGCGACAAGGACCGCTGGATCAGTTCGATCCGCGCACCGCTGGAGCGTGAGTTCTCAAAGCGTCGCAAGCGTGTTCGGTATCGCAGCCGGACGAAGAATCAGTTTGCCGCCTTCATATGGGTGCAATGAAATTTAACTTCAAGCGGCTGCTCGTGCTGCGTGCGCCCCCGCTATGGGGTTAGCTGGTTGCCGGCAGTGGAACATCTGTCAAGCGACGATTACTTGTACGCCTCGGCGACGATTATTCTTCCCTGTTCATGTTCTTGTTCCTGTCTCCAAACAAATACCGCCGTATGCAGTTCTTCTTTCTTTTTTGCTTCTTTTTTCTTTCTGTGAATGACTGTGAATTCCTGTGAAATTGTTGCATTCGTCCCGGCCGGCGTCGGCCTTGGACTGGCGGACTCCGGCTGAAGCGGGGAGTTCAGTTCTCATCCAATGCCGGGAGATTCAGTCCTCGTCCTTTGAAGGCGCCTTGCTTTTCCTGGCTTGTTCCATGCGATAGCTGGGCAGGTTCAACTCCAGGATCACACTGTGGTGCACCAGCCGATCGATCGCGGCCGCCGTCGTCATGGGGTCTTTGAAGATGGCTTCCCATTTCGAGATCGGCAGGTTGCTGGTAATCATCACACTGCCCCGCTCGTAACGCTCAGCCAACAGCGTGAAGAGCACTTCCATCTCCTCTGTTGCACATAGCCCAGATCGTCCAGGATCAACGCGTCGTAGCCGGCCAGGC
>CAYQFV010000181.1:0-8258 GCA_964416845.1 uncultured Phycisphaeraceae bacterium | reverse complement strand
TCAGCGAACGGTGCAGGGCGTTCTGGAAGAGTCGCTTCGCCGGGTTTTTCGCCACCCGATAACGCTCATCGCCAGCGGCCGGACCGATGCGGGCGTCCACGCCGCCGGTCAAGTTGCCAACGTGCACACCACCTGCACACTCGCTTGCAACAAGTTGATTCATGCCGTCGGCAGTCGGCTGCCGCCGGATGTCGCTATTCGTGACGTGCGGGACGTTTCGGCGGACTTCCACGCGACCCGATGCGCGGTGCGCAAACTCTATCGCTACAGGATTCACAACGATCGTTGCCGACCGATCAGCCGGCACATGCAGCGATACGCCTTTCATTATTGGGAGCCGCTCGATCTGGACGCGATGCGCGAGGCGGCGGCCGCGTTCGTAGGGACGATGGACTTCACGTCTATGACACCGGCGCGCTGCCAACGTGCGTCGATGGTTCGAACCGTGCACCGCTGCGATGTGGTCCGCCATTTGGAGGAGCTGCGCATTGACGTGTCCGGCTCGGGATTCCTTTACAATCAGGTGCGAAACATGGTGGGCACGCTCATCGAAGTCGGTCGGGGACATTGGTCGGCGGACTCGGTACGTGATATCCTTGAGTCGAAGAACCGCTCCAATGCGGGGCCAACCTCCCCCGCCCTCGGATTGTGTCTCCAATGGGTGGAATACCCCGCCCGCTTGCTCCAGCCGGGGGGCGCTCCGGCGGATTCTGATCCAGCGGACGCGCCTGCCACGTGAAACCGAGACCGCGTCTGCGACGGCCAACATGAGGATTTGCCACATCATCACGCGTCTCATCATCGGCGGCGCTCAGGAGAACACGCTGCTCAGCGTTGCCGGGCTGGCCGACCGGGGGCACGATGTGACCTTGATCGCCGGGCCGGAGACCGGGCCGGAAGGCTCGCTGTGGTCCCGCGCGAGGGCGACATCAGCGACGATCGTCGAACTCGATTCGCTGCGGAGAAACCCGCACCCATTGCGCGATCTATCGTGCCAGCGGCGGCTGGTCAAAATCTTGCGGTCAGGCCGATTCGACGTTGTGCACACCCACAGCAGCAAAGCGGGCATCCTCGGGCGCCGGGCGGCTGGTCATGCCGACGTCCCGGTCGTGGTTCACACGATTCACGGAATGAGCTTCAACCGGACGCAGTCGCTACCCGTTCGGTGGTTCTATCGAACCCTCGAGCGTCGTGCGGCGAACCAGACCGATGCTTTCATTACCGTCGCGGACGCCATGACCGATCAGGCGGTTGCGGCGGGTATCGGGTCGCGCGAGGTGTTTCACACGGTCTATTCCGGTATTGAAACCGAGCGATACGTGCCGACGCAGTCCGCCCGAGACGATGCCCGCCAACGATGGAATGTCGGGCCGAATGACGTGGTGGTGGGGACGATCGCGAGGCTGTTTCGCAACAAGGGATACGATCAGCTCATTGAGGCGATTCCCCTGGCGATCGACCGTGTTGGTGCGTTGCGCTTCGTCTGGGTGGGCGACGGGCCTGACCGGCAACGGTATCTCGATCGAGTGGCAGCGATGGGCGTGGGTGATCGGGTGCACCACACGGGCTTGGTATCACCGGATGACATTCCCGGCTTGATCGCCGGATTCGACATTCTGGTTCACGCATCGAAATGGGAAGGGCTCCCACGGGCGTTGGTGCAGGCGTTGTTGATGGAAGTCCCGGTTGTTTCATTCGACAACGACGGCGCGCCGGAGGTTGTCCACGACAACGAAACCGGGATTCTCGCGCCATACGGTGATACGCGCCGGCTGGCTGACGGGATCGTCAAGCTCGCCGAGTCTGAATCGCTGAGGCGCAAGCTGGGTCACGCGGGGCGTGCGTATTGTCTGGATCGATTTAGTGAGGCGCGGATGGTCGACGGGCTGCTTCGTGTTTACGAACGCCTGCTGTCGTCACGCAGGCGATAGTCCAAACGGAGCGAATGGCGGGACAGGGGTGCTCGACTCTCCCGCCAACCGCTTCCTAACGGGCGCGGCTGGGACAACCCACCGATTTCAAGTGCGACGCCGCGTCAGGCAGCCTTGGCGGGTTGTTTCGATTTGGCGATGTCGAGAATCGCGTCGAACGCTTCGGGGTCGTGGATGGCCAACTCGCTGAGCATCTTTCGGTTGATGATGATCGACGACGCTTTGAGGCCGAAGATGAACCGGCTGTACGACACACCGCGTGCGCGACACGCCGCGGTGATACGCGTGATCCACAACGCGCGAAACTCTCGTTTGCGGGCCCGGCGGTCGCGGAAAGCGTAGACGCCGCTTCGCGTGATGGCGTTCAGCGCGGTTCGATACAGCTTGCTCCGCCCGCCGCGATACCCTTTGACGGCGCGCAGAACGCGTACCTTCTTGCGATGTCGTGCTGCTCCGTATTTTGCTCTGGGCATCGATGCTCACTCCGTCTCAACGCCGGGCAGGCACGTCTTGCGAGCGCCGGGCGTTCGATGTCGGTTCAAAGGGTTCGATCAGCGTCCTAACATGCGCTTCACGTGCTCAGCCACGGCGCCCGTGAGGAACGACGGTTTCCGCAGGCTTCGCTTGCGATTACCGCTCTTGGTGCTCATCAAGTGCCCGGAGAAGGCCGACTTGTGCCTGACCTTACCCTTGGCGGTGATCTTCACGCGTTTGGCCAGCCCTTTGTGGGTCTTGTGCTTTGGCATTCAATTCTCTCACGTCGTTGACCGAGATTTCACAGTCAAAGACGGAAGATTCTAGCGGTTCGCACACACAACGCAATAGACCCCGACCGGAAAAAAGACCGGCCGGCACGGATGAGCAGGCACTCGGGATTCACACGAAATACAGAGTCGCTGTCCAGCACGCCTGCGCTGCGGTGGTCGAGGAGGGATGTGCATCCCAAAACGATCGGGAAGTCCGCGAGCGGTCCTGTGACGCCGCACTGTTTTCCGAGCCAAGACGCCGGCGGAGCCGCACAGTCAACGCCGCGTTGTTCCCGAGGCGACATGGAGCTTACGGCAGGCCTCCGCAGCAGGCGTCGACGCCGTTGAAGGCGTCGAGGACGGCGAACAGGTCGAAGAGGTTCAGTGTTCCGTCGCCACCGCAGGGCTCGATGTCGTCAGCGTGCCGGGAACAATTGCTATAGTCACCGGCGAATCCGTCGAGGACGCAGAATAGATCGAAGAGGTTGATCGTCTCGTTGCCGTCTACGTCTCCATGCGCGGCAGCCACGTGCGAACACGTTTGGCTGGCACATCGGTCGAAGGTGCACCCGTTGCCGTCGTCGCAGTCAGCATTGCTGCCGCATGCTTCTACAATCCGAAATACGTTTTGGCTGGCGATCCCGGCGACATACACCGCGCCGTCGCCGTTGACGGCTATTGCCCAAGGAGAGTCCAGAACATTCCCGGTCCCGTCGGCGGTGCGGTCGACGATCTCGGTGATGGTACCGTTGGGCGTGATTCTGAGGATGTTGTCGCTACGGACACCTGCTACATACACGTTGCCGACAGAGTCCACGGTGATGCTCTGAGGGAAGTTAAGCTGATTCCCGTTCCCGTCGCCCAAATAGTTGGCGATTTGCGTGACCACGCCGCCCGGTGCGACTTTGAAGACGTGGCTGTCGGAGCCGATGCCTGTTCCGCTGGCGACATACACGTTGCCGGCAGGATCCGTGGCGATCCCCCGAGGCTGAGTGAGAACATAACCGCTCCCACCAGCGGAAGAATCGATGATCTGAGTGACTGACCCGTTCGGCGTGATTCTGAAGGCGTTGTCGCTCAGCAAGCCCGTGACGTACACATTGCCCGCCGCGTCGACGGCGATGGCTGACGGATCGCGAAGGAGGTTTCCATTCCCGTCGCCGGAAATATTGATCATCTGTGTGATCGTACCGTCTGACGCGATTTTGAATGCGTTGCTGCTGGTTTGGCCGGCGACATACACGTTGCCGGCGGCGTCCACTGCCATTGCGTTCGGAAAATAGAGACCATTTCCACTGCCATCTCCGGTGGAATCGATGATCTCGGTGATCACGTTGCTTGGGGTGATCTTGAAGACGTTGTCGCTTTTCTGACCGGCGACGTACACGTTGCCCTCAGCGTCGACGCCCGCTGCGATTGGGGAATCGAGCAGATTCCCGTTGCCGTCGCCGGTGGCAGTGATGATCTCAGTGATCACACCATCCGGCGTGATCTTGTAGGCGTTGTTGGTCGCAAGGCCCGTTACGTACACGTTGTTCGACGAGTCGATCGCCGTGCTTGTGGGACCATTGATGAAATTCCCATTCGGCGCGTTGCGGCTGTCGATGATCTCGCTGACCGCACCGGCGGGAGTGATTTTGAATGCGTTGTTGGTGAGGGCTCCTGCCACATAGATGTTGCCTGTTGCGTCGACGGCCATCCCTGCGGGAGATTCAAGCGGGTTCCCACTCCCGTCGCCGGTGGCAGAGATGATCATGGTGATCACGCCAGTGGGCGTGATTTTGAACACGTTGTCACTGAAAAAGCCCGCGACATACGCGTCGCCTGTTGCGTCGACGACCAATCCGACCGGTTCGTCGAGCACGTTCCCATTGCCGTCGCCGGTGGCGTTGATGATCTCGGTGACCGCGCCGCCGGGTGTAATCTTGAACACGTTGGTGCTGCGGACGCCGACAACGTAGACGTTGTCGGAAGCGTCCACGACGATCGGAGAAGGATGGTTAAGAAGCTTGCCACTGCCGTCTCCGGTTGCGTCGAGAATCTGCGTGATGATCCCTCCGGGTGTGATCTTGAAGACGTTGTCGCTGTAGGCGCCGGCAAGATAGACGTTGTCCGCAGAATCCACGGCGATGCCCCCGGGTAGGTCGAGGGCATTTCCGTTTCCGTCGCCGGCGGCGTCGATGATTTGAGTGATCACGCCGGACGGCGTGATCTTGAAGGCGTTGTGAGTGTAGCTACCGGCTACATACACATTCCCGACCGAGTCGACTGCGATCCCCGCAGGATGGTTGAGGACATTCCCATTTCCGTCGCCGGTGGCATCGATGATTTCAGTGATTACGCCGCCGGGCGTGATTCTGAAGACGTTGTCGCTGAAGAAACCTGCCATGTACACGTTGCCTGCGGCGTCCACGGCTGTTCCGGAAGGGCCGTTCAGGAAGTTGCCGGCTCCATCGCCGGCGCCGTTGATGATTTCGATGATCGTGCCACTTTGGGTGACCTTGAGCATGTTGTTGGTCAACCTACCGGACACGTACACGTTGCCCGCGGGGTCCAACTCCACTCTGTTCGCGTTGGCGAATCCCGAGTGAATGACTTGGGACACCGAATAGCTCAAAGTAGCCTGTGCCGTGGGTTGATCGGCAGGCGGCGGAATGGTGCCCGCCGTTGCGGGAAGGGAAAGGCCAATGACGACGTTTACGAGAATCGCTAACCGGGACATGCTCGTCTCCTTAAGTTCAACTCGGCCGCCGACGGAAGGGTTGACTTGAACCCACCCATCGGAGCGAAGTCTGGTGGCAACGAAAGCTTATGAATTGTCCGGCCCGCGCATTGAACCCATTAAAAGCGGGATCAATAGGATTGAAATATAACAGGTGCGATTCCCGAAGTCAAGAAGTGATAATTCAGTCGTTCGAGAGGGAGCGGTCGAAACGAATGAGAAGAAGGTCGCGATTCACACAGAATGTAGAGTGCCGGCCAGCATGCGTGCCATACCGCGGCAGGGGAGAGATGTGCATCCCAAGATGCCCAGGAAGATCGCGAACGGCCCTGCAACGGCGCGCCGTTTTTCGAGCCTCCAGACGCCGGCGAAGCCGCACAGTCAACGCCGCGTTGTTCCCGGGGCGACGTGGAGCCTACGGCAGTCCTCCGCAGCAGGGGTCGATGCCGCTGAAGGCGTCGAGGACGGCGAAGAGATCGAAGAGGTTCACTGTTTCGTTGCCACCGCAGGGCTCGATGTCGTCAGCGTGCCGGGAACAATTGCTATAGTCACCGGCGAATCCGTCGAGGACGCAGAACAGATCGAAGAGGTTGACGCTGTCGTTGCCGTCCACGTCGCCGTAGGTGGCTGGCACATTAGAGCACGTGAGGGCGACGCACTCGTCGAACGTACACACGTCACCATCGTTGCAAATGCTAGGGCCACATTCAACAATTCGGAATGCATTGTTGCTGTTAAACCCTGCAACGTACACAGTGTCTAGGCCGTCCAAGGCTATTGCGCTGGAACCGCCAAGCGGATTCCCACTTCCGTCGCCGTTAATATCGATGATCTCGGTGATCGCGCCGTCCGGTGTGATTTTGAATGCGTTGTTACGGTTTGAGCTCGTCACGTACACGTTGCCGGCGGAATCCACCGCTATTTCACCAGCATAGTCAAGGAGATTCCCATTCCCGTCGCCGGTGGCATCGATGATTTCGGTGATCGTCCCGCCCTGTGTGATCTTGAAAGCGTTGTCGCTGTCAGACCCCGTGACGTACACGTTGTCTGCGGAGTCCACGGCTATTCCGAGAGGACCGTCAAGGGGACTTCCATTCCCGTCGCCAGTGTCATCGATGATCTCGCTGATCGTGCCCCCCGGTGTGATCTTGAAGGCGTTGTGGGTGAACCTACCCGTCACGTACACGTTGTCCGTGGAGTCAACGGCTATTCCAAATGCACCCTGAAGGGTATTTCCATTCCCGTCGCCGGTGTCATCGATGATTTCTGTGATCGTGCCGCCAGGCGTTATCTTGAAAGCGTTGTCGCTGAACGAACCCGTTACGTACACGTTGCCTGCGGAATCAACGGCTATGCCACCGGGATAGTCAAGGAGATTTCCACTCCCGTCGCCGCTGTCGTCGATGACTCTCGTGATCGCGCCGTCCGGTGTGATCTTGAAGGCGTTTTTGCTGAAGGCACCGCACACATACACGTTGTCCACCGAATCCACGGCGATTCCGCCAGGCCCGGAAAGGAAGTTCCCACTGCCCCCGCCAGCGCTGCTATCGATGATCTCGGTGGTCGCCCCGCCCGGTGTGATCTTGAAGACGTTGTGGCTGAACTGACCCGTCACGTACACGTTGCCAACGGAGTCCACGCTTATTGCCGCAGGACTGTTGAAGAGATTTCCACTCCCGTCGCCGGTGGAATCGATGATCTGCGTGATCGTCCCGCCCGGTGTGATCTTGAAGGCGTTGTGGCTGAGAATACCGGTGACGTACACGTTGCCCTTAGTGTCCACGGCTATTCCGTCAGGTTGGTCTAGCAGATTGCCACTGCCGTCGCCGGTAGGGTTGATGATTTGTGTGATCACACCGCCCGGCGTGATCTTGAAGGCGTTGTCGGTGTGCTCACCCGTCACGTACACGTTGCCGGTAGCGTCCACAGCTATTCCGACAGGACGGCTAAGGGTATTCCCACTCCCGTCGCCGGAAACATCGATGATGTCGGTGATCACGCCTCCCGGGGTGATCTTGAAGGCGTCGTTGCTAAATCGACCGGTCACGTACACGTTGCCCGCGGAGTCAACGGCTACAGCGCTAGGACTGAAAAGAGAATTCCCATTTCCGTCGCCAGTGGCATCGATAATTTCTGTGATCGCCCCGCCCGGTGTGATCTTGAACGCGTTCTCGCTGGAAAGACCGGTCACGTACACGTTGTCAACGGAGTCCACGGCTATTGCCGTAGGAGCGTCGAGAAGCTTCCCACTTCCGTCCCCCGTAGCATCGATGATCCTGCTGATCACGCCGCCCGGTGTGATCTCAAAGGCGTTGTCGCTGTCAAACCCCGTCACGTACACGTTGCCCGTAGCATCCACGGCTATTGCCGAAGGACCGTCAAAGATATTCCCGCTCCCGTCGCCGGTGGCATCGATGATGGCGGTGATTACGCCGCCCGGCGTGATTTTGAAGGCGTTGTTGCTGTCAGACCCCGTCACGTACACGTTGCCCGTAGCGTCCACGGCTATTGCCGAAGGGCCGTCAAAGATATTCCCGCTCCCGTCGCCGGCAGCATCGATGATCTCGATGATTGCGCCGCTTGGTGTGATTTTGAAGACGTTGTCGCTGAACTCACCAGTCACGTACACGTTGCCGGCAGAGTCCACGACCACAGTGGACGGCCCCAACAATCCGGCGTGAATGATCTGTGACGCGGAATAATCCAAAGAAGCATTTGTCGTGGGTTGATCGGCAGGCGTCTGGGCGAAGATTACTAGTCCACCTAGACCCGCACAAAAGCTGACCAATACGACCGTAAGTCGCCGTTCTTTCCGCGTTTGCATGCTCATCTCCTTGTGGCCCGAATGAATCCAAACAA
>CAYQFV010000180.1:7035-8334 GCA_964416845.1 uncultured Phycisphaeraceae bacterium | reverse complement strand
GACCTGCTAGAAGGCCTCTCCCCAGGCCAAGCGGCAACACGGCGATCTCGACGGCGATCCATCCGACGCCCAGCGTGAGCGGGTCGAAGCGATGCCATCGCGTGTAACACGCGCCGAGGTAGGCGTAGAGGCTTGGCATGGTTGCAAGCAATGCGGCGGACGCTATTGACGGTGTGACGCTCGTGTCGAAGAACGCGGTTGATAGGCCGAACACGCTAAGGCCCCACATCGCTCCGCAGACGCCCGCCGCCAAGGGTCGCAGCCACCGGATGGCGAAGACCAGCGGGAGCAAGCTGATCCAGCCGACTTCGGAACGATGCATTCCTGCCAGTCCGGAGGCGGTGAGACATGCGCTGGCCAACAGCAATGCGATGATCGCGACGACTGTTGCGTTTAATACGAAGAAGCGAAACGCCCGTAGGATCTGACGCGTGGCGCGCTCGCTGCGGGATTTACACGGCGCCTCACGCGACCCGCGATACTCGATTCCGGGCGGTGGGGTGCGTTCTGGCCGAATTGAGTTGTGAGCAGGCAAACGCATGCCTCGAAACGGGCCGATTCGATCGAATACGAACGAGACGCAATGAGGGAGGGAACGTGCTTCTTCCCCTCGATTCCTCGCGTGCTGACGACGCCCACCGCGCACAGTGACAAGAGAAGTCGCAACGACGTCGGTTTTTCGCTCCGAACTGAGAGTGACCATATCGAATGGGGGGTGGCGAAACAATCGCCTTTTGGGTTGACGCTTCTGTTTGTGTCGCCTGTGCAGGCGACACAAACGGAATGCAACTGCGTGAACATACGCGTAGTCGCGGAATGGATTCTATTGAGTCGATTGGGCCGCGGGATGTCGCCGCTCAGCGCGGTTTTCCGGGGGCGGGCGTGTCGTTGCGAATGGTGGCTTGCTTGCTGTCGCGCGGGCTTCGTCGGAGCGTTCGTTGTGAACAGCGTTGGACGTAGGCTTCGAAAACCGCCAAGATCAGGGCCGTGCGACTGCTGACGCGCAACTTACGATACAGACGTCCCACGTATGTGTGGACGGTGTGGGTTGAGATACGCAGGTTGTCTGCAATGGCGGATTCTTCCAGATCGTCAAACATGCCTTGAACGATCTGAAGCTCTCGGCTGGAGAGGGTCAGGATCTTGGCGATTTGCCCCCACACGTGGTCGGGCAGAATCGATCGACCCACCGAACCACATCGACGTTCAACAACACCGACGCCCATGTTCGTCGCCATGTGTTTCTCCCGCCTTCAGACTCGTCGCCGCGTCGCGTGCGGCGGGGGACCGGGTCGCGAC
>CAYQFV010000180.1:0-6935 GCA_964416845.1 uncultured Phycisphaeraceae bacterium | reverse complement strand
GCGCTCCGACCAGCCTCAGCCCACAGTCGGGAACCAGTGTTCCCATGTCCACCACGGGTGTTGAGGCTTGGTGCGGTCCGGTCGCGAGGTCGTGTGAGGTGGTCGGGCGTCGCGTTTGCCGGCGCGGCGGGAGTTCTCGCCCCTGTTAAGCTTGGCGAACGGCGTGAGATCGAATCCAAGCATGTCCCACAGGAGAATGACGGCATCCAACGTGAATGTGCAGAGGATTCCACCATTGTAGAATCGTCGCGGGCTGGTGAGCATTGGTTGGGGAACGAGCCGCATGCGACCGAACCTGGGGGCGCGATCGCAGAAGTGGGCGTCTTCCAGAATGGGGATGTCGGGATAGCCGCCAATTACATCGAACGCGCTGCGGAGCACGAAAATGCCCTGGTCGCCGAAGAAGCGTCCCCGACCGCGGTATCGAACCCGGTTGATGCATTCGACGAATCGCAATCGCCACTCAGGCCCGTTGAGTTTGAACTCGAACGCCCCACCGATCGTCCCCGGCCGGTCGATCGTTTCGTGGATGAGCCGATCAAAGTGCATCGGAACGCAGGTGTCGGCGTGGAGAAACAGTAGGACGTCGCCGGTGGCTGCTCGGGCACCGCCGTTGCATGCGCGGGCGCGACTTGTCAGTCCCGGGCCGACGACCGTACGAACGCCGGAACGCGCCGCAATGTCTCGCGTCCGATCGGTCGATCCGCAATCGACGACGATGATCTCAACATTGGCGAAGTGTGCGGCCCGTGAAGCGAGCAGGTCGAGCGTGGTCGGCAGCGTGGTCGCTTCGTTCAGCGTGGGAATGATGACGCTCAGGTGCATGACTCGGATGCTTTCGGGCGCGATGTCGATCGTCGTGATTGGCCCGGGCCGGACGATTCGTGCTGATCCATCTGCATGGTGACAAAGCGAGCCGCACTTATGGCTGCGCTTTCGCCTCCCGACGAAGTTGCTCTCTTTGCCATCGGAAGTCAACCCGGCCATCGTAAAAGCGATCGGGATGTTCGAGTGCCCAGATTTGTTTGTGGATCAGCCAGTTCTTCGGATCGAGCTTGAGCGCGATGCGGAGCGCCTTGGCGGCTGCGGGCTTGTCGCCGACGGCGAGGTGGGCTGCCGCCAGCGTCGTCCAAGCCTCGACGGACGATCGGTCGAGCGTGACGGCGGCGGTGAGAAGTTCGACGGCGGCGTCATTCGCCGTCTTGAGGGCAGCCTGACCTGCGGCGAGTTGGGCGTCGAAATCGTTGGGACGATTCTTCGCAGTGGCGATAAGCGATTGCAGGCCGGGTTGGGGAGCGGCGGCTTGGAGTTGTTGCTTAAGGCCTGGTGGAACGGGCTGAATGGGTTTGGCGAGCAAGTCTTCGAGTTCACTCTTCTTGATTCTGCCGCGGAAGGTTCCCAACTCGTCGACGAAAAACTGATTCGGGACGATTCTGAATCCCAGGGTGCGACCCAGGACGTTGGCTGGATCGACAAGGGCGGGAAAGGTGATTTTGTGTTTTTGGTACCAGGGTTTGGCTGCGGACACGCCTTGAACATCCATCGCGACGCCGATGACCGTGAACCCGTTGTCAGCGAAGCGTTCGTGCAATTGCTGCCACCCGGGCAGTTCGTTTCGACACGCTCACCAACTGGCCCATGTGCAGATCAGGAGGCGTTTCCCGAGGTAGTCCGACAGGTGGACGGGTTGACCGTCGAGATTCGTCAGGACGATGTCGGGCAGGGTTGCGCCATCGGGGAGACCCGCATGTTGAGCATCTGACCCACGAGCGGGCTTGGAAAGCACGATGGAACTTTCGCTGATCTCGAGATCGAGGTTCATTGCGGCCGCGATGCGATCGGCGAGGATGAACGCTTTGCCATTCACGGTGCGCGTGTCGTCGGGTGTGATGTGGACGAACGTACAGGAGACCTCGCCGCACAGCGCGACCAGCTTGTCTTTCACCACGGTCTTGGCGGTGAGGTGTTGCGACTTGGCGAAAGCGTCGAGGGGAATGAACGCGTGGCCGCCGTCGATGATCGGGCGCGGGTTGAGTGACAGGGTGGTGTCTTCGATGACAAGTGAGGGGTTGGACGAGACGCTGAGGACTGTGCAGATGACGACCAGTGACTGCAATAGCATGGTGTTTTCTCCGCGGCTCGCTAAGTTCATGATAACATCTACGTTGTGAAAGTCGAGAGGCGAATGTGGTTGCGTAGGAGGCCTGTGGCAGTTGAGGCGGGCGCCGTTTCAGAGCCCCGAGCGCAAGCGACGGGTGTGGGCGAGGCGACATCCTCTGGCAATAGCTCCCGCGCTGGCGCTTGGGGCTCGGATCGGTGGTTCCGCCCAATTAGAGTTTCCTTGATTCGCGTGATTCGCGCATCTCGCGTCGAAGTTGTGGTTCCCTTGATCGGCGTCGTCGTGCTTGTTCTGAGCGTGTTCGATGGATCTGCGGCGGGGCAAGATGTCGACGCTCGATCTGACGATTTGCCTGGCTTGGTTGAGGCGTACTTTCGTTCGGATGCAGCCGACGTTCGCGAGGGGATCGCGAAGCGCATCGAGACGCTTCGGGATGTTGGCGTGCGGGACGTGGCGAAGGCGGTACGGGGTGTGACGCTCTGGGATCCGCAGCCAGCGGGTATTCAGCGACTTATGATGTCGACCGATCACGGCGAAACGTTGGAGGTCGTGGTTCACCTCCCGCGACAGTACGATCCGAAAATGGCCTACCCGCTCCTGATTGCGATGCACGGAACGGGCGGGGACGGCGCGGGTTACATGCAGTTCGCGTTGCAACTTCTCGGGGACCGGGTTGACGAATTCATCGTGGCTGCCCCGACGCAACTGAAGGGCTGTTTCATCGGTTCGGCGGACTCCGAGGCGGGCGATACGCCTGCAATGTTGCGTTTGCTCAAGCGGCGGTTTCATGTCGATTCGAACCGGGTTTACGCCAGCGGCTATTCCAAGGGCGGTCACATGTCATTCCTGATGGCGGCGTTGTACACGGATTTCCTGGCGGCATCGGTTCCGCTGGCGGGCACGTTCGCGACGCAGGTCGGCTACGAACTGATGGACATCATGTTGGTGAACGTGCGATCGATCCCCGTCATGATCGTCTACGGCGAGTTGGACCGGGCGGAGCCGGGCAAGAAACGGCAGTCCAAAACGACGGGGATATCCGGATCGAACCGATACATGGCCCGCATCGCAAAGCGGTTCAAGGTGCCCATCCGGTTCGTTGAACTGCCGGGCGTGGGACATCGCGGTGTGATCCCTCCGCCGGATGCGTTCGCGGAGTATCTCAACAAGGTGCGTCCGCGGACGGTCTCGTCGTTCGAGCATTGGTTCCGCTATCAGCCGCAAGGGCGAATGTGCTGGCTGCGACAGCGCCGTTTTCAGGGACACCCGTGGACTGGCGAATATGTACGTGTCACGCCGAAGGGCGACGAGGATTATTCGGATGCGTTACTGCGTAAGCTTCGTCTGAAACTGGCCTACATCGGCGGGAGCATCGAAGGCCAGCGAATCAGCGTGCGCTCGCGGAAATGTGCCGAGTTGGAAGTGCTCCTGAATGACGATCTGATCGATCTCGACCGCGAAATCGTCATCTCCTACAAGGATCGAGACGTGTTCCGCGGCGTGGCGGCGCGGCGGATCGCGACGCTTCTGAAGGTGGCATGGGAAGATTGGGACTTCGATCGGCTGTTTTTCGCCAAAATCGTTATCACGCGAAAAGGCGGCGCGAGACAGGAGTGAGACGACGCGCGTTAGATCGCGCGGTGGTTGCGCGACGGTTCGCGTGGGCAGGCGGCGGGGTTGCTGGACAAGCGTAGGACGGCGGGCGATACTCGGTGAGCGGTTTTGAGTTGTGGTTGATCGCGCTTGGGCGCAGCAGCGAAGGTGGAAACAATATGAGCATCTTGGTCGACAAAGACACGCAGATCATCTGTCAGGGCATCACGGGCAAGGCGGGAGCATTTCATACGGCCCAATGTTTAGAATACGGGTCACGTTTCGTCGGGGGTGTTTCACCGGGCAAGGGCGGCAGCAAGTCGGAGCACGGTTTGCCGGTGTTCGACAGTTGTCACGAGGCGGTCGAGGCGACCGGCGCTACGGTTTCGATGGTCTTCGTTCCCGCGCCGTTCGCGGCTGACGCTGCGTTCGAGGCGGCTGACTCGGGCGTGTCGCTGATCGTGCTCATCACCGAGGGGATTCCTGCGTTGGATATGGTCCGCGTGCGCAAGTACGTTGATGACAAGGGTGTGTCGCTGATCGGGCCTAATTGTCCGGGGATCATCACGCCGGGCGAGTGCAAGATCGGCATCATGCCGGGGTACATCCACAAGCCCAAGGAAAACGGTGATCGGGGCGTTGGCATCATTTCACGTAGCGGGACGCTGACGTACGAGGCCGTTTGGCAGTGCACGTCGCGTGGAATCGCACAGACGACGTGCGTGGGGATCGGCGGCGATCCGGTGAAGGGCCTGAATTTCATCGAACTGCTGACGATGTTTCAGGAAGATGACGCGACGGACGGCATGGTGATGATCGGTGAGATCGGTGGTACCGACGAAGAGTCGGCAGCCGCGTTCATCAAGGACAACGTGACCAAGCCTGTGGTCGCGTTCATCGCAGGTCAGACCGCACCGCCGGGCAAACGCATGGGCCACGCCGGCGCGATCATCAGCGGTGGCGAGGGGACGGCGGCCTCGAAGATGGCTGCCTTGCGCGAGGCGGGCGTGGCAGTTGCGGAGTCACCTGCCACGATTGGCGAGGAGATGGAAAAGCTGTTTTCCTAGTGTCGAGTCATACGTCGATCCGCCGGTGGGTTGCAACACTGTGCTGTGTGCCACTGCTCTCGAGCAGTGCGAAAAGCGGTCTTGATCGACTCGTGCACTGCTCGAGAGCAGTGACGCACACGTAATCACCGATGCTGTTCCAGAGCAGTGAACCATCGTTTCGGAATTGACAAGGAGCGTTGTGCTATGCGGCTTTCTACGATTCAACGAGTTGTCCTGGCGGGGTCGTTTTCGGTGTGTCTCCTACCGACCGCCTGCAAAGAGGATACCGCCAACGTTCCCAGGCCACCGAGTTTCGTGGCAGCCCCGTCGGACACCGGAGCGCAATCAACGCCATCCGACCGATCGACACCGCCGACCGCACCTGCGCGAGCGCCTGCGCCCGGCGGCAACCTCAAGCCGGCGGCGATGGAAGACGTCGACACGAGCGGCGTGAAGTTTGTCGAAGGTCCGCTAACGTTGACCGGCGTTTCGTTTTCGATTCCGGTCGGGTGGGAGCGGGTCGAGCCGGCGTCGACATCCGGGATGATTTCGTCAACGAGAAAAGCTCAGTTCCGATTGCCGAAAACCGATAACGAACCCGAGGACGTGACGATTGCGATCACCCATTTCCCCGGCATGAAGGGAATGGACGAAGCCAATCTGGCACGATGGTACGGGCAGTTCACGCAGCCGGACGGTCGTCCGACGGTTTCGGTCACGACGCGTTTGGATGTCGAATTGAACGGTGTATCGTTCAAGCTGGTGGACATCCCCGGGACCATGGGTTCGGCAGGTCCGATGATGGGCGGCGGTGCGAGCAAGAAGGACTACCGCATGCTCGCCGCGATCATCGACCACGCGAAAGGCCCTCACTTCCTCAAGGCGACAGGCCCCGCAGCCGGGGTGGAACGATGGAAATCGTCGATCGTCGCCTTTCTGAAAAGCGCCAAGGCCGGCAACTGATCCGCACGCCCCTCTTCGAGGCGTTGAAAGCGGTGTCTGGGGTCGGCCTGGTCCAAGTGGATTCTTGGTAAGAATTGCGGGCACTTGCGGGGAAGTGTCTAGGCCTGCGCACGTCGCGCCGGTTCGATATCATCGTCAACGTCTAGGTCAGTTCGTTTCGGAGTCGGACAGATGAAGAACATCGGTCACATGCTGATGGTATTGGGTGCCGTTGCGGTCTTGGGGGCCGGGTGTGCGGAAAAGCGAGCGGTGGTGGCCGACTCGCTAATGTTCGACGCTTCGCCGATGTGGCAGCTCGAGTCGCCGTCTCATCCTTCCCGGCGGCTGGAGTTTCGCTTGCCGTCGAATGATACGCGGCGCGAGGATGCACGGCTCGTCGTGTGGAGCTTCCCCGACGTGCGCGATCCGGGCAATGGCGAGATGATACAAAAGACCTTGGACCGGTGGTGCACGCAGATCGTTCAAGGCGACGGCACTCCATCGCAAGCGGCTGCGGTTCGTACGGAGTATGCGATCAACAACATGCCCGTATCGGTCATGGACGTGACAGGCCGATATGTCGCCGAAACGACCCCGGGAAGCGGCATCCATTACAACAAATCTCTCTTTCGGATGGTCGGAGCGTACATCGTCAGCCCCGACGCAGACTATATGGTTCAACTGGTCGGTCCCGCGAGCGTGGTTGCCGATCACGCGGGCGAGTTCGATCAGTTCTTGAAGTCCGTCAGGCGACGCGATCCTGCCGTGACGAATGCGAACGCCGGTTGGCCACCGCAGCGACGGGTGGAGTTGACTGCGATCAGAAAATAACGATCGGTAGGGCGTGACCGCTGTCGACGCCCGGTCCTTCTCCTTTGCGAAACGATTGACCACACCGCCCGCAAGCGCTACAAACGGGCGGTGCTTTTTTGCGCGGTGGGCGGTGCGTTGAACTTATGGCCGTGAATGAATCCACAGATGACGTCGTGCCGGCGACGTATGTTCCTCTAGCCCGCCCGGTCGTCGCAGACGTTGCCAGCGATCCTGTCGCGGCTGAACCGATGCGATTGCTCGATTCGTCGCCTGCGCAGGCGTGGTGGGATGTCTTCGCCCTGCTGATTATTGCCGTGGCTATCGAACTGGTCATGGGCACTATAGCGGGCACTGTGGTGTCGGCAGTCAGCGACGCCGACCCGCGCGTATTGAACATCATCTTGACGCTGGCGCGCGGC
>CAYQFV010000179.1:0-8512 GCA_964416845.1 uncultured Phycisphaeraceae bacterium | reverse complement strand
CTACCCCATTATTGTCGTCATCATCGTCGTTGACACACAAAAACCCGCCGGGAGTCTCCTCGTCCGCATCGGGGAGGCCGGACAGCGCCAAGTCGAGCAATGTGGCCACCTCCACCGGCACCGTAGCGCTTGCGCAGAGGGTAGGATTGCAGCCGCCTCCGAAGGAATCGACATTGATGGTTAGTTCACCCATGCCAAGTGGGGAGTCGGCTGCGATGGGCACGTCGACCTGCCATTGCCGTGTTTCACCACCTTGGTGAATCTTGAATCCCGGGTTGGGAAGTGGGCCGAGAATGATCGGCCAACCTGACGCTTCGGAGAGCGTGACGTTCAGGAATCGAAAGCACAGCGCCGTGTTGGTGGTCTCGAACAGCAGCTTGGCCGTCCCACCGGGGCACGCCACCACCGGCGCCAGGATGTTCAGCGCGCACTGCTGATCTATGCACGTGTGCACGCACGGGCAGTCCAAGGTGCAGACCTGCGGATCACACGCGTCGT
Organism: uncultured Phycisphaeraceae bacterium; assembly: GCA_964416845.1. GTDB lineage: Bacteria > Planctomycetota > Phycisphaerae > UBA1845 > UBA1845 > CAYQFV01. Next base: position 8,014 of record CAYQFV010000179.1, on the reverse strand, counting down.
CCGTGCATTGGTTGCCGTCATCGCAATCAATGGCCGGATGCGTGCACGCCCCGCCGTTGCAGACATTGTCCGTGCACGGGTCTCCTTCGTCGGAGCATGGGGCGGTGTTGGCCGGATGGGTGCACGCCCCGCCGCTGCAGACGTCGTCCGTGCACACGTTTGTGTCGGGTGTGCACGCACCCGTGCGATCCGGATGAATGCACGCCCCGCCGCTGCAGAAGTCGTTCGTGCATACGTTGCCATCGTCCGGGCACTTGCCTCCGCTTGGCGGATGGATGCACGACCCCTCGCTGCAGAAGTCGGCGGTGCACAGTTCACCGTCGTCCGGGCACGCGGCTCCGTTGGGCGGATGCGTGCAAACTCCGTTCATACAGACGTCGTCCGTACATATATTCCCGTCGTCGGGGCACTCCGGACCGGTCACCGGGATCGTCACGCACGCACCTTCGACGCAAGCGCCCTGATTGCACGCGTCCAGGTCAGGGCAGATCATAGGATCGAAAACGCAACCGACTACCGAATCACAACTGTCCTCCGTACATAGGTTGAGGTCGTCGCACACGGCCGGACTTGTAACGCAAGAACCACTCACGCAATGCTTAATGGTGCACGCGTCGCCGGACGTTACGCAGCAGGAGACGCAGACCAAGCATAGGTCGTCCAAGGGACAACCGATCGAAGCGGAAACACCTGATACGGTGCGATCCCCGGTCACGCTGAACTGTTCGAGTTGACACCTCGGTTTCACGATCGATTCGCAACACACGCCGTCCCCGCCCCCGAGGCCCAACGCGTCGATCGGACGACCGGTGGGGTTCTTCTCTTTCGGTGAGTCGGCGGTGCTTTGACCCAATGAGCGGAGGTGGGCGGAGAACCCGTCCGGCAGTGCGAACAACGCGTCGCGGTCCAGAACCTGCCACGCTTTCGGCGATCGATTTTCGTAGTTGCCCGAATCGCCGACGGCGGCCGCATGGTCCACGAAGGATTCATCCTCGAAGGCTAATCCGGGGTCGATTCCCAGATCGACCAGCCCGTTGACTGCGTCGAACAAATCGGGCGAGCGCGTGTACCACCACTCGCTGTCGGCAGCGTCGTACCAGAGCAAACTCGGCGGCAGGGGCTTGTTCGCTACGGTCCCGTTCGGATTGGATAATCGTTTTGTTGAAGACGGTGCGGATGGTCTTTTCGATTCCGCATCGGTCGCTCCCTCAGCCTCGCGAAACCAGAAGAAGAAGTTCCGGCCGCTTCGCACGTGCTGCCACCGGCCGACCCGATGACCGGTCATGCTATCAGACAGCGATTTCGTAACCGGGTTGGCTGGCAAGGGAGTTTGCCCGTTTGCGTGGGGGGGGATCATGACGAAGAGCGAGGCGAGGACCGTTGCCACGAGAGGCAGACGTGACTCGAAACCGACGGCAAACCGGCGGCTGGGCGATTCACGCCCGTGGACGACCCGGCGACTGAATGCAGCCATGCGTGTTTCCTCCAGACTCGGTGGCTCGCCGTGAGGATGCCCGTCGGCTTCTATTATGCAACGCGCGCCGGCCGCAATTCAAGGAGAAAATGAACTCTATTTGCCTGAGTCTTGTATGCCGTGGCGAGGACGATCTGACGCATGGAAGGGTGGTGTGGTTCGGCTGGCGAGTTGGAGGCGGGGGCTCGCGGGGTGTTCTTGGGTGGAAGTGAACACGACAGAAACTGACAATTCGATCTTCGTGGGCTTTAGGGTCAGTGGAGATACGTGGCGAGCGCGAGAATAGCTGGGCGAGATCTGCGAACGAATCGTGTGTGTGGGCGACGGGGTCAGAATGTTGCGGAGTCGTGCAACTTTTTGGCGGTATGACCGTTCTTAGGGTGAACGATGGATCGCAAGGACTATGTCACGACGGTGTACGAGCACAAGGATCGGCTGCATACCTATGCGGTGTGGCTGTTGCACGATGCTGACGAGGCGACGGAAGTGACGCAGGAGGCATTGGTTCGACTTTGGACGAATCGTGATGATGTGCGGGTGGTTTCGGCGCGGGCTTGGCTGCTTCGAACGGTGTATCGGCTGTGCATCGATCACATTCGCAAGCGGTCGCGGGAGCGTCGGTGTGATCCGGAAGTGTTGAATTCGTTGATGGGCGATGAAGGTGTGCAGTGTGATGATGAGACATTGGGAAACAATGTACGAGCTTCAATCGGTCAGGCGCTTTCCCGGCTGTCTCAGCGTGATCGAATGATGATCTTGATGCGCGAGATTCAGGGGATGGCCTACGAGGAGATCAGTCAAGTGTTGGATTTGCCCATGGGCACGCTGAAGGCGGCGCTTCATCGTTCGCGTGGGCGGCTTCGGCGAGAGTTGACCAACGTGGGGTTGCGGCGATGAGTGAACGACTGAACGATCAAGAGATGTCGTGCGAGCGGGCGGCGGAGTTGATGGGAATGCAGGCCGGCGGGGAGTTGTCGTTGGAAATGATGGTCGCGTTGGACGGTCATTTGGATTGGTGCGACGCGTGTCGGCAGTTGATGTGCACTTCGGACGCGACGCGTCGCGCATTGTCTCAACTGGCTGAGATACCTTTTCCCGAAGAGGCGCTGGAGGCAGTGTGGGCGCAGACGGTGCATCGCGGCGCCCCTGGGCGAAGGTTTTGGATGCGACCGGTTTTTCGCCGGGCGTTTGCCACGGCTGCGGTGATGGGAATGACGTTTTTCGTATGGCGGGCGTACTTCTCGCCGAAGGAACTGCACGTTTCGGATGCGGAGGTTGCGCGACTGGCTGCCCAAACGCAACTGGTGTTTGAGTTGACCGATTCCGCTCTTCGTGAGGTTGAGCGTGCGACGCTCGACGGGTTGCTTGCGGAGCGTCTGCCGTCTGCGATTCGGAAGATGCAACACCAATGGATCAAGTCGTTACCTCTATGGACAAGGAGAACCGGAACATGATCGTTAACCGATGTGCGCGAGTGCGATGGTCGGCAGTGTGGTCGGCGGCTTTGTTGTTTTCAGCAGCCATGGTTCCATGCAGCGTCGCCGACGCGCGCGACCCCAAACGCAGTAAGGTTTCGGGAGTCGTCGACGGGGCCAAGTTTGTCGATTTTGCGGGCGAGAAGGACACGTTGATTGAGGTCAACATCCGCGCGCCGCTGTTGAAGATTCTGTCGAAGGCGGTTGCGCAGGAAGACGAGGACGCTGCCAAACTCTTGTCTCAGATTGAGGCGGTCAGTGCGGTGGTCGTTTCGTTGAGCGATGACGACCAAGAGCGGGCAGTCGATCAGGTGGCGTCCATGGTGGAACGCCTGACTGACGACGGTTGGGATCGGATCGCGCGAGTTCGTGAAGACGACGAGGAAGTCAACGTGCTCGCACTGTACGACGACGAGGTCATTCTCGGAATCACAGTGCTGGTCATCGGCCACGACGATGGTGAGAACCAATTGGTGTTCGCCAACATTGCAGGCCGATTGGACTTGAGTCTGATTCCATCGCTGGGGCATGGGTTGAACTTGCCGGGGCTTTCGGCGCTCTCTCAGGTTGACTGGTCGAAGCAGGGGCATTCCAAGAAACGTTGACAAGTTTTTCGCAGACGCGCGGCGCTTGGAGCCGGTTTGGGCGGAACGAGTGGCCGCCCGAGTTGGTGCGCGGACGGCGCGATGCGGTGTTCATGGGATTGGCAAGCGGAAATCGAAGCTAACGGAGTCATCGGATGTCGAAGCTGCGAAGGTTGTCCTTGTGTTTGATCGTTGTGACGCTGCCGGCGGCGAGCGGTTGCGTCACGTTCCTGGGACCTGAAGACTTGAGATGGGCCATAAGTCGAGACCAACGCGTCCGACTGGATCGCGACATAGGCATGGGGGTAGACGGGCTGACGCTGGGATTGGTTGCGGCGATCGCCGACGTTCCGATCCCGGTGGCGGGGATTCTGACTGCCGAAGTCGGCGTCTACACGATCAAGGGTGGTGACGAAGTTGTCGACGCTCAGTCCATTTTGTCGAACTTTGCCTTGCGTGGATTCGAGGCGATCGTTCGCGTACGTGAGCCTGGAAACGAGGTCGTCGTACTCGCGAAATACAACGATCGGACGATTCGATCCATTGTCGTCGTTGCACGGGATGGCCGCGAGTTGGTGATCGTTCGGGCGCGGGGGCGTCTTGAAAAGATGTTGCAGTGGGCCCTGGAGCAGGGTGGAGACGGAGCGTTCCTTGATTTCGACGGTGATGAGCCGGATGACGAGGAACCGCCCGATGCTGTCGCATCGTTGGGGACGGCGCTTCCGACTGACTCCAATGGCGCTGACGGGGAGGTGCCGTTGCGACCTTAGGAGTACAGCGCGAAGTTCCTTGTATCGCAATCTTGCCTGCACGGGCTGCGATTGTAATCCAGACAAGATGCCTGCGCTACAAGTTTACGACAACGTTGCGCTGTACGATCAGGATTCGAGACTCCGCAGATCGGCTGTCATGTTTGCGGCGTTGTTCTCTGGGTTGAATCGGTTCACGTCGTTTGCTATCGTACTGGAATGGTTGGCGGCCACCTCGATCATGCGGAGACGCATGGCGTTACCATCCGGCGAAGTTTGTTCCGCAGTGTCATCCTGCTGATCCTGTTTATTCTCGGAACGTTTTTGTGGATTACGTTTTCGTTTCGTGACCAGGAGATGCGGGCGGTCTCACGGATGTTGGTCGAGACGACCATTGACCACATCGAAAGTCGACTTCACCGGTTCTTCGACCCTCTCGAAGAGCATTTGCTGATTGCGCGCGGCTGGGGCAATCGCGGGTTGTTGGATCCCCGCGATGCCGAGTCAGCCAATGCGCTGTTCATGCCCGTGTTGAGTCGGTATCCGCAGATTTCGGGTGTGAGCACGGGCGATGCGGTTGGAAACAACTATTACCTTACGCGTGTCGGCGACCGTTGGCGGAACCGAACCATCCGCGTGGGTTCGGGCGTCGGGCAGGTCGATCGGCGAGAACACGACAGCCGCGGGGCGTACGTCGCGGATTGGACTGAGTCACCGTACGACGTCCGCGAACGCCGTTGGTACAAGGCGGCTGCCAAGGAGCTGTCTTCGCCGTCGCAGTCCGGCAGCGCTGGTGCTGAGGGAGCGAAAACCTATTGGACGGCCCCCTACAGTTTCGCCAGTTCCGGACGACCGGGCATCTCGGTGTCGGTGGTGGTCAGCCCTGACGCGGCGACGGATGACGTTGGCGAAAGTTCGTACGTCTTGGCGATGGACATTCTGCTTGAAGATATCACGCGGGCGACGATGGCGCTTCGTCCGAGTGAACGGGGAATGGCGTTCATTCTGACTGAGGACATGTCGCGTGTACTCGGTCTGCCGCGACACGAACGATTTACCGGCGATGACACATGGGCGGATCTGGTTCTGTCGAAGACGAATGATCTCGCGATAGAACCGGTTACTGCCGCGGTGGAATCGCTGAGCGATCGCAAACTGAGCAAGTTGACATTCGTGCGGGTGACGAGCGGGGGCGAACCGTGGTTGGCAGGGTTCTGCCCATATCCGCTGGACGATCGGGAACGCGTTGTCCTTGGCGTGGTCATTCCGGAGGCTGATTTTCTCGACGCGCTGGCGTCGCGTTTTGGTGTGATCGGGATGGTGGCGGCGGCAGCTCTCATTATGGCGATGGTGCTCGCCAGCTTATTGGCACGCGACTACAGCACGCCGCTCAAACAGCTTTTGGGCCAGAGCGAGCGTTTGAGCAACCTGAATCTTGAAAAGCACCGCCCTATCGAGTCGAGCCTTCGCGAGGTGAACGCCCTGGCCTGTGCTCAAGAGCGCATGCGCACCGCGCTTGATTCGTTCTCCAGGTATCTTCCGACGGATCTTGTGCGCGAGTTGCTCTCACGGGGTGAGGCGGCTCGCATCGGCGGACAAACCATGCCGGTGACGATCATGTTTACGGATATCATCGACTTCACTGCCACCGCCGAGTCGATGACGCCGACCGAACTGACCGAACACATGGCGGAGTACTTCGAAGCGATGCTCGCAATTCTCATCGCCGAAGGCGCGACAGTGGACAAATTCATCGGCGATGCCATCGTCGCGTTCTGGGGCGCGCCGCAGCCCGACCCACACCATGCGATCCACGCGATCTGTGCGGCCATCCTTTGCAGGCAGCGGCTTGAAGTGCTCAACGCGGATTGGCGGCAACGGAACTTGCCGGCGTTGCCGACGCGTTTCGGAATCGCCACCGGTTCGGCCGTCGTTGGTAACGTGGGAGCACCGTCGCGCCTGAGCTACACCGCTTTGGGCGACACGGTTAATCTTGCCAGCCGCCTCGAAGGGCTGAACAAGGAGTATGGGACGGGCACGCTCGTGTCGGGCGAAACGCATCGCAGTGCGGAAGGGCAAGCATTTCTGTGGCGACGGTTGGATCGCGTGGCGGTCAAGGGGAAGACCCAGTCGGTTGACGTGTATGAATTGCTCGGCGGTCGAGGGAGCGTTCCGCCGCCGGTGGTGGCCTTCGCTCGGCGGTACGAGGATGCGCTGGAGCAGTATCAGAAACGAGACTTCGACGGCGCGCTGGCGATTCTGGACGAACTTCAGCAGGCATATCCGAACGAACTCTCCGTCCAGCGGCTTCGGGACTATTGCAGACAGTATCAGATGCACCCGCCGGGCGACTCCTGGGACGGTACGACGAGATTCGCCACGAAGTAGGCCGCCGAGCCGAAGCAGGCAAGCGCAGAGCCGTCATGTGCGGCGGTCAACGCGGACCGCACCGATTGCTCGGTTGTGCGAGTTGTCGTTCATCGCTCGATCGCATCCAGTATCGCGCGTCGGCGTCTTCGCCCCTCCTTTGTCAAGGATCCTGTCGAATGCACGACCGAGACGATGAAGAGTAGAACGCCTACATAGGAGATGGCAAGCATCAGCCCGAACCACGGCATGGGATTGGGGCTCTTCCCTGGAAGCACTGCGCTCGCGAGGTTCTTGAATCCTGCTGGGCCGCCGATGAACGAGATGACGGCTGGCAGAAGCATCATACATATTCCGAGCGCGTACAAGCGGCGGCAGAACCTACCGGTTGGGGTGTGCCTTAGCGACACGCGCGTGCTGGGCCACCAACATTGTTGAACGAGCAATCGACCACGGTCGAATGTTTCGCCGCACTCGGGGCACTTGTTGTCCGGCAGGCCGCGGAGCAGATAGCCACATTTCACGCAGTAGACGGGAAACTCTTCTTCGCTAAAGCGTGCAGGATCGACATGGGCGTCACGGGGAATCCTACGCGATGCCCCGTACCGCTTTCGCAATATGCACAAGGTGGTCGAGAGCGCACGCTTGAACATAGCAAGAATCTAGCACTTGAACCAAACATTGGCCAGCGCGTGCGTCGATGGGGCGCGGATTCATATCGAAGCGCCGGCGATCCGGGCATCCGGTTCGGGACTTGCTTGGCAAGGTTTGGCGTGTAGAATCACCCCCCGGCTGGTCCAATTGCCGTCGGAGAAGAGATGACCGAGGCGGCGACACACGGGCGTGTACCCAAGTGGCCAAAGGGGACGGGCTGTAAACCCGTTGACGTACGTCTTCCCAGGTTCGAATCCTGGCGCGCCCAATTCACTTCCGTTCGCTCTGATTTCTCTCTTTTCGCTTCGATCGTCGGCAATGGGATGCCCTGTTGGTCCGCGGTGACACTTGCTATCATGCGCGGCAACTTTGGGCTTACAAAACTGAGGAAACTCACATGAATCGTTCAATCGTTCGCGTTGCGTGGCTCGTTTTGTCCGTGTTGCTGCCGTCGGGATGCAGTCGGCCTGATGCTCGTGCCGAACAGATCGGGCAGAAGCAAACCGCCGACGAAAAAACTGTGATGAAGTCGGGTACTGGTTCCAGCGCCGCCGGCGATACGCGTGCGCTCACCGAGGACGATCTGAAAGGACTGTCCTGGCGGAGTATTGGTCCGGCGAACATGGGCGGGCGGGTTGCAGATATTGCGGTCGCGCTGTTTTCATTAATAAAATTGAGTAAAATTGCTTCTTCTTCACTTTCAGAAGTGGC
>CAYQFV010000178.1:0-8595 GCA_964416845.1 uncultured Phycisphaeraceae bacterium | reverse complement strand
ATCCGAGGACGAGTGCGGCGATGCACTGCGTTTTCGAAGATACCGTCTTCACCTTTGCAATCAGCGGTACGCCCTCGATGAACTTGAATGCAACGCCAGCCCCGACTCGCCCTTTGGCCGCCAGCGTTTGATCGTAGTAGAGCTTCTGCTCTTGATCGGTAAGCACAAGCGGATTCTCCGCGCGCACGGGCGTTGGGCACTTACAGAGCGTGACCAGCAACACGCCAAGGATACCAACGTTCAATCGCCATTTACTCGAAATCATATTTCACCTCAAAAGGGATACGAAGGAATTGCCACTGCGTCTGGTCGAGATTGCGCTGGATCCTGAAGTCGTTGAGATATCGCCCTTCCCTGACAACATACGTCGGCCAACGTCGCGACGCTACTTATGCCCGCCTCGCTCGGAGAGGCAATGGCGTCAATACCAAGCTCGCCGCCGGCAGGTAGGGTCATGGAGTTTATCATACTGAATACTGGGCACGCTGGCCAACCGCCCGTGCAAACCACGCCCAACCCCCGCAAGCGAAAACCTGCCACGCGCGAGCGGCCGGTCAGTTGCGACGGGAACGTTCGACACGCTGTCGCCACTTGGGCATCTGATCGGTCGTGACGTCCTTCCACAAGCCGATGCGGTTCGCGCGGGCGGCGGCCTCGAGGGCGATGAAGTGATCGCGCCGGGGGTGTGCGAAGCGGGTGTCGGCGTAGGCGTGGCCGGTGGTGAGGAGCATCTCGTTGAACATCTCGCCCGAGTCGGCGAGATAGACGTATGCGAGCAGGCGCTTGTACTTGCCGCGCGTGCTGCGTTCCACCAATTCGAGCCGTACCCGTTGGCCGATCAGTGTGCGCTTGGCGAATGCCGATGCGTTCTGCCCCCAGTACATTTCACCGCGTGGTGAACCAGCCACTTCAGGCGTGTCGACGCCCCACAGCCGAATCCGCGTCGTGTCGAATCGCCCGTCGGGAAGGTCGATGTCCAGTGTGTCGCCGTCGACCACCTTGACTACATTGAACGTCTTGTGATGGTAACGTGCATAGTCGCCTTCCGGCTGGGCCGACGCAGTGATGTGCGGTCGATGCGTACGGTTCAGCACGACGACGAGGACGAGTACGCCGGCAGCAAGCAGGAGCCCCGGTCGGCGACGGCGTAGGGGTGGCAAGTGTATCGTTGAGGGCAATGGTCTACGACGGGACATGAAGCACTCTACTTGCGAGCCGGGGGAAAGCGTGTGTGACAGTCTTGGTGGGTGCCCCACCCTTCGCGTCACGGGACGCGTGTACTACCGAGCGGAACGTCGCCCGGTGACGCGAAGAATGGAGCACCCACACGTCTTTGCTGCTCGGTCTGCCAAGCTCTTGCACGATCATAGCCATGGCGACCATCCTATGGTGATCGTGTTGCGCGGGCGAGTGCTCGGTGGGTAGAAATTGGAACACTGCTCGTAGGCGGTGCTCGCAGGTGGTTAGATGGCGTTAGTACACTGCTCGAGAGCAGTGCTACACCGGCGAATCTGGGCGTGACGCAGCACTCGGTCGGATCGCCGCGACTGTGGTGGACGTGCTACGCCAAGGCCGTTGAATCCGGTGCGAGGACCTTGCCGTTGGGGTCGGGAGCGCGCGTGAGGATCGGGCGACCGAGTCGTTCGCGATGCTGAATCTCGTGGACGCGGCTGATCACGTCTTCGAAGCGAACCTTGGACGGCTTGGTCTCGAACTCGTCGCTCGACGGTCGGTCAACATTGATGATGCGGATCTCGTCGTAGGGATTGGCTGCCACGCGCGGCATGAGCAAGGGATGGCCTATGTCGGAGAGATAGCAGTGACCGACGAGTCTCCACGGGACCATGAGCCGACGAACCATTTCCAGTTCGTGAATGACAAACGGATTGAGCAGAGCATCGGGAGTGGGCTTGATGTGAATGGTCAGCGGCCGATCCTTCCAGCGGCGGAGGATTTCCAGCCACCAGTTGTCATCAAACCACGTGACGACCTGCCCATCGTTGTAGGTTACGTCAAGGTGGACGTCGGAGGGCGTGGGTGCGATCTCCGGTCCGAGCGAGCCGTCTCCGTCGGCGGCGAGCACGCACAAATCAACACTGGACGGTCGATGTCGTCGTGCGGACGTTACTTTTCGGCGTTCCATCAACGTTGGGGCAGCCATCGCGGTCACTCCTATGTCGCGTCTTGTGCCAACCTATGACACCGCGGGATATCGACGAGTGGGGTTCAAAAACTTGACCAAAGACACAGAGACGCGCGTGGGGGTGCGACGTGACGCCCCGCTTCCCGCGCCAACGGCGGTGGATTTTGGCGGATGTTCCACACGCGGCAACGTCTCATAACGTGTTGCTGCTTCAAAGGTTCGTGCAGGATTGGAGACACGACCGCCGGGGTTTAGTCGGCGCTTGTCCGTCGCCGGCCTTCGGTCCGCGATCGACGTGGTTTAGGACATGGAGACTGGATCGACGTCGATGAAAAAAGACTGGGCGCGGACCTGAAAAACCTTCCGAGCGCGCAGTTCATCGAGAAGACGCTGCAACCCGGCGGCGGACTCGCTCCGCGCGATGACCTCGTGGCGGTATCGGTTGCGCAGTCTGGCGAGCACGCAAGGCAAAGGTCCGAGCACGTCGCACCCCGTTAACCCTGAGTCGCGGATGGCTGATCGAATGCGGTCCGCAAGGTGACTCGCTTCCTGCTTGACCTTGCGATCATCGACGTCAGCCATGACCACACGCGCGAGCCGCGTGAACGGTGGCATGCGCATCTTGCGACGCAGATCAAGTTCCTCGGAGGCAAACGCGTGGTAGTCGTGATTGACGGCGGCGCGTAGCGAGACGTCGTTCGGCGACAACGTTTGGATCACGACGTCGCCACGGGTGTCCGCCCGTCCTGCGCGGCCGGCGACCTGTGTGATGAGCTGAAAAAGTCGTTCACCGGTGCGAAAATCCGGTGCGCTGAGGGTCGTGTCTGCGCCGATGACAGCCACGAACGAAACGTACGGAAAGTCGAGCCCCTTGGCGATCATCTGGGTGCCGACGATGCAGTCGATCTTGCGCTGCTCAAAATCACTAACGAGCCGGCGGTACGATCGCTCGTGTCGCATGGTGTCACGATCGACGCGAACGATTCGGGCGGCGGGGAACCACTTTTCGAGCACCGCGACGATGCGTTCCGTGCCGCTGCCAACGGTCTTGAGACGCGAGCGACACGACGGATCGGGGCAATGCGTGGGGGCTTGCTCGCGACGAGAACAGTGATGGCAGACGATTTGGTTCGCGGCGGCGTGAAAGACCATCGGCACGTTGCAATGGGGACATCGAATGCGGTGTTTGCACGATGGGCAGAGGAGATGGTTGGCGTAGCCTCTGCGGTTCATCAAGAGAACCGCCTGTTCGTTGCGTTTGAAGGTGTCACCCAATCGTTGGAGCGTGACGCGCGACAACAACGGCGTTCCGGTTCGCTCGGAGTATTCGTCCTCCATATTGACGACGGTGAGAGTCGGAAGTGGCAGATCTCGAACGCGGCGGGGCAACTCGATGCGTTCGAAGTGGTCGAGCCGATCGCAGTTGCACCACGTTTCAAGCGAGGGGGTAGCGCTGCCGAGGACGGCTACGATGCCAAGCTGCTGAGCGCGTTTGACAGCAACGTCGCGCACGTGGAATCGAGGAGCTTGGAGATTCTTGTAGCTGGTCTCCTGCTCCTCGTCGACGACGATCAAGCCGAGGTTCGGGCTGGGAGCGAACACGGCGCTGCGCGTGCCGATGATGACGGTCTTGCCGCCCCGACGAATAGCCGACCAAATCAGCGAACGCTGCACGCCGGTCAGGCCGCTATGGATCACTGCGACGTTTTCAAACCGAGAGGCCAATCGCTGCACAAGCTGCGTGGTGAGGGCGATTTCGGGCACAAGCAGCATGACTTGCCGACGCTGATCGAGAACGTGACGCATGGCGTGGATGTAGACCTCGGTCTTGCCGCTTCCGCTGACTCCGTGGAGCATCGCCACTCGAAAACGATCCTGGTCGATCATGGCAGTGATGCGTTGGACGGCGGCGTGTTGATACTCGTTCAGGTCGAATTCCGGTTCAGCTCTCGGCTGATCGAAGTTGGGGCAATCGGCGGGAACCCGCATTTCTCGAACCACGACCCATTCCTTGCGGAGCAGTGATTGCACGGTCGATCGGGATGCGCCGGTCTGGTCCAGCGCAGTTGGCAAGTCACACCACTCGTTGTTTTCGGCAAGGTATTCCAGAACACTACGTTGCTTGGCGCCCATTCGCGACGCCGTCGGCAGAACGTCGATCTCGCTGAGCAATAGGGCGAGGCGAAGTTGCTTTCGGACGCGCGAGCCGCTCTTTTTGTGTACCGCGCTCGGCACGAGAGCAGCCAGAGCTTTCCCGAGCGGGCATGCATAGTAGCGAGCAATCCAACGCCCGAGTTCGAGAAGGTCCTCGGTGAGATAGCTTTCCGTGTCGAGAAGCGAATCGACAGGCTTGAGTGTGCTGTCCCATTCTTGCTGATCGACCGTGAGACAAAAAGCGGGAACGATGCGGCCGGTGCGACCGATGGGCACATTGATGCGCTGTCCGGGGCGCACGTCGAGGCCTGGCGGAACGGCGAAGGAATAGGTCTTGTCGATGGGAGCGATGGGCGCGACAGTGACGACGGGACCGGAGACGTCGTCACCCTCTTCGACCCAAAGTCGGCCGGCGTTGTCGTGACGATGGGCTTGTTTTCCGAGCACGCGATGAGTGTACGCAACGCACGCGGTTCGCTCAAACCTCGCGACGGTCCGGCCGATCAGGAGCCGGGAGTGGGTGTTTCGGTCTTGCTGCGAAAACCGGTGATGGGCGGCAGTTCGAGGGGCATCTCTTCGGGCGGGACTGCGAAGACTTCGATGCGAACAACGTCGTCGAAGGGAACGGCGATAACGAATGCACCGACCTTGTACTGCTCGTCAACAGGCTCGCATTCGAAGGTGAGGTGGGCTTTGCTTTCGACGTTGGCAAAGCTCTTGAATTCGTAACTGAAACCGTCGCGCAGGTAGACGAGGGTGCGCACCCGCAAATTGTCCCAGAATTCCCTGAATTCAGGATCGTCGAACGCGGTTTCACGGTCGATGTCGGGAAAGCGGGTTATCGAACATCGCCACTTAGCATCGTCTGCCTGCTCTTGAAACTGATGACCGTGAAACCAATCGTAATCAAACACGTGGTAGTCCTTCCGTGTACGTGCCAGACAAACCCGAATCTTCGGCGGCACGGTAGGTGCGTGGCCCCCGCATGTCAACGGGTCGGCGCATGGGTTGTCTATCGACGATTTGAGGCGGTAGCATGCACTGATGTCTCCGACCGATAAGGCCGAACTTGTCAAGCGACTGGGCAGGATGCTGGGGTTTTGCCGGGTTGGGATCGCATCTGCACGTTCGATAGAGCGACTCGAGTATCTCGAGCACTGGCTGGCGACGGGGCGAGCGGGGCAAATGGGGTATCTACACCGGAATCACGAATTGCGCTGCGATCCGGGAAGGCTGCTGGACGGGGCCCGAACCGTGATCGTGGGGGCGATTCCGTACTATCAACCCCTGCAAGGGTCTGATGGCAAGGGTCACAGCGAGCGCGGGCGCGTGGCGATGTACGCCTGGGGCGACGACTACCACGTGATTGTTAAGAAGCGTCTGCACGCGTGGATGGACGAGCTGCGGGATCAATTGGACGAACCATTTGACGCCCGCGCGTGCGTCGACACCGTGCCGATTCTGGAACGCGAACTAGCTGCGAGGGCGGGGGTGGGATGGATCGGCAAGAACACGATGGTGCTACACCAGGACGTCGGAAGCTACTTCTTTCTGGGTGAGATCGTGACCACGCTGGAGGTGGCGGTCGACAGGCCGTCGACAGACCACTGCGGAAGCTGCACACGCTGTCTCGATGCCTGCCCAACAGATGCGTTCCCCCGGCCGTACGAGATGGACGCGTCCAAATGCATCTCGTACTTGACGATCGAACATCGCTCTGACATTCCGCCTGAACGTGAAAAGCAGATGGGCGACTGGGTGTTTGGGTGCGACGTGTGTCAGCAGGTGTGTCCGTACAATCGCAGCCCTACCGCCGGCGATGCGTTTCCCGTTCGATCGCCGGGCCCGTCGCCGGTGCTTGACGAAATGCTGAAATGGACCGAAGAGGACTATCGCCGCGAGTTGCGAGGCAGCGCGATGAAACGGGCGACGCTCGCAATGTTGAAACGCAACGCTGCCATCGCCAAGCACAACGCAGCCGACCATTGATGTCATGATGACGTAGCGTCGGGGTCACCACGTCTCAGCAATTCAGCCAACTCGGTGATTCTCAGCAGGTGTGCAGCCAATCCCATGACCAACACGCCGACCGGAACCGCGATCAGCACGCGCAGCCACGGCTGGGTATCGACCGGCAGAAGCGACCACGACGGCATCACGATCGGCGCGACGGCGACGGCCATCGCAGCGGTGCCGAGGAGTGTTTTGACGATGGTGGAAACGATCGGCGCGAATCGGACGCTCGCGAGGTGCGGTGACAATCGAGCGGCCGACCAGAATAGCTGCACCCACGCCGCGATGGCGGTCGCGAGTGCGACGCCGGCCTCTCTCATCGGCCCGACGAGGACAAGGTTCAGCACGACGTTGACGGCGACGACGGCGGCTGAAATGCGCGCGGGGGTGGCTGCGTCGTTCTTGGAATAAAACGCGCGGACGATGATGTGCTGGATGAAATAGGCTGCGAGGCCTATCGCGTAGAAGATGACGGCGGCGGCGACACGATCCGTCCCCGCGGCGGAGAATCGGCCGTGCTGAAAAAGCGTCTGCACTAGCGGCCTGACGACCAGGATGAGGCCGGCGGTCGCGGGGATAGCGACGAAAAGCGTCATTCGGATGCCGCGTTCGACGGTCCGTGTGAATCTCTCGTGATCGTCGTCGGCAGCGTGTCTCGCGAGAGTAGGGAAAATGGCCGTGGCGAGGGCGATGCCGAAAACGCCAAGCGGAAGCTGGTATAGGAATTGCGCAAATCCGAGAACGGCAGGTCCTTGGTGATCTGGAACGAAGAACCACGCGATCAACTTGTCGACCATGGTGTTGATCTGAACGGTGGAGAGGCCGACGATCATAGGCCCCATGAAGGCAACGATTTCGCGAACGCCCGGTGTCGACCAATCTCGATTGAGGGCTGGTCGAAATCCGACGGCGCGAACGGCGACCACGTGCATCGCGACTTGCACACCGCCCGCAAGGAGCACCGATCCGCAGACGAGTTTGATGAGCGGCAGGCCGGAGAAACCGTTGAGATGACCGCCAACCATGGCGAGGATGACGAACACGTTCAGTACGATGGGCGAGGCGGCGGGCAGTGCGAATCGGCCTAGGACGTTGAGGATGCCACCGAGGAACGCAGCCACGCAAATCAGCCCCAGAAACGGAAACATGATGGTGGTGAGTTCGAGGGTGGTCTCGTGGGACATCCCGTTTGCGACGATCAAGATTGATTCACCGACGACGACGATCCCGGCGAGAATGGTGACCAGAAGCGTGAGTACCGCCCCCGCCAACCGGCGAGCCTGCGGCATATCGCCGGATCGGATGGTCCGCGTGAAGACAGGGATGAATGCGGCGGACAACGCTCCTTCGCCGAACAACCGCCGGGCCAAATTCGGAATCATGAAGGCGATGCGAAATGACGAAAGGAGTGGCCCCGTGCCGAAGAAGTAGCCGTACGCGGATTCTCGTGCGAGGCCGAGGATGCGCGAGAGCAGCGTCAGGGCGGCGATGAGCCTGGTTGAAGCAACGACCCGATCGTTTTTGGACACGGTGGGAGCACTATAGGATCAGGCGGCGCGGGTCGCAAGCGTGGAACGCGGCGCGTTCGGCGTGAACGTTGGCCGGCGAGACGCAAGGGTCGGATTGCGGTTGACAAATGTCTCGGGAGGGTGGACTGTTATGGGCGACCGGTGTGTTGATGTTGGATGGTATCAGGAGAAGACGCTATGACCCACGTGGTAGGGGAACCCTGCATCGCGTGCAAGTTTACGGACTGTGTCGCGGTTTGCCCGGTGGATTGTTTTCACGAAGGTGTGAACTTTCTGGTGATCGACCCGGACGTCTGTATCGACTGTGGCCTGTGCGTTCCGGAGTGTCCGGTGGAAGCGATCGTGACCGAAGACGACCTTCCGGATGAGTGGGCCGAATACCTTGAAATTAACGCGAAATACGCGGCGGAATGGCCGGTGATCGACGCGCAGAAGGACCCCCTTCCGACCGCAGAGGAATACCGCGAGGCGAAGGGAAAGCGCGACCTTCTCGATTCATCCGCGTTCTCCGGGTAACGAGCGCTCGACGTACCTTGGACGTACCTTGGTTGATCTGTGCGAAGCCTGCGTGCGCGCCGTCTTCCGAGTGCCAACCGCCGGCGCGAGGTTGGTGTTGAAATAGCGCACATCGTTGATCCGCCGCTTTCCGGCAGGCGTGCTGCCCCTACTAGTGCCGCTTCTAGAAAGGTCTTTCGACTTTTCTGCAGGCGCGACACTTGGGTGCCATGGCCAAGCGCAGCGCGGCCATGCGATCAA
>CAYQFV010000177.1:7062-8620 GCA_964416845.1 uncultured Phycisphaeraceae bacterium | reverse complement strand
CACAAGAAGACTAACTGTAATTCTTCGATCGCGCCACCCCAAATGGGATGCACCCCCCGCCGATCAGGACGGTCGGCCACGCGCGAAGTGGTTCGGCGCGAATCCCGATCGCGCAAGTCTAACGCGGGAATACGCCCTGGCTTACGCCCCCGAGAAGATTCAAGCTGATTCCCGAGGATCACGCAGTTTCCGGTAAAGTTGCTTTTTCAAGCGTTGACGCCGCTCTTTCAAACCACGTTACGCAGGGCGTGAACCCGTTGTGATCGGGCACGCTGTGGCAGATCTGTGGCGCCCGCAACCTTTGGTTTAGGCATTGCTTAAGCGGTTCGAGCGTATCGAGATTTCGTTCGGCCAGCGGCGGATTCCTGAGTCGAGACACGCGCGCGGGCTCGGATTGGCCATGAACAAGACGCTCATACGTGCCTTCTGCGCTGGATCTGCGCGCATTCCGAGTCTCGACGCTCTCCGGGGCTCGTAGATCGCCGTTTCAACTTGGCAGGAAAGACTTCGCCAGGAGACTCGCCGCAGCCGATACAGATAGACCTATGTCTGCATCGCTCAACGGGCCTGTGAAACGCGTGTATGAAGCTCTTAGCCGGAGCAAGAACCTCGCGGCTGATGCTGCCTTGGTGAGCGCATTGCCGCAGTTGTCGCCAACGCTGCGGCCACACGCACTTGAAACGTTGCTTGAGCGCGGAAGAGTTGGTGGCTTGACTCTGCTCGTATCGCACTTTCGAGACTACGACAACGACTTGCGTCACCTCATCACCGAGTCCGCGGACGTGCTTTTCGAAGCGACGCGATCCTGCATCGCCTCCGACAAGATCAGCCATCGCCTCAGCGCGATCGAGTTGATCGAAGACGGCGGACTTTGCCGACTCGCGTACCTGTTGACCAATTCGCTGACGCTTCGTTGTCCGCAAACGACGACCGCAGCCGCCCGGGCGTTCGTCTCTGTCACGCAATCAGTCATTGATCGCTGGTCTGCAGCGAGTTCAACGGCGGAGCGACGCACAGTTCGTCAAGACATGGTCCAACTGGCAGACGCTCTCGCGCTGGCGTTGGAGAGCTGGCAGGCGCACTTTCGAAGCGAGGTGGCGCTTGCATCGATGTGGCTGTGCGCGTTGACGGAGGAAACGCTCTTCAAGAAGGCGTCCGCTCCGCGGTGCACGTTCGCTCGGGCGGCCGTGGCAACGCTTAGATCCAACCCCGGCCCTTTGATGGCCGGCCATGCTCTTCGGGCGCTGCGGAACGCCGAATTGCGCTCGGAGGCAGCCCGACTGATATCAGAGTGTGACAGTCCGTCGTTCGTCACGAGACTGCTGGGCGATTCTTGGGTAACGCTGGACCCGACGAACGCCAAGGCGTGCTCCTGGGTTCGGACCTTGACGTGGATGTCTGACGACTTCATGCGGGTGCACGCACCGGCGGACGAGCACGCACACAGCACGGTTCGCCTCGTGTCACTGAGCGGCATCAAGCAAGAGGAAAAACTCGACATCTATCGCCGGATGATCTTCGGCCAGTCGCCGGTCCTGCGAGAAGAGGCGCTCTGGCA
>CAYQFV010000177.1:0-6962 GCA_964416845.1 uncultured Phycisphaeraceae bacterium | reverse complement strand
GCGACGGGCGTCGACTACGCACACGTTTTCCGTCCTTCGGCCAGCGCATTCGGGCCAAGCTTGCCGCGGCGGACGTCGAAGATCGTGTGCAGGCGCTGGCTGTCATTCGCACCCTCGGCGTGGTGGCGGATTTTCAAGAGCGCATCTACGCTCTCAGCCACGATGGATCCGAGCGGGTCCGCAGCGCCGCCATCGGGCTGCTTGCCGAACTCGAAGGCGCAACCGCCGTCCGCATTCTTCGCCAAGCACTGAAAGACCCCGACGCCCGCGTGCAAGCCAACGCCGTCGAGGTTCTCGCCGCGATCGACGTAGTCAATGAACGCGCGTCGCTCGAACCGATGCTCGACGCCCCCGACCATCGTGTTCGCGCCAACGCGGTCAAGGCGCTCATCGGAACGCACCTGCGGGAGGCGGCCGTTGCGTTGATCTCCATGCTTGAGCACAGTTCGCCAGCCCATCGTATCAGCGGGCTTTGGGTTGTTGAGCGCCTCACATTGACCTCGCTCGCCGATCGCACGCGGGTTCTCGCCGAACATGACCCCGACGAACGCGTGCGCCAGCGTGCCCGGTGCGTACTCACCGATTCGCTGCCGCTGGGAGCGCTTGAATTGACTGTAGACGAGGAGGCAAGATGATCGCCGCCGTCCTTGCTGAAGCGTTGTGGAAGGCTGCTCGCGACCACTTCACGCGAGGCGGTTCCCCGATCGTTCTCGTCTACGCAGCCGTTGGAGCGGCTGCGCTGGTGGTTGTTTTGCTGATCGTCCAGCGTATTCAATCGCGTACCGTCAGACGACGTTCCACATTCAACCCGCAGAAGCTGTTCGCAAACCTTGTCGGGCAATCTGGCCTGCCGGTCATGCAGCGAGAGACCTTGCGACAGATGGCCGACGATCTCCGGCTGACGCACCCGGCGGTCATGCTGCTGGGGCCGGAGATCTTCGAGGCACACGCTCGCCGCTGGGTCTCTGCCACCACGCAGTCCGACCCCGATTCAGTCCCGGGCGTGCTCCCGGAGGCCATGGTCGATCTAGGCCAAGCGATTTTCGGACCGCTTCTCGATCCAACCGCCGAGCGGGCGACGCCGAACTCAGAATCGGGGAGACAGATCGACGATCAGCGGCCACTCGCCGTCGGTAGCGTGCAGGCCGCTGGTGACGGCAGCGACCCGATCGACTGAAACCGCCTCTCGACTGACGTGGATCCTGGCGGGCTTTCTGATCGAGCCCGGCGAGGCGTCCATCGGCGCCTCGCACGGGACGAATCGCTTCGCCCATTCCGCGACACCGGAGTAGGGAGCAGGGTGTGCTGCTGTGTTCGGCGCGACAGCTCCCACCACGACAAAAGCAGCCGGTCGCAACTCAAGCCACGCCAACAATGCGCGCAAGCACTGATCCGTCGTCCCGGCGTCCGCGTCCGCAAGATCGGTAGAAACGAAACGCGTGATACTGCCTGCCCGGTTGACCAAATCGAACGCGACGGCTCGACGGGTCTCCGACAATTGAATCAAATGGCGGTGAGCTGTTCGATCGGATTGTTTGACAAGCACCGCCGCGTAATGGCCGCCTTCGCCGTGCGTCCGCACCGCCTCGACTGTCCACCCGTCGCGTATCGCGCCGGCGACTGCGTCGGCGAACTGACGATCAGCCACGCCCTGCAGAAGAACCACCGTTGGATCGAGCCGAGCCAGAACATCGGCGACGTACGAAGCGGTCCACGCTGGCGACCGGTCATCGCGGTCAGCTGGGTTGATGTTCCACGTGACGACCCGTATCGTTCCGCGCGTCGGTGTGTCAAAGAGTTGAGGCGATCGCCCCTGTTGCGTGCTCGGACCGAACCATGCGTACAGGGCACCCATTGCAAGGATAGCGACGGTTGCGATGATCGGCCCTTTTGGAGAGTCGCTCATCACGTCGCTACGTCACTCTTGCGGACTTCGTGGAAGGTCAACTCGTCGACTCGAGGGTCGAGCACGGCGACGGTCGTCGGATGGGCACGATAGAGTGCGCCCGGGTTGATGATCCGCGTCGTGCCGATGCGCTCGTCGCGACGGCAATGAGTATGACCGTGCAACACGTAGTCAGCGTCCAGATGATCCATCCGTCCAATCCTTGCCTCATGGCCATGAAAGACGCAAAACCGCTTTCCGTCGATGTCGAAACGCAACGGCACGCTCGTCGGCGATGGAATTCCCACGGCCTCCAAATAGGTCATAATGCCGTGATCGGGCGTGTCACAGTTGCCCCACACGAACCGGCAACGTCGCCCGACCAATTCGTCAAACACGCCCACGCCACCAACGTCGCCGCAATGCACGATCATTGTCACGCCACAGCGATCGAAGATCGCCATAGCGGACCGAACCATTTCATGCCTGTCGTGGCTGTCCGATAGTATGCCGATACGCACGCAAATCCCTCTGGAGGACGGACGGAACACGCTCCTTATGGCTGTGATTGTCGAAGCGGTCAAGTGCAGCGGCGGGGTCGAACCGCGCTGCGACGGTCATGCGTAGGGGACGCTGCGATGGTCGGGCAGATAGAACGCAGGAATGATCCGATCGACTCGAACCAGTCCCGATCGCGTCATGGTCACACCGCCATCGTCGACGACGAGTAGCCCTTGGTCTTCAAGTCGAGCCAGCGTTTCTTCGTAGCGACTCGTGATGTCAACCTGAAACTTGTCGTGAAAGTACTGCGCACTCGCCCCGCCGAGCTTGAGTTGCAAGATGAACTCTCTCGTGAACTGCTCTTCGACGGACAGCTCACGGCAGCGGTGGATCGGTAGTTCGCCGGCTTGAAGTCGCCGACGGTATTGACTGACCGACGGTATGTTTTGCGCGTGCATCCCTTCCATGTACGAAAAGGACGAAGCACCCAGCCCCAGAAGATTCGCACCGTGGTATTGGTTGTCTTGGTACTGAAAAGCATGCCGCATCGGGTCTCGCACAGCGGCGTAGGCACTTCGAACGGTATAACCAAACCTTTCAAGATACTCAAATCCGTCCTGCAGTCGTGCATATTTCACGCGCCACGAAGGCAACTCGCATCGGTCGCCGTCGCCGGCAGTCGCCTGATAGAGTGGCGTGTTGTGTGGAACTTCAAGCGGGTAGATCGTGACGCTCTCCGGACGCATTTTGAGCACGCGGTCGAGGCTTGCCATGAACGACTCATCTGTTTCGCCAATCAAGCCTGCGATGAGGTCCAAGTTGACGTACTCGAACTGTGCATTCCTGATGTTATCATACGCGCGACGAATATCATCAACCAAGTGCACGCGACCGTTGGCCTTGAGCACATGGTCGCCGACGTGCTGCACGCCCAAACTGATTCGCGTCACGCCTCCGTCCCGAAGAACGCGAAGCTTGGACGCGGTCGCTGATCGCGGCGCGCACTCGAACGTGATCTCACAAGCCGGCGATGGTGGAAACACATCGCGAACGCCTCTCATCAGTCGTGCGATATCTCGTTCGGCAAGCAGTGACGGCGTGCCGCCACCGAAGTAGACAAACGCGGCCGTCCGATCAGCGGTGGCTGGTAACTCTCGATACATCGCCAGTTCTGCACTGATGGCATTGACGTAGTCGCTGATATCCTGCTCGGACTTGTTGGCCTGCGACATGTAGTAACAGTATTGGCAGCGCTTGACACAAAAGGGAATGTGCACATAAACGCCGAACACCCCGTCGCATCGTTGCGGCGGCGCGCTCGCCAGCATCTGGTTGAAGAGTGGAATGTCTCGGTCGGACCACGTCGAAAACGGCGGATACGTAGCGACAAAATAGTTGCCCGTGGGCGACTGCTCGCGGTCACACTCGGCACATGTGTCATCAAGCGGTCGTTGAGTCAAGTGCATCACCCGTGCTGCAACCCATGGCCACCCATCCTGCGTTTGCCTCGGTCAGGCATCCGTGTTCACACTGTACAGCACCACGCTGTGCGGGATGCCGATATCTTTCTGCAAATGATAACGTCGCTCAGTCTCAGGAGATTGTTGCGGCTTGGTCCTTCGGCGATCTCGCTCCCGTGACGCGTCTTTGAAATCGTTGCAGTCCGAGGATGGCCGCACCAAATGCCACCACATGGGACGGCGACTCGGGAACGTGCACCGTACCGCCGAAACGTTCTCGACAAGCGACCACCATGCCCTCCTGAAGCGCCACGCCGCCGATGAAGACCACTGCGCCGTCGCATCCGACAAGTCGAAGCTGACTAAGAGCCCGATCCGCGAGAGAATCGTGCGCTCCGCGGATAATGTCTGCGACGGTCTTGCCCTCAGAAACATGATTGATGATTTCGGATTCAGCCAGCACTGCGCAGACACTGCTAATGGGTTGCGGGTCGGTCGCGGAGAGTGATACCTTTCCGATGTCCTCAAGGCTGACTTCCAGGTAGCGGGAGATGCGCTGCAGAAACCCGCCGCTGCCTGCAGCGCACTTCTCGTTGGTTCTAAACGACTTCACCTTGCCGCCGTCGCGCAGCGAGATAGCGCGAGTACTCTGGGCTCCCATGTCGAGAACGAACCCCGCGTCTGGAAAGAGTGCGTGCGCGCCGCGCGCGCCACAGGTCAAGTCGGTGATCTGGATATTCCGGTTGTTGAGACTATATCGTCCAAGACCAGTGGCGGCGATATAGGTGATATCTTCCCGAGACAAGCCCGCCTCTCGACACGCGCCTTCGATGGAATTGGATGCGACGATGTCGAAGTCGGCTTGTGTTCGAGCGATGCCTTTGCCCAAAACGCGTTTCTGTTCGTCAATAATGACGGTCTTGGTAGCGCCGCTTCCCAGATCCACACCTGCAATGTAGGCCACGCTTGTTTCTCCTTTTCGCTGCCGATCGCCGACCGCGACGCCGTCGGTCTCGATGCGTCATACCGGTTGTTCAGTGCGAGACCACAACACGGCCGTGACTCGCCACACCGGTGGTCTTTATTACTCGTCGACCCAGACGGCCGGCTCCTGCTTGACGGGCGAGGCGTCGCCGACGTCTGCCAACACACGGTCCATTGCGAACAGCGCAGCGCCGATGGCGCCGATGAACTGCGAATCACTGCTCGTATTCAGCTTGATATCGAGCTTCTTCTCCAAGGCGCAGACCATTCCGACGTTGCGCGCTACGCCGCCAGTGAAGGTCACCTCTTTCTCCAGCCCAACTCGACGAACCAGTCCAATGGTCCGGGCAGCGATCGCCTGGTGCACGCCCGCGAGAATATCCTCGACCTTCTTCTTCTGCGCTAGGTGACTGAGAATGTCGGACTCGACGAACACCGTGCACACACTGGTCAGTCGCACGGGCTTGTCTCCTCGAAGCGCAATGCCTCCGATCTCGTCCAACGTCAGGCCAAGGACGTCGGCCGCGCCTGCGAGAAACCTCCCCGTACCCGCCGCGCATTTGTCGTTCATGCAAAAGTCGACGACATCGCCGTCCGGGCCGACCTTGATCGCTTTGGTATCCTGCCCGCCCATATCGATCACGGTGCGGGTCCCCGGAAAGAGCATCTGAGCGCCCCGCGCATGGCAGGAGATCTCAGTCACCTGGTCATCGCCGGCCTCAATCTTGTATCGCCCATACCCCGTGCCGATGACGAACTTCACGTCGTCCCGATTGATGCCCGAAATCGCTAGTATCTCGTCGAGCGCGCGCTGGCCTGCACGTTTGACGTTGGCACCGGTGTCGATAAGCGTGCGTGCGACAATAGCGCGCGACGTGTCGAGCAAAACGCCTTTGGTCTGCGTGCTTCCGACGTCAATGCCCGCGGCAAATGTCATCCCTTTGTCTCGCATGTCTACTCCTTGGGCAACCCTTCAATGTTCACACAGCGCGTCGTCATGCCTCGCTCGCCTTGCGAATACGTTTGTATTGCAACGATTCGAAGAACGCGTCGATTCGGTTCTTCATTTGCGCTTCGGCGTAGTAACGCGGGTCTTCAAGATCGGATTCAACCATGAGCGTCGGAACGCCCAGTTCCTTGATGAAGTACTCTCTCATATCGCCCTGGCCTGCGGAGAAGAGACGGCAGCTCTTCACACTATGAATCACCAGAGCGTCCGCATGCCACTCTTCAACGTAACGGCGAATCTGCTGATATCGCTCGATCATCGACCGATTGCACAGATTGTGCACGATCATCTGTTCCGCAATGCTCTCAAGCGGGTGATCGGGATCATGTCGAAATCCAAATTCCCACATGCCGCCGACAGTCGAATACGTGGACTGCACGGCGACCGCCCCCCACGCCTCAAACAGGTTGCGAAAGTTGCGATAGTAAGGGTACGGCGGTGGACCTTCGAGCACAGTCCGAAAACGCTCTTCTTCGACAACGCCAACCCCATCCGCCACCATTTGCTCGTAGTGCTTGACAACATTGTCGAAGAAGTCTGCCGCCTCGCGTGTACCGCGTAGCGCATTGATAGGCCCCATCATGTTGATGCTGTCAAAATACGAGTCAAACGGCGCGGGCCGATTCTTGCACAGATCCTTGGCGCGACTCCATCCGTCTTCGGCACGGGCTGAGTACCGAAGAATCTCACGCAATCGATCGATGTCAAACTTCTTTCCAGTGAGCGATTCACAGCGAGCGATTAGTTCCTTGAGCTGACTGATTACGTACGTAACATCGTCGCGGCTGGGATGGGTATCTCGAAGGAATGGAATGTCGAGCATGATCATCGGCACGTCGAGAATCTCAGCGCAGTGCTCGAACCACTTGATGTACACGTTGCACCCGACGAAGTTGCAAACGATGAACGACGGTTTCGGGATATTTCCGTCCTTTCCCACACCACCGCAGAGCGTGTAGCCGATGTCAGCCTTGACATAAGCGCAATTGTCGGAGGCGTACCCGATTTCCTCACTCTTGATGATGTATGGGAGTGAATCTTTGCGAATGGCCAGTTGCAGGGCATTGATTTCCGGAAATGCGGGCAGAATGTCGAAACATCTCAAGACTTCCACGCAGTTGCC
>CAYQFV010000176.1:0-8824 GCA_964416845.1 uncultured Phycisphaeraceae bacterium | reverse complement strand
AGAATCGGGCCGATGGAAAGGTAGTCCAGCCGGCTTTGCTGGAACGCTCTGATGGCGTCCTCGGGCGTGGCAACGATGGGTGACTCGTGCATATTGAAGCTGGTGTTGACGACCGACGCGATGCCCGTGATCTTGCGATACTCCTCAATGATGTCGTACAGGCCGGGGTTCGCTTTTCGAGACACGAGTTGCGGCCGGGCGGTTCCGTCGACGTGAACCACCGCCGGGCTGACGCGCTTCATGTAGTCAGTACAATCAAACGTCACCGTCATGAACTCCGCCGCGTGCCGGCAGCCGTCCAACCGGTGAAAACATTCGTCCGCGCGATCCACGAGCGTGGCTGGCGCAAACGGCATGAATTCCGTGCGCTTCAGCCGACGGTTAAGCCACTGATTCACCGATGGATCGCGCGTGTCGCACAGGATGGACCTGTTGCCCAGCGCTCTTGGCCCGAACTCCATCGCACCGTCGAACCTGGCAACGACCTGCCCGTTCGCAAGCAGCCTCGCCACCGCAGGCCCAATGTTGCCAACGCGATCGAACGAGATCTCAGCCCGCTCCAACGCGTCCTCCACACGCTCATCCGAGAACCTCGGCCCCACAAACATGTGATCCAATCGATACGGTTTCAGCGAACGCGTACGCCCCAGGTAATGCAAGGCCGCCCCAAGTGACAACCCTCCGTCATCCATCGCCGGCTGAACGAACAGGTTGGCGAATCCCAGTTCTTTGACCTTCTGATTGATTCGAACGTTGGCGAACACCCCACCCGCAAGCGCGATGTTCCTACCGGCGATGTCAGCAACGTTGTCACGGATAACGTTCAATACCGCCTGCTCAGCCATGTGTTGCATCGCGTGGGCAAGGTCTTCTCGGCTGAACCGACCGAAGCGCTCGTCGCGCACACCGCGCAACTCCGCAAGAGTTTCCGTCGCACACGCGGAATGCATCCGATCGAAATAATTCTGGTTTCCACGCTTCCACGAACCCGCAAAGAATTCTTGCAACGCGGCAAGGCAAGCTTCGTTCGGCCTTCCATAGGCAGCAAGCCCGGTGATCTTCCCGCAATGACGATCCGGGTCGAACCCCAGCATCGCGGTGAACACTTCGTAATCCGCGCCAACGGTCAACTCGTTGTAGTAGAATGTGCGCTGTCGCAACAGCCGGCCGTTCTTGCCCTCAAACACCGACCCCGACAAGCAGTCGCCCACACCATCGACCGTCACCACCACTGCGTTGTCGAATCCTGATGGATAATACGCGCTCGCAGCATGGGCCGTGTGATGATCGCACAACCCGTCGAAACCGATGTCCGGTCGTCCGCCCGCGCGTGACGTGTCGCCCCCGACCGTGCTGCCGACGACACCATGAAACGCGCCGCCGCGAAACCTGTCCAGTCCAGTGTTCAACAACGTGCCGATCGACTTCGACGAATTCAAGCCCCGTCGCCAAGTGTTCCACACCAACCCCGCGTTGCGTCGAACTTTGGTGACCAGCGGCAGATCGGCGTAGCACGTCTCGAATTCGCGAACCCCGGTTTGGTCCGCAAGGTCGGCGAGGGCGTACTGAGGGTAGCCTTTGAATAGCTTCTGCTTCGTGAACCGTTCTTCAGCCGCGGCGTACCGGATTCGTCCGTCGGGACCGATCAGAGCGACGCTGGCCGAATGACTGTCATGCCAGCCAAGGACACACTTTCCGTTGTCATCCTCCAGCGGTCCCACCGCCGCCTCCCTTCAGGTTCAACGCGTCGATCAAGAACTTAGCGCCCCAACTGACCAGGCAATATCGCTCGTACGGTGCGTCGAGGGGAACCGACCCGCTCACTCCGCCGTACAGGTCGGGATTCGTTTCGTCCAGCAATTGCGCAGACTTGACGTCTTCCAGCAACTCGTCGGCAGCGTACCCCAGCGCGTCCCGATCGCACATCTTCGCCAGTCTCAGCCAGACAATGGCGAGTTGCGCTTCGCCCGGAAGGCATCGCCACTGACCGCCCCCCTGCCACGCAGAGTCAAACGAGCCTGGCAACAATCCGCTCCGACGACGAATCTCATACAGCGCTACCGCAGCCCGCTCCGCGCCCGCGACAAACCGATCTTGGCCCGTCAATGCGCCGACCTCAAGCAGCCCGCGCATCGCGTACGACGCCGTGTGCAACGAAGATCGCATCGCGTCCGCGGAAAACGTGTTGTTCGCGAACCAGCCCGACTCTTGCTGTTGCGACAGCGTCCAATCCGCCGCACGCAACGCCGCGTCGCCGTATCTCTGTTCGCCGGTCAACTCGAATAGACGCATGAGCGCCCACGCAGTCCGGACATTGTATGCGTGCGACATGCCCCCAAGCGTCGACCGCCGCCAAGCCCCGTCGCGATCTTGAACGCGCACCAACCAGTCGCCGGCTCGTTTCGCCGCGGTCGTAAACCGTTCGCCCTGAGTGTGTTCCGCCGCACGGATGAATCCGAAAATGATCTGTCCGGTGTTGAACACCCTCGCCGGACCGAGACGCTCCATGAAGCTACCCGGAAACGATCCGTCCTCGCTCTGACATCTTCGCAACCACTCCGCCGCCTCGATCGCACGCGACGCAAGCGTGTCGTCCTCGAACACACCGGCACAGTCCAGCAGGGTCGGGATGATGTAACCGGTCGTCTCGGGGTAAGACCCCATCCAGCCCTCAACCAGCGAGTACATCGCCGACACCCCGTCGTCGATCCCGATATCGTGCGCCCGCAGCAGCCAGTGCAACGCGCCGCGAACATGATCCTCATCGCTTCGGGGGCGCACGCGAACCAGCCCGCCATGGTCTATCGCCAGAATCCGCCGGCCCTCCCGGCTGCACAGCTTGACATACGCGCCCAGCGCCGCACCCTTCGCAGTCTTCATCATGGTGGCCATTGGCGTGCCCTCTCCGGCCGGCTTACCACTTCCGTCGCGCTGCACAGGGCAACGGCACGAAGCGACAAACCCGACGGTGTTTTATCGGCCATTCGACGTCGCGGATCGAGCGAGCTTTCAACCCGATCGCCACGGAAATACAGATTCGATCGTCGCGCGGCGGTCACCCGCGGCGGCGGCGAAGTTAGGAATTGAGTTTCCGAATCGCCAGCAAGTCCTTCCCGCCCGCTTCATGCGCGAGATGGAACGATTCGTGCTCCGTGACGAACAGACCAACCTCGCCGAGCGCGTCGACGTACTCGCCCTTCGATCGGGTCTTGACGTGCGTGACCTGATTCGCGTCGTCGCGGTGAAGATGATCGAGAAGAATGACCACACCGTCAGGTCGGAGGTGTTTCGCCAGTGCGCCAAGGCTAGCCCGCCACATGCGATCGTCGACGACGTGCAAGAGCACGTCGACAGCCATCACAACATCGAATCGCGTCGAAAGATCCAGATCAGCAATCTGCCCAACGACCCAACGCGCACGCAGCCCGCTCGCCGACGCCTCTTCGATCGCAGTCCGTGAGAAATCGACCCCGACGACCTCGAAGCCCAGACTCTCATACGCCGCCGAGAGCACACCCACGCCGCACCCCGCATCGAGCAGCGACCGACCCGACGGATCCGGTACCTGTCGCGCAAGCATGTTGAGAAGACGCTGGCGTTTTTGGTCGTACTGCGCAGCGTTAGCGCGGTCGGAAAGCTGAGCATGCCCGACCGCCGACAGTTGCCCCCGCCGAGACTGATGCCGACGCTCCCAATACTCATGGGCGGCGAAGCGCTGACCCGCCCGGCGACCAATACCCCGGAGAAACGATGACACCACAGACATGTCCCAAATCATCCCCGATTCAATCGGGCGACAGGTCAGCCCGGTTCCATCGTATATCGGACCAAATCCGCTCCCGCTGGAGCATCAATGACGGGGCGTGACGCGCGGTTCTTGAGACCCCACCCTGCGAAAACATCTCGCAAACGAACAGCCCAGCCCAGAATCGCCCCCGCCGCAGAACCTGGCGCAAGGGCATCGCCCATAAAAAACCCCTTTACACGCACGGCATCGGTGCGGTCTAATGTGCGTGGCGAGCATCGGTGACTTCACCGGCCGGAAGCATGGACAGGAGACCATTTATGAAGTCCGCACCCACCGTGCAGCCGTGTCCCCGCGCACGCCGCGCATCACTGCACAACGCATTCACTCTGATCGAGTTGCTCGTTGTTGTCTCGATCATCGCTCTGCTCATCAGCATTCTCCTGCCATCGCTGAAACGGGCACGCGAACAGGCCAAGATGATCGTCTGCACCGCGAACTTGAAAGGGATCGCCACCGCCAGCATCACCTACGCAAGCGGCGACGAGCACGAGCAGACCATCCCCATTCACCGCCTCACAGGCATCACCGTCGCCGATGTCGGTTCCTACGATTGGGGCGGCAAGTCCGGCGTTGGAGAACCGCTGAGCGGCAGCGACGTGCTCAGCTCCACGTGGGGAACCCAGGAAGGCCGAGGACCCGGCACGAGACCGCTCAACGAAGTACTCTTCAAAGGCGGCCTGACGGACTACCGCGACGATCCCGGCATCGGGCAGATCAACTGGTTCAACGACACCAAGACCGATCTCAAACTCATGCGCTGCCCGTCGGACAGAGGCTACAGAGGCCACCACTTCCGCGCATGGGCCGACAGTCGCCTCAGCTCCTACGACCACTACGGCAACAGCTACGCGGCGAACACCATCTGGTGCGCGTCGCACTCCGCCCAGTGCTTCGTCAAAAGTTGGGGCCCGCTTTTCAGGCCCATGTCGCGCGTGCCCAATCCCGCCAACACCGTCTACTACACCGAAAACAGCGGCCGATTCGCATGGCGGTCGTCCATCCGACGCGTCGACCAAATCTGCTGGACATCCTCCGACGGCCCGCACTTCAGTCAAAGTGAGGACGCCAAAGTCATCAAGGGTTGGCATGGCAAGGACTTCGAGTTCATCACGTCTTTCGTCGACGGACATGCCGGACGCGTCATGAACAACGGATTCAAGTGGCCGCCACCCAACGTCCCACGCGACCCCGACGGCAACCCATTGCTCTTTCGCTGCCACGTCATCCGCGGCCCCGGCTGGCAGCTCGACGTCCTTCCCTCTGCGCCCATTTTCGTAACCGTCCCCTGCGACTTCCCCCAATGGCCGGCCAATACGTTGAAATAGCGTAACAACAGTGTACGGTGCGTTTTTTTGACGCATCGGTTAGCTACGTCACCACCGGAACCGATGGTGCAACACGCCCCTGCCACGACTCCGCGATCTTCGCCTCGCGCTGCCGAACTCGCCGATTGATATCTCTCGGAAGCGCGACCCACGCGTCAGCCTCATTCCCCGCTCGTGACGCAAGTTCACCCAGCGTCCCCAACCAGTCATCGCGAAGCGTGAAGTGTGGCTCGGGATGAATACACACGTTCGCCACGCCGCCCGTCTCGCGAATCCGATCCAGCTCCGTCATCTGAACCGACAACGCCTCGACCGCCGAACAGCCGCGCAGCTCCAGATTCCAATCTTCCGACACCGTCGTGGGAATCTCCATCACGTCCGTGCCATCAATGCGAAACGCAAAACACGTTGCACAGCCGTGGTGCGCCCGACTCACCCCCGAACGATGCTCGATCGCGTCGTGCATGCTCATGTCGTATTCCAGCGCGCCGTCGAGAGCCTCGTACAACGATCGAGACCGCAAGTAACTTGGCGATCGAAACCCCACCGGACCGAACTCCTGCAACAATTCCCGTACCCTGAGCAGGCGCCCCCGTATCGCCGCAGGCTCAAGAAACGCAAGCTTGTGATCGTGATACATGCCATGGCAACCGATCTCGTCGCCGCTCCCATGAAGCTCCGCCAAAAGCGACCGCCCCTCATCGACGTACCGACCCACCGCCATCCAAGCACAAGGAACACCCGCCCGATCCAGCCGCCGGCGCAGCCCGTCCAAGGCAGCAGGCCTTCGATAAACGTAGTTCGTATCAATGTCCGCATTGAACGTAACGGCGTATCGTTTCCCACCAGGCCAAAACGGCATCATCCGCGACTGTGAATGCTCTTCGACAATGCTGCGAATCAAGTACCTCCACGCGTCGATCGACGGATCACCGCCCAGCGAAGGAAACACCTGCCGCGGCTGCGAACTCAGTTGGCGACACCGCTGCATCCATCGAAACCCCGCACGCCGAACGAACGCCGGCAGTCGATCCGGATTCACCCCCAGCCGCACATATCCAGGCCGGCGATGCACCAGAAAACGCTCGTTTTGGATGAACCGAATCGTCGCATCAAGGTCAAACCAGAAATGAAACGCACTCGAATCCGTTCGCGTCACCAGCGTGATACGCCGACCGGACCGCCCCCGAAACCACGCCAGTGGCTCGCCGCGCACCTCCAACCGCTCGTCCACCACCAGCCAAGACAGCCAACCGCCCGAGCACACATCCCGAAACGGACCGCACCGCTCGGCAAGCTCCGCGGACAGCTCAACAACGCCGAATTGTGGCTCCATCCGATCCGACGCTACCGATCGCAGCAGCCGATCGCGACCGACCAACTCTCGACAGGTTTCGCGACTGAAACCCCAGAATCGAAAGGCCTCGTCAATCAAGTCAAACAGGCTCCAGCACCATCACCACCCGCATCGCATACCGCCGCATCGCAGGAATCAAATTCAATACAAAGTCCACCGGCCGAAGCACGTTGACCACAGCCCGCCCAACCGCGTTCGGAATGAATGCGAAGTGCCCCGCCTCGCGAACCACCATGCCCGCCTCGCGCGCCAGCTCCGACAATTGCTTGTCGTTCGACTCGCGAACCTGACCATACCATTCGCGAATCTCGTTCTTGTTCAACCACACCATCGCACGATAGAACGGGCACCGACCGTTCATGTCGAGCAACACCACCCGCCCACCGTCCGCCAGCAGCGGCCCATACCGCCGCAGCGCAGCCGCCTTATTGGGATAGTAACTAAACGTATTCACGCCCAGGACGACATCGAACCGACCCGTCCCCTTTGGAAGGTACACCCTCGGGTACTCGCAGTCGCCCTGCACGAACGTCGCCTCCGGGCAGCGCTCCCGCGCTGCGGCCAACATATTCTCACTAATGTCCATCCCCACGACCGCACACCCGCGATCCGTCAGCCAGCGCGTGTACACGCCCGTGCCGCAACCAAGCTCCAACACCCTCGACCCCGGAGCGATCGCCCGCGCAAGAAACGGCTCGTAATAGCGACCGAAGTTGAACCGGTTTCCAAACCCCACCACGCCATGCTTCACGTCGTACTCGCCCGCGTAATGATCGTAATACCGTTCGATCCGGGTTTTCCTCATCACCATCAATCCTCAAGCCAACCCGCCATCGCCCAATGCCCTCAGCCGATAAAAAGCCGTCTCGTGTCCATCGTCTACCCCCACGCCGGCCTTGAGATTTCCCCGCACATCGACCCGAACGATCCAAAAACAACGCTCCCGTTTCAGTCCCGACCTCCCGCTTCCGATAGTAAAGGCGGTCGTGGGGCTCATGCGCCGGTCATGTGCTCGCCGCGCCCATCGTGGGCATCGCCCGTTCGCTTTGAACGAATTCTGATCCGGTTGCCAACGAACGATGACCGCCCATTCGCCAAACCCCGTCACGCCTGCACTAGCCACTCCCCGCACCAACCCATGGGCGGACCGACTGACCCAAGCCGTCGCATCCCATCGCGTCGCCATCATGCTCGCCGTCGTTCTCGCTGCCGCCGCCGTGGCAAGGCTCGTCAACCTCGGCCACGACAGCCTTTCACACGACGAATGCTGGCGCGCCAACTTCGCCCACCACGGAACGTTGAATCAGATGCGCTGGTTCGCACCAGGCCAGTTGGCCGTCTACTGGCTAATCCAAAACCTCATCAGCCGATCCGAATTCTGGATTCGCCTGCCCGATGCGCTGCTCGGAATCCTCACCGTCGCCCTGACCTACCTCGTCGCAAAACCGCGCCTCGGCAAACCCACCGCACTCGCCGCAGCCGCGTTCGTCGCCTTCCACGCCGAAACACTCTTCTACTCCCGCGTCCTCAAAGAGTTCAGCTTCGAAACCGTCCTCACACTCCTCATCATCGGCGCCGGCGTCAAAGCAACGGACCGCTTCAACACGCCCAACCTGCTGGCCTTCTACGCGACCGTGATCCTGGGATTGTGCTTTGGATTCTCACCGATCCTCGTCGCTACCGCGTGGGGGCCGTTCCTCATCGCAGCCGCTTGGCGCGACCAACCCAGACGCATCGCCAACATCAAACTTCTCGCAACGCTGACCGTCGCCCTCGTTCCCATCGTCCTCGCGTGGTTCCTCTGGCTCGACGGCTGCGATCATCGCCTCAAAGTGGTTGAATACTTCAACATCCACGAACACGCTTGGCTCAACGACCCGACCGCCGCCTCCTTCGCAACATGGATCGCCGTCAAGTCCGTCGGCCTGTGGAAGTACGTCTGCGGGATACTCCTCGTGTGGGACCCGCTGGCCACCGCCATGCTCGCCATCATCAGCATCGTCGCCTTGGCAGGCTTCTCAGACATGCTCAAACGCTGGCCCCGACTTGTGAAGTTCACACTTGTTCTGCTCGCGATCAACGTCGTGCTGGCCTTGTTCCGACGCTGGCCTTTCGGACCCTATCGCTCGTCCATGTACCTCGTCCCCATTTTCGCAATGCTCGTCGGGTGCGGCGTGACCCGGATCGTCCACCGGCTCCGCAGCGTCGGCGTGACCGTCATGGTCGTCGGCGTCTGGGTCATCATCCCCGCAATCCGTGCGACCAAACACACCATCATCCATCCCACCTAGTCCGAGCACCTCCGGCCCGTATTGGCTGGCGTACGGCCAGGCA
>CAYQFV010000175.1:0-8892 GCA_964416845.1 uncultured Phycisphaeraceae bacterium | reverse complement strand
GCCCCGTGGTGACGGTCGCGGTGCCGGTCGTCGTGGTGATGTTCGCAATGGCAGGATGTGGCCCGCCGCCGGTGCGATTGGCTGTTGTGTTGCAGCAGCAAGATGCGACTGCGTCGCCATCGTATGACGATCTTGCGTTCGCGACGGTGTTGCACGAGAACGTTCGCGACGGTCTGGTTCGATATCAGCATCTCTCGCGTCATCTCGCGCCGCTCGAGGACTATCTCCGCACGATCGCCAGAGTGAGTCCGGAGCATACGCCGGACTTGTTTCCGTCGCGGGAGGATCGTCTTTGTTTTTACATCAACGTCTACAATGCCGGGGTGTTGGCGGCGGTGGTGCGGGCGGGGGTTCCCGACTCGGTGCACACGTTGGCGCTCAGGTCGCTGGACCGTCGGTACGAGTTGATGGTGGGAGGCGAGTGGCGGACGCTTGCATCGCTTCGGGCGGCTGCCATGCGCTACGCTGATGGTGATCTGCGCGTGGTGTTTGCGTTGTGCGACGCTGCCGTCGGTTCGCCTCCGCTGGCTGACCAGCCTTTCAGGGCTGACGGTTTGGACGAGCAGTTGCGGCAAGTGGCTCGAATAGCGATGAACAACCCGCGTATTGTGTCGGTGGACCATCTTCATCAGCGCCTTCGGATTGCGGTGTGGCTTGCGACGCGACGACGCGACCTGGTGGACTATTACGAGCGGCTGTCGGGTGCGTCTGACGCGACGATTCTGAACGTGATGCTGCACTTTGCCAGTGGGGCGAGGCGTGATTGGCTTAACACTGCGGTCGGGTATTCCGAACGGATGATCCCTTTCGACCGATCGCTTAACGCTGCTTTGGAGCCGAGATTACCACTTGACAGTCCGGCCGTGGCAGCGCCTAATGGCCGGTTTCCAAGGCCGCCGACCCCGGCATCGGGGAATGGGCGGTCGGTGCCGGATTAACGAGGCGTGTTTCTTGGCGTGGACTGGAATGTCGACGTGGAGGTGAGGGTCTGTCCGGCGGGGTGTCGAGCCGACACATCGGTCTTTCGTAGGGTAAATTTTGGAACGCTTTTGGGGCAAACATCATGCGACGGAAACTTGGGCGAGTTTTGGCATTGGCGTTCGTGTCCGGTGCTTGGTTGGCACAGGTCGACAGTTGCATGATTGACCCTGATATTCCGTTTCGTGCGGCGCTGACCTTCGGTTCGGACGCCACCATTTTTCTACTCGATAATCTGATCGCTTCGTTGTAACGCGGTAGGCTCGCGATCTTTACGGCGATGAAATGAGGATTTGCTCCGTGATGAAATTCACTTGGCGACGATCTTGGCTGGCGATGGCGATGGCGGGGGCTTGTTTGTTGAGCGGTCCTTGTGGCATTACCGGTTTGCAGTTGCGTGACTTCGTGTCCACCTCGTTGGTTCGGACGGGTGTGACGACGTTGTTCTCCGTTCTTGAGGCGTCGACGCTCGCGGCCAACAATCAGTAACGCGTGTTCGTAAGTCGCTTGGGGCCCGTCCGGTTGGTGATCGACGTGGAACCCACATTTGACGCGGCGGCATGATTGGTGGGCGTGGCCGATGGAATCCGTATGAACATCGCAATGTTGAGGGCCTTGGTTATGAACCTTCGATTCGGCGTGGCGGCAGTCTTCGTCATGGCGGTTGGTGGTCGGTGTCTTGAGGCCAACGCCCAGGAGGCGGCTACACCGGAGACGATTGTCGATCTCAACCAGGGGATCTACGAGTACCTTCAAGGTACCAGCCGCGGCGGAACGACCTATCCGGCAGCGATCGAACATCTCAACGCAGTTCTGGAGGTGGCGCCGGACGATCGGACAGCCTTGTTGTTTCGTGCGCTGGTGCATGGGCGGATGGGGCTTGAAGAGTTGCGGACTCGGCTGGGGATGGAACTGCACGCGTTGGTTGTGGAACAAGTGTTGTCGATCCGAGATGATCCGAAGGCGCGTCAGCGATTCGAGTCGGATTTTCGCGAATGTGAGGCGATGCTGGAGCAGTCCACGTTGTCTCCCACCGACGTGATCATGCTCACGGCGAAGAAGGAGCGTCTTGACGATATCAAGGCGGAGATCGACGACAACCTGGAGCGCACCCGCGAGCAGATCGAAGAAGACCTTCGATCTGACCGACAAGCGATCCATGAGGCAGCCCTGAAAGAACGGGAGCACTACTCGCTGATGGTGGCTGACCTTGAGCGTTTGAATACCGCGCTCGAGAAGGCGGGTGTTCCAATGCGTCCGCTCAATGTGGGCCTGCTCGATGTGGTTGCCAAGTCCAAGATTGCACGCATCGACGCTGAAGAGGCTGCCCGCATCAAGGACGGCGACGCGGCCGCAGAAACACCTGGTGACACGGTGGAGGCGCTTCGCAAGCGTGCGAATGTGATGCTCGCCGAGACTGCTGACCTCCTGCAAGGAATGTTGGATCGGGATCTGCAGGGTGAGGATGCCGTCCGGACGAAGTTTTTTCTTGGTGTGATCCGGTTTCGTGAAGCCATCCCACGGGTCGGGAAGCACGAGATCGCCGAAGTCGACCACTCGCGACTCGATGATGCCCGGCGTATCATGGAGGACCTCGCGGAGGATGAGGGGGTCGACCTGCGGTGGCGAAGTTACGCGTCGCTCTATCTTGGCTTGATGCTTCCGATTCAGGCCCAAAGCAAAATAGAAGCTTCCACTCGCAATGAATTGCTGGATCGGGCGGAGCATTTTCTCGGTTTGGCGGTGACGTTGGATACGGAGACGCCAGCGGGACGTCCGCCGGTGTCTTTGAGTCATGGCATCATTCCGGGCGTTGTGGTGCGGCAGCGTGAAGACGTCATCAAGACATTGCGCGAGGCGAAGACCACCGTCGCAGCACAGAACGACATCCAATTTTCGCTGTTCGTTGGTGCCCACCGAGATACGAACGTAGTCCTGCTTGGCGAGCGAACTGATTTGCCGCGTGACATTTCGCGTACGAAGGACTTTGGGTTCACGCTGGGTGCGGCGATCGACTACACATACAATTTGGGCAACATCGATCCGAGCTACGATCGCTGGACGATCGGACTGCGGGGGCGGACGACGCAGTTGTGGAATGTCGACGTCAGCGCGTTCGACGAGCAAACGTACGGCACGACGATGGCGTTGCAATACGAGGTCATGGAGAAACGCGGTGACTTCGGGCCGATCTTCTTTCGGCTTCAATACGATTACAGTTACACCAATCTTGGCCGGGCGGCGTTTCTCGGATCCAACACGTTGCGTCCTGATCTGCGCGTTTACTGGTGGAATCGGCGCGCCGAGACGAGCGTCTACTTTTCGTACGAACGACGGAAGTATCACGAACCGCTCTTCGACGTTCGGTTTGACCGAACGGGGAACTACTTTTCGTTCGGCGTGACGCAGAGTGCTCGGCTGATTGAGATGACCCCGTTCTTTGAGAAGCTCGGGTTACCCGCGTGGGGGCCTGACGACGACGAACTCAAGCAGGATGACCCCGAGTATCCGAAGCGATATTTCACGCCCTACATTGGGTTGGAGTATTCGTGGGATTCGACCAACGGCGACGAGTTTGATCAGAATGAGTATCAGCTTCTGCTCGGCCTTGCCATGCCGTTGCCGTGGGGATGGCAGTTCGATGCGTCGGGGGCTTTTCAGTGGCAGGATTATCGTAAAGGAAGTTTGACGGATTTCCACCGGCGTCCGCGGCGCGATTTGGTTCAGGAGTACAACGTGGGTGTTCAGCGAACGTTTGTTCTCGAAGCCGGGGAGGCGGTCAATCGCTACACGCCTCGCATCGACCGCACGCTGATGACCGTTCGGGCTCATGGGCGTTGGACCAACGACGACAGCAACGTGATTGATCGTTCCGGCCAGGGCATCTTTTCGTACGACCGCGTGTTCTACGGTATCACAGTGGCGTTTGCATTCAACTAGCCGAGGTGGACGATGCGTCAGATTCTTGTGTTGGTGATATTGGTCAACGTGTTATCGGTTGCTGCGGTCTTGGCCCAATCGGACGGCGGTTCTCCGGTCGCATACGTGACGGCCGTGAGTGGCGAGGGCGCGACGCGTGGTTCGAACGGGGCTGCGTTCACGAACGAGCAGGAATACTTCAGCGATCGCAACAGCGGGCTATCGGTCGGCGAAAGCGTTGTGACGGGCGAGGACGGTGCGGCGGTTCTGTTTTTTCCGGAATATCAAATCGTCGCCCATTTGAGCGGTGGGACTGAGCTGCAGGTGTCGAGCGCTTCTGGCCTGCGGGATGACGTTCGGGTGGCACTGAACGTGGTTCGGGGTCGGGCGCAGATTGTGCGCAGTTCGACCGATAAGCGGTGGTTGTTGATTCAGGGTGGAACCGCCGCGCAACTCGGATATACTTTGTCACAAGGCGGTTCTCTCGTTGTTGAGGCGAGTTCCGCGGAGGTTTCGTTTGCCGTTGTGGCCGGCCGGGCGTTTTTCTTTAGCGCTGGAATTCCCGGAGGGGCGTTGATCGGAGCGGATCGGATGCCTATTGATGCAACGGGCAAGGAGTTGTCGGTGGGGCAACGCGTTTCGACGCTCGCTCCTGCTGGGGTTGGCGAGGAAGCTGAGATGGCTCATACGGCTTTTGCAGAGATGAATCACGACCTGTTCGCGTTTGCGGTGCAGCAAAGCGGGCAGTGGGTTGAGTCTGCCGAGAAGGGTGACTTCACGCCGGTTCGTCCAGAGGCGGCTGGTGCTGCCCAAGCGTTCAACGTTCAGGTCGGTATTGAGCGGCAGAGTTTCGATCAGCCGCGGCAGGCGGTGACAACGCCGGTGACTCGGGCGACGGTATCGACTTTGCAGGCGCAGGTGAATGTAGCGCAGCGACTTTTGGGGAGCGGTATTCCGTCTTCGGTTGTCATTGGTCAGCGTATCAGGCGGTCTCGAATTATTGGTAATCCCGGCACGGCTGGCACGGGACAATTGCGTTTCAATCCGTTTGCGGAGCAATTGATCAGGTTGGCTGGGCGACCGGGTCGCAGGTAACCATATCTCGGCCCGTCGTCGGACGGAGCGTTGTACGGGCCGCTCAATTCGCACGGACGCTGGGGAGGGTGGGGTCGTGTTGCCAAATGGTGGCAACGGTTCGCGTGTGAAAGGAAGGTCTGTCGATGAATCTCATCAAGTCAAGCACCGTAGGGGCGATCACGTTGGGTCTTGCCGCCTGCCTGGTTTTTGTTGCGGGGTGTCCGTTCGGTCCAGCAGGCAATGGAGGGATTGTTCCGCCACCGTTGCCGACGCCGGGCGAGGGCCGTCCCGTTGATGGCGTGGCTCCTTTTGACGCGTTCCTGTCTGCCAGCAGCAATGTGTTGATTCGCGGTGACGTCTCCGAAGGGTCGGCTACGGTGACCGCGCAGACCAGTTTTTGCGGCACGTTCCAATGGGCGATCTGCAAGCCCGACGAGGACGGCGCCGACTGTGGAACGCCCTCGGGCAACGATACGTTGACGGTCTCCGCAGCCGCTGCGCAGGTGCTGGGTGTGGTGCTGGGCCCACCCGGCGATACAGCGAATGAGAGCCAAATTACCGCAACCGTCACCGGCGACCCAGGTCCGAATGGGGCGACGATTCGCGTGGCTTTGGTCACGCAGTTCGATCCCGCTCTGGCGGGCGTGGGCAATTGCCCGGCCGAGCCACAAGGTGGTGCGGTTGAAACGGCCGCCCAATCTCTTGAGTCCACCTTCACGGTGCGGCGACCGACCGGGGCGCTTGCCGTTTCGCTGTCGTCGCCCGATGGCAGCACGATCGCGCCGCAGCAGTCAATTTCGTTGCTGGCCCGAATTACCGGCGGTCGTCCTTTTGGCGTTGACGACGTCGTACCATGCAGTTCCACCGGCGACTTCGCTCCGAGCAACAATGGCGATCCGTTCTGCGTTGACTGGGCTGTCAACGACGAGACGTTTGGGACGTTCAACGCGCTTCCGATTACGGATGCTGGTGGCGATACGACGGCGAGGCTTGAGTTCACCGCGCCGCTTGGAATCGGCAACATTCTTTTCACTGTTTCGGTAACCGACCAGTCGGGTGCTACGGTCACGTCATCCATCCCGGTCGTGGTTCAATCGGCCACGCCGCTGCGCATCGAAGAAGCGCTGGCCGCTCCGACGCAGATTGCGCCCGGCGGAGCGTCCTCGATTTCGGTCAAAGGTCAGGGTGGGACGCCTCCGTATACGATCGCGTTCGATCTCTTGGGTCAGGGGACCAACAAGATTGGATCGCTGTCCAATTCCTCGTGTTCGGACACGGCTGAATCCCAAGCGTGTCAAACAACCTACACCGCTGATGCGGACAAGGCGGGCAGCGATGCGGTTCTGGTCACCATTACCGATGCGGTGGGTGCTCAGGTCAGTCGAAACCTGCCTCTGGTGGTTGCGGCTTCGCAGACGCTGTCGGTGACGGCGGCTCCGGGAACGACGGTGCTGCAGCCGGGCGGTACGACGGAGATCACGTCGACGATTACGGGCGGTGCTCCGCCGTACAGCGTGTGCTTCGAATTGCGAGCGCCCGTCCTTGGGGCGTTGGCGAATCTGTCGGGTGGATGCCCGATCGGAACGTTTTCGAATTGTTCTTGCGGTGTCAACCCCACAGCGGGTGCGTCGGTCGCGGAAGTGCAGCGGACGTACACTGCTCCAGGTAATGGAACCGGCCCGGTCAGCGTTCTCGTGATTGTGCGGGACAACGTTGGGGACGAGGTTCGGACGATCATCGCGATGGACGTGGCCAACACGGCGGGCGGCGGTACCGGCACGAACCTTCAAGGAGCGAGTCTATCGGTTCAGGGAGGACAAGACTGCCTGGTGGCTGACGGCGCTAGCAGCATCACGCTCGACGCGACGCGAACGGGCGGTAACGGTGATTTTGAGTTTACGTTTTCGACGACTCCCGCCAATGTGGGGGACTTCACGTCCAATCCCATGACGGTGAGCGGCACGACAGCGTCGACGACGTACACGATTGACCCGGCGGACCCTGAGCTGGTCGGCATCGACAGCGTGACGGTCGATGTTCTGGTCGACCCGCTGGCTGAGGCGAATGGAAATGAACGGACCGCCTCCGTGACGATCAACCTCTTGCAGAATTCGGACACGACCAACAACGGGACCAGCGCGGTGTGCGAAGGCGATGCGCTCAGCGTCGGCCTTTCTGCCGCCGTACAGGCGGGTATGACGTGCGACTGGCAGAGTCCGGGCGGAACGATGTTCAACGGCGTTTGTGAGCCGCCGGGCAATGCGACGCTAGCGGACGCGGGAACGTGGACGTTCACACGGACGCGCGGCGCTTGCTCGATTTCGGCGTCCCACACGCTGATCGTCAACCCGACTCCGGTCGCCAACATTGTCGTTTCGCCAGGCAACGAGGTGTGTCAAGGGACCACGGTGAACCTGGATGCAGGAGCGGGATTTGCGTCCTACGCCTGGGATACGGGCGCGGCGACGCAGGCGATCGACGTGACGTTGCCCGGGACCTATTGTGTGAC
Source organism: uncultured Phycisphaeraceae bacterium (assembly GCA_964416845.1). Taxonomy (GTDB): domain Bacteria; phylum Planctomycetota; class Phycisphaerae; order UBA1845; family UBA1845; genus CAYQFV01. Next base: position 1,409 of record CAYQFV010000175.1, on the reverse strand, counting down.
GGTCACCGATGCCAGCGGTTGTGTCAGCCTCCAGGCGTGCGAGACCATCACGGTCAACAACAACCCGGCGCTCAACATTGCCGGCACGCCGGACAACAATCCTGATGCGGCCTTCGTCGACGTGTGTGTTGGTGATCCGCCGGTGACGTTGGATGCCGGTTCGGGATTCGTGGCGCCGGCGACCTACGCTTGGTCGACCAGCGAAAGCACGCAAACCATCAATGTCACCACGCCCGGCACTTATACCGTGACAGTGACCGATGGCAACGGTTGTATGGGGCTGGGGAGCGTGGAACTGAGGGTATTTGCGAACCCAACGACGACGATCACCGCGACGCCAAGTGCGACGGTGTGTGCGGGAACGACGGTAACGCTTGACGGCGGCGCTGGATTCGCCTCCTACAGTTGGGACACCGGTGCGACGACTCGGACGATCGATGTGACCGCGTCGGGTACCTATTGCGTGACGGTGACCGATGCCAATAGTTGCGATAGCACTCAGGAATGCATTGGCGTGACGGTCAATCCCAACCCGGTGCCTGTGATTACCGGGGTCGTCGACAACGATCCGTCATCGGCTGAGATTATCGACTCTTGCGTGGGTGACACGGTGACGCTCGACGCCGGTACTTTCGCCAGCCATCTCTGGTCCACCGGCGCGACCACCCAGACGATCGACGTGACGGTGGCAGCCACCTACAGCGTGACGGTGACCGATGGCAACACCTGCGTGGGCAACGACGACATTCAGGTCGTGTTCAATTCGCTGCCCACGCCGTCGATTACTGCCTCGCCAAGTGCCGTGGAGTGTGCCGGGACGACCGTGACGCTCGATGCGGGGGCCGGTTTTGCGAGCTACAACTGGGACACGGCTGAGACGACCCAGACGATCGACGTGACCGTGTCGGGCACGTACTGTGTGACGGTGACCGATACCAACGGGTGCTCCAGCAGCCAGGTTTGCATCAACGTTACGATCAACCCCAATCCGGACGCGGTGGCCACCAACAGCACGAACGACGGTGTGAACCCGCCGGCGCCCGCTTGTCCGGGTTCTGTCGTGAACTTGATCGGTAACGCCGGCATGGCGAACTACGCCTGGAGTTGTACGGACGGGTTCACGGTCAGCACCGCGCAGAACGAACTGGTCAACGACGCCGGCGCGACGCAGTACATGCCGACCGCCACTGCGTTTTGCAGCTTGACGGTGACCGATGCCAATGGATGCACGGATACCACGACCACCGGTGAGCGCACGACCGTTCTGGTGTTGCCCCCGACAAGCGTGACGCTTTCGGTGTCGCCGGACGATGATGGCGCGACGGTGGATGAAGCGACGGTGTGTCTGAATTCTCGATTCACGTTCGATGCGGGTGCCGGGTTTACCAACTACGAATGGACGTTGGACG
>CAYQFV010000174.1:0-9059 GCA_964416845.1 uncultured Phycisphaeraceae bacterium | reverse complement strand
CGATCTCGTGAAATCCACGTCAATGTCGTCGCCGGTCCCCAGAATGCCATCCGGGCCAACGCCGCCCATGCTTGGGACCGGTTGATTTCCCGCGTCCATCAGGGCGGGAACGGTGTTGCCGCCGTCGGTATGCCAGTTGCCGATGCAGTGACCAATTTCGTGCGCGACAATGTTCCCTACGATCCGACCAACGGCGTCGATCATCGGAGTATTAGGATCGCGAGGGATGCTGTTGATGGAGTTGGGATCAGTAATGGGTGCGCTGAGTGTATCGAGCAATACGACCGCAGTGTCGCGTGAACTGAAGTTCCCTGGATCGATGTATTGAGCGATTCCAATTGTGGTGATGCCCAACTCGCCGATGGTGCCACCGATGACCACACGCGTGACGTCGTCGACCGCAAACGGATCAGGATCGTCTCGGCTGTTACGCCATTCGATGTCGAAGTGACCGTCGATCAAGTCCACGTCGCGATTCCCGTTTAGCGATGCCAGTCGAAGGTCGTCGAAGTTTTCCTGAACCACGGCGAGAATGGCGTCGATGACGGCCGACTCGTCGGCGGCAGTCAGCCCCCATCCGTTGAGAAAAGCATTCAATGGTGAAAGTGACGCGCCGGAAGCTCCGAATCCGAACAGTTCGGTCGCATCGACGGTCGCGCCGTCGAAGTCCAGAAAGATGATCTGACTTTGGGGGACGGGCTTGCCCTCGAAACCGGGACGCACGCTGCGAATCTTCACGCTGTAGTTGCCTGCGAAACCGTCGATGGAATCGACTCGAACAAGGTAGTCGCCGTCGGCCGGTGCGATCCACGACAGTGCAGAATCCAACGGCGTGACGCCGCCCGGAAGCGGGCTTGACGGTGGGTACGTCGACGTGATGAAGTTGTCGTCGTCGTTCACAATGATGGCAACGCCGGTCAGGTCGGTGACGGCGAGTCGGGTGTCTGGGTTTGCGACAGCGAGGGCAGCGATGCCGATGACATCGCCGGCGGTCGCACTGAAACGGAAGAAGTCCATGTCGCTGGCCACCGAGAAGTTGGCCAAGATGTTCACGCTCCGTGACAGGCCCGCACCATCGCCCAGAGGAATGACCTGCGCAGCTTGCGGCGAATCATTGGGTTCGACCTCCTCGACGAGAATGGGAACCGACGTTGACGCTGCGGCGGCGTACGCGGAACGGCGAGGGTACGAACACCAATTGCCGGACGCATTGAGCGAGGAAGAATCGCGGAACGGTTTCGGCGAGGTGGACATCGGATCCGCAACGCCGTCAGACGCGAGCGTGACACCCGCTGACAGCCACCGCACCGTCAGAACCAACAGGGCGACGAGCAGCAATGGGCCGATCCCGACTCGGTGGGCTATTCCGTTCGCGTGACAGGGGTACACACGCGACCCAATCTGGCAACCGACCGCCGGCCGTCGCATCGACTCGTTCCTTCGTGGAAAACTGGACAGGGCAAACCGCGCCGTGACGGCACGTCGTGGCGCCGCCAGATTACCCACTCTATCCACAATCGGGCTTCATTGCACGCAGCGCCCACCACGCCACGGGCTTGACATGCCATCGGAGGCCGGTATTATCCGCCAATGGATTTGAGACTCAGTCTCAATTGTCGGGCCGAAACTAGAAACTCAACCAAGAGGAGGCGACATCGTGCGCACATCAATCATTCTTTGCCTGTTGGCCGTCGGAGGGTGCACGGGCGCTAAGAAAACCGGCATTCTGGTGATGGCTCACGGCGGCAGCGCCGCCTGGAACAATAGCATCGAAACGACCGTCGAGCCGCTGCGAAAGGATCACCCGATCGAGATCGCGTTCGGTATGGCGCGGGCGTCGACCTTGCATGAGGCGGTTCAGAAGCTCGAGCGCGACGACGTTCGCGACATCGCGGTGGTGCGGATGTTCATCTCGGGGGACAGCTTTCTCGGACGAACGAGTTCAATCCTCGGCCTGAGCGGTGACGCACCTCCGTACGAACCTGCCTCGTCCAAATCCGATGGCCACGGCGGTGGACACGGGATGGCAGCGCCGCGACGCATTCCCAGCGAATCCAGGTTTTCGCTGAGCACGCGCGGAGTGGCTGAATCACCGCTCGTCGATCAAATCCTGTTCGATCGAGTGAAGGCGCTGAGCACGAACCCGGCTGAAGAGAGCGTTCTCGTTCTTGCCCACGGGCCAGCGGATGAAGCTGAGAATGAACGATGGCTTGCCAACATGCGGCTGCGATCTCAACGCATTCACGAGATCGGGGCATTTCGCCACGTACAGTGCGAGACGCTGCGGGAAGATTGGGCCCAGCGGCGGGCGGAAGCGGTGCGGCGCATTCGGGAATATGTTAAGGCCGGTTCGGCGGACGGCGGGCGGGTGATCGTCGTTCCGTTTCGCATTGCGGGCTTTGGACCGTACAAAGAGGTGCTGGAAGGCCTGACCTATGTCGCCGACGGTCGTGGGTTCTGCCCGCATCCCAACATGACACGATGGATCGAAGAGACCGCGGAGCGATGCGTTGCGAAACAATGATGCGTCATTGAGAATATCAGCGACGTGGTGATGACACCGACCGAGTCATTGATGTACAGTATGGAAGAGTTGGTGAAGGGGGGCGAAGGCGACGGATCACCTATTTCGTCGGTGTGGCATGAAAGCGAGCGTGTTCACGATGTCCCGATGTCGACGTACATTGCGATGGCTGACGACGTGCGCGTTGCCAGTGGCGATGGCGGGCTGTACGGGCGACGGCGACATCGCCACCACCCTGCCGACGGCCTCGCGGTCAGACGGCGCGCGACTCGTTTATTCCGCGTCCAGGCCGAGCACTCCGAACGCCAGCGCACAGAACGCGGCGTTTTCCCCCGACGGCAGCCGAATCGTTTTTACACTCTTCGCCAACGGCTACAACAAGGGTCCGGCGGCGCTGTGGATCGTCAACGTGGATGGATCCGAGCCACACCAAATCACGCCCGAGGAGGATCAAGACAGCGTGAACGTGCCCGGCAGCGCATGGAGCGCCGTCAACGATGAAATCGTGTTCGCCTCGGATCGCGATAACGCTGACGACCTTTGGGCGATTGGTCCGGACGGTTCGGGTCTACGCCGTATCACAAGGCACACCGCGCCGCCATACTGGATCGAACCGGTCTGGTCACCCGATGGAGCGTGGATCGTCTTCGAAGCCGACATCGAAGCTGCGTCGGAGTTGCAACAACGCGCTTCCATCTTCAAGGTGCGTTCGGATGGCACGGATCTCACCCAGTTAACCAAACGCGACGGCGAGGACTTCGACGATCGACTTCCCAATTGGTCGCCTGATGGTGACCTGATTCTCTTTCAACACCGTGACCCGTCGCTTGGGGATGGCGACAATTGGGATGTCTACGTCATCGACACCGATGGCGACAATCCCGTGAACGTGAGTCGGGCTTCCAACTTCTTCAACACCGACAATTCGTGGTCGCCCGACGGACGTTGGATCGCCAGTTCGTCGATGTTTCCCACCGACGGTCAGCCGCTCGGGCATCCCAACATCGTCGCGTTCTTTGTTCAAGAGGCTGATTCATCAGACACGCCATCACCGGTGCGCATCACGCGCTCGGACGAACACGAGGACGGCGCTCCGTCGGTCTCGCCGGACGGACGGTCGGTCGCGTTCGAAAGCCATCAGACGCCCGACGAGCAGTCTCCATCCGACCTCTGGATCATCTCCGTTCCGGACGCGCTCCGGAGCGAGTGAGGGCGGCTGCGGAAGAGAAGTTCAATCACACACGACAAATGGACGATGAAGGGGGTTGAGTGTAGCTGAATGACGACGGCACCGGTCGGCTGGGTGGGGGGTCTATCTGCAATGGATGCAACGGCGACGCAGCGAACGGCAGACGCCTACATGACCGAGCTCCTGCACGGGGCGGTGGACGGCGAGGTATCTGATCTGCATCTCGTGGCGGGCAGTCCGCCGGCGTATCGAAAACATGGTCGGTTGTATTCATTGGACGAGGCGTCGCTGGAGGCGGAAACCCTGCAGGAGATGATTCGGTCGATCATCCCGGAAGCAGTGTTCGACGGGCTTGCAAACATGCGCGATGCAGACTTCGCGTTGCAGCGTAATCTCGGCGGTACGCTACGCCGTTTCCGGGTGAACGTTTTTCATACGCAAGGCACGTTGGGGTGTTCGGTTCGCGTGATCCTGGACGAGATACCGTCATTGGAGTGGATCGGATTCCCAGCTGAAACGGCAGAGAAGATCGCCTCGTTTCGCAACGGGCTTGTGTTGTTCACGGGTGTGACCGGCTCGGGTAAGTCGACGTCGATGGCGACGCTCATCGAGCGACTGAACGATCGCGGTGGGATCCGGATCGTGACGTTGGAGGAGCCTGTCGAGTATTTGTTTCGACCGCGTCGCGATACGGTGATCACACAACGTGAGGTCGGCGTTGACGTGAGGAGCTTCGCAGACGGCTTGAAGTATGGACTGCGACAGGACCCGGACGTCATTCTGGTAGGAGAGATTCGCGATCGGGAGACCGCGCAGTTGGCGATCACCGCGGCGGAGACCGGGCATCTGGTGTTCACAACGTTGCACACGCGTGACGCCAAGGGCGCGATCACGCGATTGACGGACATGTTCGCCGGCGGAACACAGACGGAACTTCGCAGCCAGCTTGCCATGAGCCTGCGGTGCATCGTCTCGCAACATCTGTTGCCGGCGGCGTGCGAGGGCGAGCGCCGTGTGTTGGGTTTGGAGGTCATGTTCAGCAGCCTGCCGGTCGCGTCTGCGATACGGTTTGGAAAGATCGAGGCGATCTCCGATGCGATCCTGGCTGGCAAATCCGAAGGCATGATTTCGCTGGACGATTCGTTGACGCAACTCGCGCAAAGCGGGCGCATCACGCTCGACACTGCCAAGCGGTTCGCGAACAACCCCAAGCGTGTGGGGTAGCATTTCAGCCGAGTTTCTCAATTGTTTTCACATGTCGGGCATGCGCGCGGAAACGAATGCGGCTTGACGGGCGTGGAACCCGCATCACGATCGCCATTCAATTGAGCGACGAATGGTGGTCGCGTGCAATAATCGCCTGCGCGCAGCGTTGGGGATAGAATGGAACGACCATTCTGGTGGGACACGGTTGTTAAACGAACGTGTGGGGTTTTCTTTTAGGAGCATTAGCGCAATGATCAGAAAAGCAGCATGGGCCATCGCTATCGTAGGTTTGTTCAGTTTTCCAGCCATGGGGCAGATAAGCGATCGTCGTCCCGGTCCGGATCGCCTTGCAGCGCATTGCGTGCGCGGCATCCATCGCGTGACGCGTTTTACCAAGCGTCACATGGCAGTTCGAACGCGCCGTTGCGTTCGCGAAATCACCGAGTTGCTGGCCAACGAACACCCGGATCAGGCGGCTGAAGTGGCGGCTCGATGCACTGAGTCGGTCAACGGGGTCGCTGAGCGCGGTGCGTCGATCGTTGGATCGATCGCGGAGCGGTGCATCACCCGTCTGATGGAGATGGATGATACCGAGCGGTTGATCGCTCGGGTCCGCGGGGCGGCTGAGGAAGCGATCGGCATGATTCGCGACGCCCAGCAAGCTGCGGTGTCGCGCATCGAAGCGGCGCTCAACGGCGGATAGCGCGGCGGCGATGCCATCCGCGCGTCACTGATCGTCGCGTCGGATCAGTTTGAGGACTTGTTCCTTACGCGTCGACCGACGAAGCGCCTTTCCCTTCTTTCGGTACCGAGCTCGGCATTGGGATATCGACCGTCACGGTCGTCCCGATGCCGAGCTTGCTTTTGAGTGTCACCGCAGCGCCCATGGCGACGACGGCGTGGCGGACGATCGCAAGCCCCAAGCCGGTTCCTCGCTGGATGCCACTTCTGGCTGGCTCGACTTGATAAAAACGTTCAAAGACGCGGTCGTGTTCGTTTTCAGCAATGCCGCACCCGTCGTCCGCAACGGCGACGGCAACGCTCCTTGAACGCCGAGTGGCTGTGATCTCGATCTGGCCTCCGGGAGCGGTGAATTTGAGGGCGTTGTCGACAAGGTTGTCGAGCACAAGTCGCAACAGGTCGGGGTCGACAACCACGGCATCATCGTCTCGGGGTGGCGATACGTGAAAACGAATCTCCTTGGCGGCGATTCGTTCTGCAAAGCGGTCTTCGAGCGCGGAGAACAAGTCGCCCAAGTGAACCGTTTCCGGATTGGTGGCGGTCGTGGCGGATTCGATGCGCGACAGTTCAAGCAAGTCGGCAACGAGGGCTTCGAGCCGCTGGCTGTGGCGGTCGATCACGCCGAGCATGGTTCGGGTCGGGTCGGATTCGTCAGCGTCGGAGATGGCCAACAGCGTTTCCACCGCTCCGCGAATCGCGGTCAGTGGCGTTCGTAGCTCGTGCGATGCATTGGCGACGAAGTCGGTTTTCATCTGAATGCTGCGCGTCAGGGCGGTGATGTCGGTGATGACCATCAGGCGACCGGGGACGGGGGGATCGTCGTGGGCGGCGGCGTTGGACGCGGCGTGATCGTCCTGATCGGGTAGAAAAATGTCGGACGCCCGGGCGAGAAGCGTGATCGAACCGCGGCCGCTCCGGCAGGTGATGCGCTGCTCCTGAAGTTGCATATCGGAAACGGTCCGAGGAGTCTGCGGCATGCTATCGTCTGAGTCACCGGTCCGCGGCACGGTGGGCAGCAGCATGCGTTGCAGGGCGTGCTGTCGGATGCATGTTTCGACGGTGACGTTCTGCAGCGAATCCGCCCCGGCGGTGAAGGAAAAGGGGAGTTCGAGCAACTCGGCGGCGGCAGGGTTGATCAGTCTGATTCTGCCGTCGGGATTAGCGACGACGACGCCCTCGTTGAGTTGGGCGAGCAGGTATTCAAGCGTTCGACGCTGTCGCGTGTTGGCGCGCAGTTGCGTGGCGAGGTGATCGCGCATGTGGTTGAGCGAGCGAGCGAGCAATGCGAGTTCGTCTGAACCGACCACCGTAGCGCGAGCGTTCAAGTCGCCGTGTGACAGACTGGCGGCCGTGGCGGTGATTTGAGCGATGGGTCTGGTCCACAGCTTGGCCAACCCGAGCGCGAGCACGACGGCCGCCCCGACGATGACGACTGCGATGGCCCAGAACAGTTGCGTGGCGGACTGGGTGCGGGCGACGATGCTTCCGACGGTCATGGCGACGCGAACAACGCCGCGCGGATGTTCCCGAGTGCCAACCCGGACAGCCACGTATTTGAGAACTCGTTTGAGTGTGTGCGACCAGCGCGTTGCCTGGCCTTGACCGATGTCGATGGCCTGGCGGATCTCCTCCCTACCTCTGTGCGATTCCATGTTGGCAGGATCGGCGATGGAATCTGCCAGCACCGTACCATCCGCCAGAACAAGCGTGATGCGCGTCCCGTGGGGATCGTCGGCCCCAACCGCCTTGGCGAAACGATCGAGTTGGCGGGCGTGTTCTCGGTCGAGGATTGGCCCGAACTGTTGACGGAGAATGCGGGCCTGCCCCATGAGGTGGTGGGTCAGCTCGCGTTCATAAAAACGATCAAAGGCGGCGACGATGAGCCAAACGCAGGAGGCCACGACGATGACGAGGAGAATCGCGTTGCCGAGGAAGAGCTTCCAGAAGAATTTTCCGCGGCGCGGTTTCATCGAGATCTACTTCCAGCCATGTCGACCGGGCGCGAGTCAGCCTCAGCGTTCCTGATCGTGCAATGATTCGGGCGGACGAAAAGTATACCCAACGCCGCGGACGGTCTGCACCCAGCCGGCGGCGTGGCCGAGCTTCTTGCGCACTGCGGTAATGTGAACGTCGATGGTCCGATCGGTGATCGCCACGGTCTCGCCGAACACAGCGTCGATCAGGCGGCTGCGATCGAAGACTCTTCTCTTGGCGGTCATCAGAACCTTGAGCAGACGAAACTCAGTGGCGGTCAAGCGTACGGGCTCGCCGTCGACGGTAACCTCGTGTCTATCGGGGATGAGCTTGACCGGACCTTCTTCAATCTCATCGTCATCAACATCAAGTTCGTCGCGACGTCGGAGGAGGGCTGCGATGCGGGCGAGCAATAGTTTGAACGAGAACGGTTTCGTAACGTAATCGTCAGCCCCGAGTGCGAAACCGACGAGTTGGTCGGTCTCCTCAGCTTTGGCGGTCAAGAGGATGATGGGAATCGCCGCGCTTTGGGGGTTTCGCTTGAGCTTGGCGACAACTTCATCACCTGACAGCCTCGGTAGCATCCGATCGAGCAGAATGAGATCGGGGCGATCAGCCCTGGCCTCGGTGAGCGCGTCGGCACCATCTGCCACGCATCGACAGCGGTAGCCTTCGCGCTCGAGGTTGAAGCGAAGCATGTTGGCCAGGTCGGCCTCGTCTTCGACGATCAGAATCGACTTGTCCAGCTTGGTCATACGCTCAAGTCCATCTTTCCGGGAACGGCAACCGCGATTCGAGTGTCGACGACCGCGCGCCGTCGAACCGGGGCGGCGATCATGCAGTCATCGTAGCGTCGCGGCGGCGCGGTGTCTTGGGCGATGTCGGCCGGAACGGGGCCTCTGGTCAAACTTAGCGCAAAGTTAACATTCCGTTCATCGTTGGTTAACGGGTCGAGGTGACCATGGCGGGCGTGCGGTGACTCCGGCCGCTGCCGTCACATTGGCTTTCACGACGTCAAAAAGGAACGGAAATGATGGACGGAACGGAACAAGCGTTAGACGTACCAGCGTCGCATTGGATTCGCCGCCGAAGACGGTTGGCGATGTCGCGTTGGATGTGTGGGATCGCGGTTGGCGGCTTTCTGGTCCTCGCAGGTGTTGCGAACGCCCAGGAAGGACAGCCCACAACTCGGGAAGAGACGCTGGAGCGTCTGGTGGAAAAGTTAAGCCAGCAGGTGGAGCGTCTCGAGCGTCGGCTTGACACGATCGACGGGAGCAAGGGCGTCCCTAAGGCAACTGGCGGACCTATTCAGTCCCGCATGGCTGCTCTGGAAAAGAGCCTCGGCGAGATGAAACGCACGGCTGCTCCATCGGTGGACGCGGAGGAATGGGCCCGGATGCGGAAGGTGATGGAGCGGTTTTCGCA
>CAYQFV010000173.1:0-9126 GCA_964416845.1 uncultured Phycisphaeraceae bacterium | reverse complement strand
GCCATGCAGATTTCGCCCATCGGGTTGGTCGCCAACAGTTTGAACTCCGGCCCCGCCTGAACCACGTAGATGTCACCCTCTTCGCTCGAGAAATAGATCTTCCCGTCGCCGACCACCGGTGACGCAGTAAACCCCGTCCGGCCCGATCCCAAACGTTGGCGATATTTCACCTCGCCGGTCTTCGCATCATAACAAGTCAACGTGCCGTTCCCGCGACACGCATACAGCAATCCCCGATACACCACCGGAGTCTGCATATACACCCCCCGTCGCCGGTACGACCACGCGACGTCCGGATCACCCGAATCGTTGTCAGGAATCGAAACATCGCCCGTCGCGGTGGTCTTGATCGCCACCAGCGGCGCCATCTGCCCGTGTGCATTGGTGATGTAAACCAGTCCGTCAGCAACCACCGGCGTCGGGACCGGGATGTCCCCCCCGCCGACCATCTTCCAAATCTCCTTGCCGGTCGCGAAGTCGTATGCCCCGATATGCTTGTACCCGTTAAGGATGACTTGCGTGCGACCGCCCACCGTCTCAATCGTCGGCGTGCTCCAGGTCGGCACTTCTTTTCGAGCCGTCTCCCAGATCTTCTCGCCGGTCTTCACGTCAAACGCCGCGACGAACGAATCGTTCTGCACGTCGCATTGAACGATCACCCTCCCGTCGTGAATCACCGGCGAACTACCGAATCCCCATTGAGCCTGAGGCACGACGTAGTACCCCGAATCAAGCAAGCCAAGGTCCTTCCACCACAACAGCTTCCCATCCATGTCGAAACAGAACAATCCTTCCGAACCCAGAAACGTGACCACGTGCTTGCCGTCCGTGGCTGGCGTTGAATTGGCATGCGTCGCCTTCGTATGCCGCTTGATCGTCGGAACACCCTCGAACGCCAACCGGTCCCACAATATCTTCCCCGTGTTCTTGTCAACACAGTAGACCCGCCACGTGCAAACCGTATCATCCTGCACGGGAGCGATGTTGCCATACAGACCGACCTTCAGTTCATCCTTCTTCGACCCACTGATAGCCGTAATCGTGAACACCTTGTCGCCCCAAACGATCGGCGACGCGTGCGCCATGCCCGGGATAGCCGTCTTCCATCTGATGTTCTTGCCCTGCTCCACATTCCACTCAGTCGGCGTGGAAAACCCCTCAGCCACACCTCGCGCATATAGCCCACGAAAGGAAGGCCAGTTGACCCCGGCTCGATCTTCAGCCCACGTCGCATTGCCAACGAGAACCATACAAAGTGCCACGCCCTGACACAAACGCCCGAAAGTTTTGTCTTCCATAACTCAATCACTCCGGCCACAAGTCCTCTGGAAATAAATCGACAGACGCTCTCCGCAAGAAGCCTACCACAGTCGCCTCCGATCGCTACCACCATCGAAGTTGATCACTCAAAACGTGTTTGACCGCTCCGTCAGAGCCGCGACCGTAAGGGAGTGGTCGACTGAATGGGACGCCCGATTCCGACACCGGTAGCCGCGGTTTCAAGCCAAGAACCTACTCTTCAACAGCCCGGCCTAACCTGGCAACCGAAATCCACAAGAGAGACAGGAAGAATTACGGCACAGTGATCGTCAACGGCGGCACGCACGGCTTTGGGCACGCAGCAGGCCCCGGCAAAAACGCGTCCAGCACCGCCGTCAAGTCCAGCACGTCCACCACCCCGTCGCCCCCGCAAGGCGCGATGTCCGCCTGCACCAACCGGCACCCGTCCGTGCGACCCCGCAACGTCTTCAGAATACACAGAATGTCAAACAGATTGATCACCGAGTTGCCGTCAATGTCGCCATAGCTCACTTCCGTGCAAGGCCCGACGATGATCGTACACGGCACGCCAATCGAAAACGGAATCGCGCCACCATTCGCGTCGCGCAGTCCCGACTGCAATGCAGTAAATTCCACCGAAAATACAGACCCATCCGCAGTCGCCGCGTCAACGTCCACGAAAAACGTTCCCAGATACCCTCGCGATCCCGTCACATTCACGCCGCCAGTCAACATTCTGGTCCCCACCATTCCCGTCGCACAGTCCGCCGAAGGAACAATGTTCGTACTACCGAAGAACACGTAGTCGCTCCGACCGAAGTCGATCTGAACCCCGCTCGGGCACCCGATCATCGCACCGCCGCTGCCCACCGAAGGCGAGACTGATACCGTCGCGAAGTAATCGCCCAGATTAAACGCCTCCGAAATGAAGACCTCCACAGGCACCTGCTCACCTGCACCAGCCACCACGCGCTGCGGCGAACAGGAAAAGACCGTGTCCGTCGAAATGCACACCTGGTTCACTTCATCGCACTGCTGCCCGCCGCACGGACTCACGCCCGGAAGACACACACCGTCCAGACATTGCTCCGCGCCATTGCAATACGCGCCGTCCTCGCAGGGATCCGTGTTATTCGTCCTCGAACACAAATTATTCACGCACGTGTCAGTCGTACACGGATTGCGATCATCACAGTCACTGTCCACAAAACACTCCGGACAATCGCAACTGGCGCTCAACTGCGCCAGACGCCTGCAACTTGCATCCCAAAACCGACTGCAACACGTCGAATCCTGTTCGCACACCGCATTGCAACACGCCAGATCGTTACACCCCGGCGTATTGTGCGTGGCACAGCAATCACCCGTGGCTGTCCCACACTGATTCACCGTGCAATCAGCGTTGCACGTCACGCCGTCCGGAGGGTCACACTCCTCATTGCCCTCGAGAATCCCGTTCCCGCAGACAGTTGGCACTTCAACGTCCAAGCAAGACAGAATCGAATCGCGAAAACTGGAAATCCTCGGACGCGTCAACGTTGGATGAAACACATTCGCGCAAGTAATGGACGGATTCATCGTATTCGACGGGCACGAGCAATGGCCCGCCCCCCAGTTATGGCCGATCTCGTGCGCCGTCAAATCCGTCACGCACGCGAAGTTGGACGTGAAGTCTGATTGCGACAACCCATATCCGAACGACGAGCAAAAGCCGCCGAGGAACGCAACACCAATCACGTTGCCATCTATTTGTTTACCGGTGAACAAATGGACGGTATCACGCGGAACCGATGCCAATACCGCCTCCCAATGCGCGCGAAGCTGACTCAACAACACGCTCGGATCAGTCGAGGTGAAAGGATCAGGCTCCGCCGTGCGAACAACAATCGTCGTAATGCGATGCGTGATCGACACGTCGCGCTCGTATTGCACATTAACCGTGTTGATGACCGTGTTGATCCGCGCTTCCACGCTCGACACTGAACTTCCATGCCGAGTGAAAAACTCCCGGTCCGCGTCAACCGCAACCTCCGCCACACACAGTCCGCCGTTGCACGGCGCACCGGCCACAGACGTCGACCCACCCATGACAATCGCCTGTCCCGTCACCGCACACGATCCCCCCGTCGGCAACGCGTCCCGCTCGAGATACGCAACCTGAACATCGCCAGCCACGCCCGCCGTCCGCGGTGACAACGGCTCGGTCCATAGCGTCCGACCGTCCGGCAGGTGAATCACCGCCGTCAAGCCCGAATCGTCCAGCGTTCCAGCCACCACACTGCCCGGAAGGCCGCGCACCCGACCGCGCAGCGTCTGCTCCGCACCCGGTTGCACCCGCACCAGAGATCCGTCCGCCACCTGTGCAAGCACCTCGTACGACGCAGACCGCACCGATGACGGCTCCAACGACAAAGAGTAGCGCACCCCCTCAAACGGAACGTCCACATCGACCACACCCGACGGCGTTCGACGCACGCCCAGAGCGTACACCTCGCTGAACGCAAGCTTCAGCGTCTCGTTCGCAATCGTCGTAGCGGCACCAACCTCCGCCACCGCCATCTGTCGGGCATCGGCGCGCCATCGAACCGCCGTTTGGCCTACGACAACCCGACCGGTCATCGCAACCACCACGCCAACGACCAACAGTCGCAACAGTCGCGTCCGCTTAAGATCCATCATCCGTGCGTCCTTTCCCGGCCACCCTCAACCACTCGCCAACAGCACCGCCCCACACCCGCAAGCGAGCGTACGGCAAGAAGACCACCACGCCGCAGCGAAACATCCGCACGGCCGCAGAACCCTTCACTATCCCAAAATCGGCTCGATATGCCTTCCCGGCCACTCGCACTCGGCGCACAACCGTCCCATAAGGCCGCCCAGTGTCAGCTTAGCGCTCGGCGGGCATCGAATCAAGCGCTCCGGCCGCAATTGAACACAGCGCTAGCCGTCCGAGAACTTCGCCGACCACTCAACACCGCGAGCGCCACCCAACCGGCCCGCCATACGCCTTCCAGGAAACCCCATTCCGGGCCAATCCATGCCGGTTGCCTCCGATCGCTACGACCGCAATCAAAGCCAAAGGATCCCACAGGAATCGTGAAAGGAGTGGCAGGAGGATGACGTTCGTTACGTTTCGCGAAGCTTCCAATCGTCGTCCAGCAACATCGCGCGACGAAAAACCTGATGGTTCTTCTTCGGACCCAGCGCTTTGATGGTGAAGACGATATCCTTCCCGCGCTCGAAGCAATCGAGCACCACGATGCGCAGGTTGGCCTCTCGACAGAGTCGATGTATCTCGTCGAACCGGTCGGCCGACTTCGGCGTCTGCAGTTTGTACTCGTCGAGATCGCGTCGTACCGCGATCAAGTCACCAATCGCCGGGAATACCACCAACACCATGAGGATCAAGAACGTGCCCGAGACGGCCAGAAAGAGTTCGCCCAGTCCGGTGGCCATCCCGATCGCCGCCACCGCCCAAATCGTCGCCGCAGTTGTCAGCCCCACCACACCTTTGGCATCGCGGATGATCGCGCCGGCGCCAAGGAACCCAACGCCGGACACGACCTGCGCGGCGATTCTTGTCTTGTCCACCAAGTCGTCGGTGACGGCCATCGATGCGAGGGTGAACACACACGCGCCGAGGCAGATCAAAATGTTCGTGCGAAACCCGGCCGGCTTGTCGCGTAGGGCCCGCTCAAACCCCACGATGCTCCCCAGAACGGCCGCGAGGGCCATCCTGCCGAACAATTCCCAATCAAGATCGAACGTCGCAACCAACGCGTCGTGATTCGGCATCCATGCATCCACGACCGGCCTCCCATGCGCCCCGTTGTCATCGCTGAAGCAGGCGCTGATTACACCCACCGCACGTTGGTGCGTCAAGCGCGATCGGGAGGAGTCGAATCGGGCGATGCGTTTCGCTCTGCGAGAAGATTCGTTCCGTAGATCTGATCCACGACGCGGCCGAACGAATCTGGCAGGGAGTTGGGAGGTGCGTCGTCAGGAGTGTCACTGGGTGACACTGAACTGCCGGCCTGCGACGCGTCGGCGGACTTGGCAAGGTCCAACCGGCGATGCTCGGCCAGCGCTTTGGAGAGGGACACAAGGTCGCTGGTCGATAGATCTTCGCCACCGAAGACCAGGGCTTCGACGATCCTCGCTACGACGACGAGGTAGGCGTCGCGGGCCGCCAGGGCGGGGTTCGTGCGTTGGTCCACGCCGAAGGTGTCGCGGACGATGCTGCCGACAGCGCCCACGCGACTGCGGAAGGCGGCGGCCTCTTCACACAGGATGCCGGTCAGGGGCGTTGCTTCGGGAGTGTCACTGCATGACACTTTCTTGGCGCGGCGGTTTCGGCGCGGGGTTGTCGTTGGCTTGCTCATGGGTCCATGGCCGGGTCGTCGATCAGGCGATCGGCGACCTCCATCCCCAAGGCGGTGATTCGGAACCAGCGTTTGCGCCACGCGGTCAGGCGACCGTCGCGTTCGGAGGCGGCCACCACGCGCTGCAGGTAGCCCTTCTCGCTCAGGTAGCACAGGTCGCGACGAAACCAATGCCATTCCAAGGTGGGAAACACGCTCAAGAGGCTGCGGAAGAGCTGGTCGGCCTGCAACGCCGCCGGGTAGAGCAGCTTGAGCGCGACCAGCAGTTCGTGACGCACGCGAACAATGTCGGAGGGGATCCGTGCACTTGCCATCATCGATCATCCTGCGAGAAGCGCTTGGGACCGGCGTGCGAATTCGCCCGGCCTGGCGATGGGTCGTTTCCCCGCCGCGTCATGTCGACGCCGGCCTCGAGCCGGGCGAACGATTCTGAAAGGCGTTCGAGTCGTGCGCGGGCGTGCATGCTTTCCCTCAGCCAGTCTTCTTTGCTCGTGAAATCACGTTCGTAGTCGGTGACGCGCTGGTCCACGCGGCGGAGGCCGCTTTCCAGATGGTCGAGTCGCCGGGCGTTGTCGGTCTGGGCGACGAGTTGCTGCTCGCGAACGGAACGCAGGTAGAATGTCATGGCTGTGAGCGGGACGGCCACGACGGGGGCGAGCATGATGAGCAGCGACGAGATATCCTCCCAGACCAGCGTCGCGAGGGGCGCCAATGCCGGTAGCGGCGCGCCGATCGCGTGAAAGTGCCACGTCATGACATTTTCCCTTCGAACGAAGAAGGCACCCTGCGGCTGGCGATCGTTCGGCGGGTCGGGTTAGCGTTCATTGGATTGTTCCGGGGCGGGGCGCGTTGCGGGGGCGGGAAGCCGGGCGGGCGTCAATCGGTCGAAGAGGCGGTTGAGTTGTAGATCGACGCGGCGCTGGTCGAGGCCGACGGCGAGGCGTTCGATCAGGTCCGATAGTGCTGCGGACGGTTCGGATTTGGCGGACGGGGGTGCGCCGTCGGGGACGCCGCCGGATTGCATCGCACGGATGAGCCCGTCGGGCGAGGCGGTTGCGAACAGCTCGACTTTGGCAGCGATGTTGCAGCCCATAAGAAGCGGCCAAGGGGCGATTGCGACGAGCCAGTACGGGTTTTGACGCAGGCGGGTGATTGTGTTGAACATCGGTACGTCCTCCTGTTGGTGTCATCCGGAGCGGGGTCGCCGCATCCGCGTGTCGCCCTAATAACGCGGCCGGTGATCTAAAAAACGAGCGGGCCTGGCGCGCGCGCGTTTGGCGGGGTGTAGAATGCGGTTTTCGTTGACCTGTGTGGTGTTCTCACTCTACAGTATTAGTGTGATGGTCTGATTCGAGGGGAATCATCTTGAGCGAGGCGAGCTTGCCGACATCACCAGATCGAGGCTGTCGTATTCTGCACATCACGCATTGTCCCAACGATTCGTCATCACGGATCGCAGCGGCGGTGCGGGAGCGCCGAGGGTCTGTCCACGTCTGCCGAGACGTGTATGGCGGCCTGGCGATGTTGGGTCGGGACAACTGCGGAGACATTGACGCGGTGATGTTGTGCCTGGACTCGTTGAGCCTGGCGGGCTACGGATTCATCGAGGAGGTGGTCCGATCGGGTCAGGTTCCGGTGTTCGTCTATGCGAGCCGGGGATACGAAGCGATGATCTCCAAAGCGCTCGCGCTGGGGGCTCGGGGCGCGATCGAGCCGACCGGTGATTCGGTGGGCGAGATGTTGGCGGCTGTCGGATTCGGCGGCGGGGGTACCGGCGGGAACGGCGAGGCTGTCACGTCATCGCCGGGGCGATCGAAAGACGAGTCGGATGCGGTGTCGGGTGATGTTCGTGTGCCGTGGCGAGACGACGTTAGTCGCCCGGTTCGCACGCCTCCGGGTGTCGGGGGTTTGAATGGCAGCGGAGCGACAGGGTCGGAAGGCGTGCCATCGACGGCGGCGAGGGCGTCCGGTGATTGCGAGGGTGACGAAGCCGTCCCGGCGAGTGACGAGCCTGCCCGGACAGGTGAGACGCTGCCTGTCGAGTTGGGCGACGGTCCGTTGCTGTCGGCGGAAGAGATTGCGTGTTTGCTGTATGACGGTCCGACGGGTGACGACGTCGAGGCTGGTGACAGCGTGGGGCAAGAAGAATGAGTGTCGACGGCAGAGAAGACGACGCTCGCGATGTCGTGCTGGTCGTGAACGATCGGGCGGGGATCGCGGATCAGGTGCGGCGGCGGTACCCGTCGTGGGAGGTGTCAGAGTCGGCTACCTATCTGTCTGCCATCTCGTCGCTGTCGCAGCGCCGTTTTCGGGCGGTGCTTGCGTATGTGGATCCGTCGGCGAATGAGCTTGAAGAGGCGGTATCGGGATTGCGTGCGGCGGCGGGTGACGACGCGACGGTGGTGCTGTGCTGCCGGGCGGAGGGCGAGCCGTTGACGCGCCGGGTGCTGCAGGCTGGTGCGAGCGATTACCTGCTGTGCCCGCTGCGTGATGAAGAGTTGGACGCGTTGCTGACCGCCGGCGATCGAGGTGATTCTGCCGACGGGACGGTGGGCGCGACGATGGCTGAACTTCGGGCGCTGGGGGACGTGGTCGATCATCTGAGTTCGTCGGCGGAGGACGTGTTGGGATCGTTGGCGGCGCTGTTGTGTGCCGCGATGGGTGCGGTGGGGGCTCGGGTGGTGGTTGCGGGGACGGTTGGAACGTCCGGCGACATCCTTGGCGATCCGGAGATGGTGGAGCCGGTGTATCGGGGCTCGTCGGCGGTGGGTCACGTTGCGATTGGGGGTGCGGTCTCGGGTGATTATGCGCCGGGCGACGTCGAGAAGTTTCGGCTTTATGCGTCGTTGGTGGGGCAGATTGTGGGCGCGTCGCTCGATCGTCGCCGGCTGGAAGAGTTGGCGTATACGGACGAATTGAGCGGGTTGCCGAATCGGCGTTTTCTGTTGGAATTCTTGAATCGCCACATCGGCGAGGATGCGGCTGAGTCACCGTCGCTGACGCTGTTGATGTTCGATATCGACAACTTCAAGTCGTACAACGATGCGTACGGGCACGACGCGGGTGATGAGATCATTCGCGGATGCGGCGAGCTGTTTCGTCGCAATGTTCGCGACCACGACGTGGTGACGCGGTACGGCGGCGACGAGTTTGCGGTGATCTTCTGGGACAAGGATGAGCCCCGTATCGAGGGGTCGCACCATCCGACGACGGTGTTGCCGCTGATCGAACGGTTTCGCCGATCGCTGCGGACGCACCGGTTTGAACGGTTTAGCATGGCGGAGAGCGCTCGACTGACGATCAGCGGTGGTCTGGCGAGCTATCCGGAGGACGCATCGAGCGCGGAAGCATTGATCACCCGGGCCGATGAAGCGCTGCTGACGGCTAAGCGCGATGGGAAGAATCGCATTTACCTCGGCGGTGAGAACGGCGGTCCGGCGCTTGGTGCGGACGGGGATCGGTA
>CAYQFV010000172.1:8053-9227 GCA_964416845.1 uncultured Phycisphaeraceae bacterium | reverse complement strand
ATTGAGCAGAAAAAGACTACTAGAGGCAAATACACGGCTCGGCGAACTTGAGCGAGCGTGTAGAAATGTCGTCCACGATGCCGAACAGTTTGAAGGCATTCTTGCTGCGTTTGTCAGCATCGCCCGTAGCGTCACGCATATTATGAGAAGAGAAGACAAAAGCAAGTACAATCGTCTGTTTCCTTCCCACGACTTTGGCCTATCAGATGATGACGGGATTCTGTTCGATCACATGAGGAATTGTCGAGATGAAACGTTGAAGGAAGGAACACTGATATCGCTATGTAACAAGCCGGACAAGATAGCAGTACATAACGAATATAGATATGAATCAGGACAGTTCGTCGTCACTGCTTCGCCGCTTCCCTCGAATCATTCACCCCTTACACTCGAGAAGCCGAGATACTACATGTCGATTGCCGGTCGAGAACGAGATCTCATTGAACTCTGTCGCCGCTATCTCGTCATCCTCGAAGAGGTTCTTGCACGATTTGAACACGGCTGATTTTTCCAATCTGATTGAAGCCGAGTATTTCAGCGGAGAGCAAATCAGCCGACCGACAAGAGCCGAGTATTAGGAGATGTGCTGTGGACCAACCCGGGACATTTGTCATTGCCCTGAGCGGACTCGTAATCGCCCTGATTTCGCTTGGGTGGAACGTATATCTTCACGTCGTTAGCAAGGCGAAAGTAAAGGTGACGGCGAGGATTGTTGATGTGTATTCCGAGGGTAGTGGGAAAACGTCTTCGAATGTCGTGGCACTGCAAGCAGTAAACTTACGGTCTCGACCCGTTACGCTACTTGGGTTCTATGGAACATACTTGAATAGACGACCGAATATTTGGATCAAAGGATCATCCCCACTTCCTGGATCGAGGTTTCCCTGTGAGATTAAGGAAGGTGAAGTAGCTTCACAAATGATTCCGTTGTCGTCATTGGAAGACGCTCACAATATCAAGTACGTTTTTGCGAGTGACACGACAGGTAGAGAATGGCTGTCGAAAAAACGTCCATTGTTCCGTCAGGTAGAGAAGATGCGTAAACCAGAAGGTTTAGTCAAGTAGGTCGGGCTTGGTCCGACATCGATTGAAGTGCGTGGTGTCTGGGACGGATCGTGGCCACTCAAGTGACTCGTCCGTCCCCCACCCTTGCTGCGCAAGAATGGGGCACCCC
>CAYQFV010000172.1:0-7953 GCA_964416845.1 uncultured Phycisphaeraceae bacterium | reverse complement strand
CGGGATGATTCCGGCTTGGAGAACAGTAGATTCTCGTGGGCGTTGGATCAAGAATGGAGAGGTGCCTCTTGATCGGCGTGTGGGTCGACGTGGGGTTTGGGCACTGCTCGAGAGCAGTGGCACACTGGCGCACTCAAGCGTGACGGTGGGCTGCGAGCGTGAATTAGAAGACTGTTGTGTGCGATTACTGACGGATGGAATGCTGCGATGATGGTCTTTGCAGGGCTGACCAAGAGGCCAATTCGGGTAGTGCTTGGGGCGTTTGCAGTTACGATCGGCGTGATGGTCGTTGCTACGAATACGACCGCGGCGCTCGAGCGCCGTGCGGGCCGAATGGCGTGGGATAGTCATGAGTTGTACATCCCTCCGGAGAAGCGGCGGCTTCTCACGAATGGTACTACTGACGGTGTGCCATGGCTTGAGGAGCAACTCCAAACTGAACCCGGGCGAATGGTCGCGTTGCACATTCTCAACTCGATGATGACCGAACCGCTCCAACCGTTTCCGAGGCGGATTGGGCGGTTTGAGTTCTGCGGGAACACGCCTCGGTGGATACGGCGCTTATCAGTTAAGAACAGCGTACGGATGTATCGGAGACAGCAGGACGAAGCGGTGGACTTGTACTTTGCTACCAGAGAGCAACGCAGATTCAAGCCGCTGCCGGTCGTTGATTGGGACGATTCGCGCGATATCGAAAGCAAGGCGCTCGCAGCGATTGAAGGGAAGGATTTGGGTATGCTGATGGTCTTGCTGGAATGGAAAGCGACGACTTGGCTTCCTCGAAGCTTCTTTCCTGTTGACGAGCGTCAGATACGGTTCGCGAGAAATGGCGACACGTACGACGTGAGGGAGTTGACGAAATCGGGAAAGAGGTTGTTGGCGGCTGAGATTCTTGGCGGCGATCCCGTGGAGCGGACGTGGCTTGTCTACAAGATTGAGGACGGGTTTGGCGACGGGATGGCGGGGATTGAGAGGCCAGGATTCAGTCCTTGGCACGGAGATCAGGACGCTGTGCCGACCGCGCAACCGTTCGCGCCGCCTCTGCCGGCGGAGGACGAGTGAAGGTGGGCTTGGCGGGACATCGATTGGAGTGCGTGGCATTCAGTCGGGCCGTCCCCCATCTCTACTGCGCAAGTGTCAGCCCCTTAAAAAAACGCAATGGCCGATGCTTGGACGAATCAGGGGTGGTGACGGTTGCACGCGATGCGTGTTTTTCAGGGGCTCGGCTCGCTTTTCCAGTGTTTGGCATGGAATCGGCAGAGTTGGAACGATAAGCAGAAGCGTAGTTCAAATAGGGATTTAGGGTCGTTTCTGGCCTCAATTCGCGGACAACCGCCTGATTCGCAGGGACAGCTCTTCCTTTTAGAGTAGGTATATCTCGGACCGACTCCCTGTTGAGTTCGACATTGTCGAATCGGGTCTCTTGCGCGACTCTCTGAGCTTGCGCGGCACTACTTCCGCATGTCACAGAAACGACACTCCAGCGACGGAAGCCGGCCATCCAAGTTGGACACCGCATCCTGGAACCGAACGTAGGAATGGGGGCACTTTTGAAGATGTTCCGGCGTCGTCGCGACCGCCAGGATGCCGGGACAGGTTGCGTTGCTCGAATGGCGCTATATGATCTGAATATGGCTGCTCATGATACTGCCGTGCTGCGTCGGGCGGGCGAAACGCTGGGTGCGCGGGTTCGTCGGCTTCGGAAACGCCGTCGTTGGACGCAGGCTCAGTTGGTCGCTCGCGCCCGCATCAATCAAGGCTATCTCTCAGCCATCGAACGAGATCGGCGATACCCCTCCGACAGAACGATCGACGCCCTGTCCGTCGCGCTCGACGTGCCGCAGGCAGTGCTGATCGGCGCGGGCGACGACCATGATTCTCCGCAGCCGCTTGAGACATCGAATCTTCCACTCTTCGGCAGTATCCCCGCCGGCAAGCCGTCCGAGTCCCAGGAGCAACTCGAGATGTTCCCCGTCTTGCGCCACCTATGGCGCGAAGATCGCTACTGCCTCCGCCTCACCTTCGACAGCATGGAGCCCACGCTCAAGCCGGACGATATCGTCATGGTCCACTATCGCCCCGATGTCGACCCCGTCCACGTGCAAGGTCGCATTTGCGCCTGCCTCCTCGACGGTCAACCCACGCTCAAACGCGTCACCGTCGTCGATCAGGGCGACGATCGCGTCGTTCTCCTTCGCGGCGACAACCCGGCCATCTCTCCCATAGTTGTCAATGCAGAATCGCAATTGTCCATTCAGGGTGTCGTTGTGCGCCTCGTAAGCCGCGATTTGTAGGCGTGACAAATCCTGTCATTCGAATATGCCTGAAATATGGCACAGATATTGACACGCGCCTCTGCTGTGTCGTATAGTTCGGAAGATGTTAGGGTTGGCTGAACGCCGCCGGGCTGGGCGTCCTCGGGGAGCGAGGCAGCTGATTCGACCACCACGAAAGGGGCACGCCATGCACAACACAACGCCGGTACGCGTCGGATGCGTTCGCCGCTCGACCGTGCCGGCCACCACCGATCGAATGAGTCACGTCGCCCTGCGCTTCGGGCTTCCACTCGACAGCCGCGACGTGACCATCCTCGAACCGTTCGACCTCCACCTGCCGCCCGGTTCGATCGTCGCACTCGCCGGCCCGTCCGGAAGCGGAAAGTCCACCGCCCTGCGCATGATCGAACGATGTGCCACCGGCGGCCATAGTGTCAATAGGGTGACACTTTCAGGCACGCGGAGCGTCATCGACACCATCTGCCCCAACGAGACGCTCGACAAGGCGCTCGAGCTTCTCGGCGCCTGCGGGCTGGGCGAAACACCATTGTGGATTCGCTCGCCCGCCGAGCTCAGTGACGGCCAGCGTTTCCGCGCACGACTCGCCCGCGCCGTCGGTATGCACCTTAGAGGCCGATCGCCGTCGCCGTTGGTGTGCGACGAGTTTTGCTCGGGCTTGCACCGGCGATTGGCCAAGGCTGTCGCTTTCAACCTGCGGAAGCTCGTCTCTCGCTACGGCCTATCCCTCGTGCTCGCCACTGCGGACGACGATCTCATCCGAGACCTTCAACCTGACACGCTCGTCACACTTCTGGGCGCCGGTCGTCATCGAATCACAGGACCACTGCCGAGGCGCACTGCGGTGAGCTTTCGCCGGCGACTTGTCATCCAGCGCGGGACCAAGGCCGACTACGACGACTTTTCCGCCATGCACTATCGCGCGACGGACGAGTTGGGATTTGTCGACAAGGTGTTCGTGATGCGAGAGGGCAAGAACGGTCAGCTACTTGGCATCGTTGTCTATGCCCACGGGCCGCTGGAGCTACGTCTGCGTAATCAAGCCACCAACGGCCGCTTCGTGCGACGTCCCAAGCGTCTCAACCGGGAGATGCGGATCCTACGCAGGCTTGTCGTCCATCCCGACGTTCGCGGCTGCGGGTTGGGGCATTGGTTGGTACGCAAGACGCTGCCGCGGGTAGAGACCCCGTTCGTCGAATGCCTCGCGGGCATGGGGGCCGTCAACCCGGTTTTCGAGAAGGCCGGAATGACACGTGTTGGCACTTGCGCGGTGTCGCCGGATCGCGCTTCGACGATCGGCGCGTTGCACGATCTGGACGTCGACCCTTTCGCCCGCGATTTCGCCCGCCATGTTGCCCGCCGGCCGCGTGTTCGACGAATCGTCGCGGGCCTGGTCTACAAGTGGTATCAGGCGACGACCGGTGGCGGCGAGAAACGGGTCGAACGCCAATCTGCGGAACTGCTCGCGCAAACGTTTCGAGGGCTGGTCGGGTGCAGACCGGTCTATTTTTTATGGCGAAAGCCTCGAAAAGTGTCACGAGTATGACACTGTCAAGACGAGAACAATGAGTTTTCAATCAACACGGGAGATGAAACATGCCTCTACTTCCTTCCTTCAGGCGGCTCATGGGTCCGCTGCGTTCGCGTAAGGTGCGTGTGGGTTTGGCGACGGTGCTGGCCGCCTTCGCTGTGGAAATCGGCCTGGATGTTTCGGACGAACTGATGCTGTCGATTGTCGGCATCGGGGTGGCCATCATTCTGGGCATCGCGCGCGAGGACGCAGGCCGATGGGCCGCCTCACTTCCTCCTACCGACAGTGCGCCGCCGACCAAAACGAAGGCGACGCAATGATGATCGGTCGACTAGCAGAGGTGCGTCGCCATGATCCGCGACAGCGACGGCCAGCCACCAATCGCCCAAGCGCTGACTACGATCGTTCGCGCCGTGCGGCGCACGATGTGCCAGCACGGCTAATCGTGCTCGTTGTGATCGAAGCGCCGCGTCACGAGCAACGATGTTATTACAATTGATCGACGGAACCGTTGACGAATCGATAGGGCGTCACTGCCCGCGTGTCGGTGCTCAAGAGCAGTGGTGCAGGTCGGGCTTGGCCCGACATCGGCGGAGTGCATGATTTGCGCGTCGCCCATTTCGCCGACAATGGGTGGCCCGTCTCTTCAGAGACGGTGGCGCGATGATGTACGCATCGGCGAGCGTCTCAACGATCATCGAGTCCCCCACCTCCAAAAGAAGGAGGTGGGCCACCCGTCTCTTGGCGCATCTGAATGGTGCACCCGGTGGGGGACGTCCTGCGGACTACGCGTTGGGCGGCATGAGGGGCTGCACTCGCACTCGCCGATCACGTTCAAATCGACGGTTGACGCGTGTGACGACGATGTTAGATAATGGGGCCACGTTGCCTTCGGTCGGCACACGTCTTCTTTCAGTTCGAAGTGTGAGGGATGGATCATGATGTTGGTTTCCGAAGAGGGCCATCGCGTCGTCGGCGGCCATCGGGCTATAGCGTCGCGCTTGGGGTTTACGTTGATTGAATTGCTGGTGGTGGTTTCGATCATCGCCCTGCTGATTAGTATTCTGCTGCCGTCTCTTAAGAAGGCTCGGGAGCAGGCGAAGATGGTGGTGTGCACGGCGAACCTCAAGGGGCTTGCAACGGCGGGTGCGACGTTTGCGGCGGGCGATCCGGGGGAGCTGTCTTACCCGACTCATCGGTTGATGGGGATCATCCCGGGCGTTACGGGTATTTACGAATGGGGCGGCAAGGCTGGTCGTGGCGAGCCGCAAAGCGGCAACGATCCGGTGAGTTCCAAGTGGGGCACGCAGGAGGGGCGCGGGCCTGCGACGCGCGGACTGAACCCGATCATCTACAAGGGCGGGTTCAATGATTTCGTGGATGATCCGGGGGTGAATCAGGCGAATTGGATCGGTGATATGAATCTGGATTTGCCGATTTTCAAATGCCCGTCTGACAAAGGGTATCGGGGGCATCATTTTGCTGCGTGGCGGGACTCGCGTTTGTCGTCCTACGACCATTACGGCACGAGCTACTCGGCCAACGCGTCGTGGATCGGCGTGCCCGGGGCGGGTTGCACGCTTTGGAGTAACTCGGCATTCTTGAGGCCTGCATCGCGCGTGCCGAATCCGGCCAACACGGTGTACTTCGTCGAGAACGTCGGGCGTTTCGGATGGCGAGCGAACTACGGCGACAACAATGACGGCGGGTGCGGCTCGCTCTCGAATACGCCGTTCGAGGTATCCACGGTGATCAAGGGGTGGCATATGCGACCTTGGATGTTCCAGGTTTCATTCCTCGACGCCCATGCCGGGACTGTGAAGATGGAAGGCCATCAACAGCCCGCGCCGCACTTGAGTCACTACCCCGACTGTACGAATAACGATACTACATGTCATTTCTTCTACCACTGTGTTATTCTTCGGGGGCCGGGCTGGCAGATCGACACGCTTCCGTCACCACCAGTGAAGACGGCTATGCCGTGCAGTGTCGGCGGCGTTGTGAACCCAATTCAGTAAGCCGCTCGCGACGGGCAACTGCGAGTACTACGTCGATATCCGTCCCCCACCCTTCGCCTGCGGCGAAGAATGGGGCACCCAGCGTTGCACTGCTCGAGAGCAGTGGCACACTTGCATACGCTCGGGGGGGATCGGGTACTACGGAGCGGCTGGGTGCGCTGGACACCTACCGGTGCCTTATCCTGCTTGGCCGTTCATGTAGGCTGCTGTGATGGATTGGGCGGGTTGTTCGAAGATTTGGGTTGCGGTTCCTTGTTCGATGAGTCTGCCGCTGCCGTTTTGGACCCAGAACATGGCTGCATAATCTGCGATGCGCCTCGCCTGGGCGAGGTTGTGCGTGACGACCAGGACTGTGAAGTCGCATCGCAGTCGAGTGATGAGGTCTTCGACAACGCGACTGGAGATGGGGTCCAAAGCGCTGCACGGTTCGTCCATGAGCAGTACGTCGGGTTTGAGGGCGATTGCTCTTGCGATGCAGAGGCGTTGCTGTTGTCCGCCGGAAAGGGCCATGGCGGGGGCGTCGAGCCGGTCCTTGACTTCTTCCCAGAGGCCGACCTGTTGCAATACGGAGTCGCGCAATTCATCGAGCTGCGGTCGTCTTCTCAGCCCGTGTTCGCGAATAGGCAGTTCGATGTTCTTGCGAATGGAGAGCGGGAAGGGGTTGGGCTTTTGAAAGATCATTCCCACGCGCTGGCGAAGTGCGCGGACGTCTGTGGCTGGTGATCGAACGTCCATTGATCCTATCTTGATTTGGCCGGTGACTCTGCAGTCGCTGATGAGGTCGGTGAGGCGATTGAGGCAGTAGAGGAAACTGGTTTTTCCGCATCCGGATGGCCCGATGAGTGCGGTGACGCAGCCGCGATTCATGGTGAGCGTGATGTTCTCGAAGGCGGGCTTGCGGCCGTAGTGCACTGACAGCCGGTCGACCTTGATGAGCGGTTCGGGGACGCAGCAGGGCGGGCCGGCCTGTATCGGTCCCAGCGTGAACGCGGGGAGTGCGGGTTCGTCGTTTGCCGAGGCGGTCATCGGTTGCTCGGGTTGCGGTGTGGCGGGCGGCGTGCTCATGGTGTGATGATCCTCTTTCTAAGCCAGCGGTCGGATGTCCAGGATGCGGCGGTATTGATGACGAGTAGCAGTGCGATGAGGACGAGTGCGGAGGCGTATGCATTGTGATCTCCGCCGGCGACGTTCATGGATAGATCGAAAATATGAATCGACAGGGAGCGTCCGGAGTCGAGCAGTGATCTCGGCATTCGGTCGACGTAGCCGCTGGTGAAAATGAGTGCGGCGGTCTCCGCCACTGCCCGCCCGATGCCGAGAACCAATCCGACGATGAGTCCGGGGGCGGCGGCTGGAAGGAGCAGGTGGAACAGTGATGAGGTACGAGACATTCCGAGCGCCGCACTGCCGAGGCGGTAGTCTTGCGGTACGGAGCGGAAGCCTTCTTCGGTGGAGCGGATGAGGATTGGCAGCACCATGCAGGCGAGGGTGAGGCCGCCGGACAGGATCGAGAATCCCATGCCCAGGTAGACGCAGAAGAAGGCGTTGCCGAACAGGCCAAAGACGATGGACGGGACGCCGGCGAGGACGTCCAAACTGCGTCTGACGAGTTTTCCGAACAGGCTGTTGGCGGGCGAGAACTCGGCGAGCATGACCGCTGCGCCGACGCCGACGGGCAGTGCGACCGCCATGCAGACGGCGAGGATGAGAACGGTCGAGACGATGATGGGGGCGATGCCTCCGGCGCGTCCGGCGGAAGTGGGCGCAGTGGTGAGAAAGGACCACGAGATGCTTCCGAGGCCGTTCCAAACGATATCGCCGAGCATCCAGCAGAACATGGCAGTGACGACGGTGGCGACCGTCCACATGGCAAGGGTTGCGATGACGTCGCTACGGCGGGCGCGTGATGGTTGCGATATTGCACTTGCGACGTCAGCCATGGATGTGCCCTTTGCTGAGAACTTCAGCGATGGTGACGAGCGCGACGATGAGGGCGAGCAGGACTAGCCCGGTGACGAAGAGCGCTGAGCGGTGGTCTCCGGTTGCGTAGGCCATCTCAAGTGCGATGTTGGCTGCCAGGGTTCGGATGGGGTCGAAGATCTTGTGGGGT
>CAYQFV010000171.1:4464-9406 GCA_964416845.1 uncultured Phycisphaeraceae bacterium | reverse complement strand
GCGACGCGCGCTTCGAGGTTCGCGATTTTCGCCGACAGTTCTTCCAGAAGGGCGGGCGAGGCGTTCTTGCTCGTTGCTTCGGGCACTGATGCAGCGGCGGGTTGCTCGCCGTCGGGATAGAGCGTGTGCGCATAGCGGATCGCCGACTGTCCGGCGGCTCGCTCGACGGTTCTGACCAGCGGCGGGTCGTTGTTCGCGAGTTCGCCGAGAATTCCCTGCACGTAGTCGATGTCGGGCATGTTCTTCATGCGACCTGCGCGGGTCCGCAGCTCGCCCACCGTCTGCGGGCCACGCAGCAGCAATTCCCCAAGAACCGCCTGCTCTCGAGGTGCCCACCCGCACTTGGGGCCGGCGAGATGCTCGAAACGCACCGCCCGCGACCCTTGTCGGGGGTCGGCTTGCCGGGTCAACCCCTTGTGTCTCAACTCCTGAAGCACGTCGATGATTTGCGATTCGGAATAGTCAGTCACGGGGTCGCGGTTGGATTTCTGATTGGCGCCGGCGACGATCGCGTTGAGCGTGAGGGGGTACTGATCGGGCGTGGTGAGCGATTTCTCGATCAGAACGCCGAGCACTCGCCGTTGCCCCGGGGACAGAGCCATTTCCATCGGACGCCTCCTGTTGTACTCGACTACGCGACGTACCTCACATTTGGCCGATCTGCGAAGTTCGACACCGAGCCTGCCGCTGAGAGTCTAGCCGGTTCGAGCGTTCGGTCCAGAATGCCAATCCGGGGCGTGTTGATGGAATCGGTCGCCCAGCCTAAAGTAGCGGACGACGGCAACAACGGAGCACGACATGCAACAGCGTTACATCGCCGATTTGAAGGCGGGCGACCGCGTCGAGTCGCAGACATTTCTGGTCCTCTCGAAGGACCTTCGCACCACAACGCAAGGCTCGCTCTACATCCACGCCGTTCTCGCCGATCGCACCGGCCAGGTGCTCGCGCGGGCGTGGTCCGCGTCCGAGGCGATGTACAACCTCATGCCGGTCGGCGGTTTTATCGACGTGAAGGGCCGATCCGAGAGCTACAAGGGCAATCTCCAATTCATCATCGAAGCCATCCGCCCCGTTGATCGCAATTCGATCGACCTCGGAGATTTCCTGCCCCGAAGCCCGCACGATATCGACGAGATGTGGTCGCGCACGGTCGAAATCCTCCGGCTCATCCGCGACAAGTACCTCCAAGCAATCATCGCCGAGTTTCTCAAAGACGAGCAGCGCATCAAAATGTTCAAGAACGCCCCCGCCGCCATCGAAATGCACCACGCGTACATCGGCGGGCTGTGCGAACACACGTTGAACCTGCTCGAGCTCGCCGTCGTCGTCATCCCGCGGTATCCCGACGTCAGTCTCGACTTGGTGCTGGCCGGCTTGTTCCTTCACGACATCGGCAAGACGGTTGAACTGGGCTTCGCGACCAGTTTTGAGTACACCGACGAGGGACAGCTTGTGGGACACATCGCGATTTGTTCCGCGTGGATCGAACAGATGGCGGCCCGGGCAAGCGAGACGCTCGGCGAACCGTTTCCCGATCGAACCAAGTGGATGCTCCAGCACATCGTGCTCGCCCACCACGGCCGGGGCGAGTTCGGCAGCCCGCGCACGCCGGCGATCCCCGAGGCGTTCGCGGTGCACTATCTGGACAACCTCGACGCCAAGTTGAACATGTCGCTCGGGGTGATCGCCAAGGACCGGGACCAGGAACGAAGCTGGACAACCTACCATCGCGGACTCGAAACGCGAATGTTCAAACATCGCCTCGCCCAGAATCAGGATTGAGACTTCCGAGCATGGACTACACACAGATCACCGATGAACAAATCCCGGGAATGCTCCGCACCATCGGCGTCGAATCGGTCGACGCGTTTTTCGAGGGCATCGCCAAGGGGCATCGAGACAGCGTCGCCTTGAACATCGGCGACGGCGTGGGTGAGCCCACACTTCTCGCAGACTTGAACGCTCTGGCCGGCCAAAACGCGCCCTGCGATGGCGAATCGCGGGTGTGCTTCCTCGGCGGGGGTGTGTACGACCATTTCAGTCCGACGGTCGTTGACCATCTCGCCTCCCAGAGCGAGTTCCTAACGGCCTACACGCCCTATCAGGCCGAAGCGTCGCAAGGATCGTTGCAGGCGTTTTTCGAATTCCAAACGATGATCTGCCAGTTGACCGAGATGGAGGTCGCCAACGCATCGTTGTACGAGCACGCCACCGCCGTCGCCGAGGCGGCGCTCATGGCCGCCAACGTGACCAAGCGTCGTCGGATTCTCGTCTCCGCGGCGATCCACCCCGATGCGTATCGCGTGTTGCACACGCTTACTTACGAGCAAGACATCGAGCTTGTGCGCGTCGATACGCCCGACGGAGTGACCGATGTCGACGCGGTTCGCGGGTTGCTCGACAACCGCACGGCGGCCGTCGTGGTTCAGTCGCCGAACTTCCTGGGCGTTATCGAAAACGTGCGGGACCTCGTCGCAATGGCCCACGATGTCGGCGCACTCGCGATCCAAAGCGTGGATCCCGTCAGTTGCGGCATTTTGCGACGACCCGGGAGAATGGACGTGGACATCGCCGTCGGCGAAGGCCAACCGTTGGGTATCCCCATGTCGTACGGCGGACCGTTTGTCGGCTTCTTCGCCTGTCGCGAAAAATACCTCCGCAAGATGCCCGGCCGAATCGTCGGCGCGACGCGCGACGCAGCGGGCAAACGCGGGTTCTGCCTTGCTCTCCAAACGCGAGAGCAGCACATCAAACGCGAACGCGCGACGAGCAACATCTGCACCAATCAAGGCCTCCTCGCGTTTCGGGCGGCGGTCCACATGGCCGCCCTCGGCAAACGCGGGCTTCGGCAGGTTGCCCAACGATGTTTGGACAACGCCCACCACGCCGCGGGCGAAATCGAAAAACTCGACGGATATGAGTTGCGGTTCGCCGGCCCGTTCTTCAAGGAGTTCGTCGTGCGAACGCGTCATCCGGTGGACCGCGTGTTGGCCCATTGCCGGTCGCGAGGCATCCTCGCGGGCGTTGCGTTGGGCCAATGGTTTGACTCGTTGAACGATTGTTTCATGGTCGCGGTCACCGAAAAGCGGTCAGCCGCACAGATCGACGCGTTGGTCGACGCGTTGAAAACGGTGTGAAATGCCGCTGCATCCGGGGATCGTGGTCGGGATTTTTGTGCTGGTCGTGCTGACGGCGGGTCTTGCCTTGCTCGGCCTGTACCTCGTTTGGCGAAACGGCTACGTACGAGGCTGGCGGGCGGCCCGCGTCACCGGGCCTTGCTGTGAGAAATGTGGCTACAACTTGTCCGGGCTGGTGGAATGCCGCTGCCCCGAATGCGGAAGCAATTACAAACTCGAGGAAATTCTCCGGTTCGTCCCGTCCAAAACCGTCGGTCGGACGTGAGTCGGAAGCTGTCCAAGGATCGAATCGCTGTGAGCATCGCAATGCCAGACAAACCCGTGCAAGCGCCGTTGGAAACAGACCATCCATTGTTGTTCGAGATGGGTTCACCCGGTGCAACAGCCCTATCCCTGGGCGAATCCGACGTGCCCACGCTGAGCGCTTCCGAGGCGATCGGCGACCAATACCTCGCCGGCGACGGGCCCGACCTGCCCGAAATCGGAGAGCTTGACCTCGTCCGCCACTACACCCGTCTGTCGCAGCGACTGTTCAGCGTCGACGCGAACTTCTACCCACTCGGCAGTTGCACCATGAAGTACAACCCAAGGGTCAACGAACTCGCCGCAGGTTTGATCGGGTTCGCAGGATTGCACCCCTACCAGGACGAAGCCGACGTCCAGGGAATGCTCGAATTGCTCTTGCGACTGCGCAACTATCTCGAAGCGATCTCCGGGCTTGCCGAGGTCACCCTACAACCCTGCGCCGGCGCCCAGGGTGAGATGACCGGCCTGATGATGATCAACGCCTACCACCGTAGTCGAGGAGAAGACCGTCGCAAAGTACTCGCACCCGACTCGGCCCACGGCACCAATCCTGCCACGTGTACGTATTGTGGTAGACAAGCGTGCGTCGTGAAGTCCAAACCCGACGGCCGCGTGGATCTTGACGACCTCCGGGCCCAGGTCGACGACCAGACCGCCGCCTTGATGATCACAAATCCCAACACGGTAGGCGTGTTCGACGAGCAGATCGGCGACATTGCCGACATCGTCCATGCCCACGGAGCCCAGCTATACCTCGACGGCGCGAACATGAACGCGCTTCTGGGCATCGCCAGGCCGGCCGACTTCGGTGTCGATGCGATGCACTTCAACACCCACAAGACGTTCAGCACCCCGCACGGTGGCGGTGGTCCCGGTGCAGGGCCTGTCGGCGTCGCTGAGCATCTCAGACCGTTCCTTCCAGTCCCACAGGTGGTGCGTCACGCTGATGGCTCGCTCGGTTGGGATGCGGACCGCCCACAGTCGATCGGCAAGGTCCGCTCATTCTACGGTCAAACAGGCGTACTGGTCCGAGCCTACGCATACATCCGAGCGCTCGGCGCGGACGGACTTCGAAACGTATCCGAAAAGGCCGTGCTGTCCGCCAACTACCTCGCCGCGAGATTGAAAGACCGCTACGAGATGCCGTTTCCCCCGCCATACGCCCACGAGTTCGTCATGGTGCCCAAGCCGGGCGATACCGGCGTCACGGAAACCGACATCGCCAAACGATTGATCGACTACGGCTACCATCCGCCCACGATGAGTTGGCCGATTCACCATTGCCTGATGATCGAACCGACCGAGACCGAATCGCTGGCCACGCTCGACGCATTCGCCGACGCAATGCTCGCCATCGCCGACGAGATCGAAGCCGATCCCGAAGTGGTCAAGACCGCGCCCCATACCATGCCCGTCAAACGAATGGACGAGGTCGCCGCCAACCGCAAGCCCTGCGTCCGATGGCATCGACCGGTCGACGTTGTGTAACGTGACTGCGT
>CAYQFV010000171.1:0-4364 GCA_964416845.1 uncultured Phycisphaeraceae bacterium | reverse complement strand
CGCAGCCGCGATATCGGCGCGGTACCACGGCGAATGCCCGATGCACGCTAGAGATATTCATCCGGCAGCACGCACCTCGAAAGCGGACACGCAAACGCTGCGTGTTCTAAACGACCCCCCATGCGATGGCGTCGCGAACATGGCTAGGGATGAAGCGCTCTTGCTGGCGTGCGACAACGCAAGCGTAGCCCCGACGCTACGACTCTACACCTGGAAAACCCCAACCGTCTCGCTGGGATACTTCCAACGATTCGCCGACCGCGTTGCCCTCGCGCCTCCGGCATGCGACCTGCCCGTCGTCCGGCGACTTACCGGCGGCGGCGCGATCTTGCATGACCAAGAGTTGACGTATTCATTGACGCTCCCGGGAACGCACCCCGCCATTGCCCACAACCCCAACCGTCTTTACGAACTCGTCCACACCGCGTTGATTGCATGCCTCGCCGATGCACAGGTCCGGGCGGATTGGAGCGGCGACACCGACGACTCAGGCCCGGCGAAAGGCCCCTTCTTTTGTTTCGCGCGACGTCACCGCCTCGACGTCCTGATCGGCCACGACAAAATCGCCGGCAGCGCCCAGCGACGCACACAAAACGGAATTCTTCAGCACGGTTCCATCATGATCGATCGACGCTTCGACCAGCAACCATCTGCGTCGCTGCGATCGTTCGGCGTTGATCTGAACGACCTGCGGACGATGTTCGCAAGCGCTGTCGCCAGCGCGCTGGACATGCCGCCGCGCCGGGATGATTGGACCGCGGAGGAATTGACGGTCAGCACTGAATTGGAATGCAAATACCGTAGTGACGGATGGACCCGGCGGCGGTGAATCTTGCCATGATCGCGCCGACAGCCTCCACGTGAGACGACGACGTCGATCAGACGCTTTTGCTACGGTCGACTGGCCCCGAGCATGACGCGCTGGTCGCGTGGTGATTGGGTTCCGGCGACCGCCGCTCCGCCCCCGCGCTGTTCGAGCCAATCAAGTACGCACGCCCGGGCGTTGTTCAAAAATCGCTCGCGCGCGATGAACCGCGCATCCAAGTGACGACGGTCACTCTCGCGCCGACCTTCCGGCGGTGGCGGAGCATCATCCTTTTTGTAGCGTGGCGACGTCGCGTCTGCCTGCACCAGCGCCAATAACTCCCCGTTGTTGGTCGCGTAGATCGCCCCCCGGACGTCAGCCTCGTGCTCGTCGCTCGCCGTCTCACGGTAGATCAGACACAGATCCGCCCCTCCCTGACGCGCATGTTCGATCACGTCAACCGGGTGCACCGGACGCTTGCCACCGCGGGCAAACGTCACAGGAAACACCTCTGAAATCATCGGGACGTCGTCGAACAGGTCCATCCAGTCCACCAAATCTTGAGACGGCGTGCTGGCCAGAACGATTGGACCATCCGGATTCTTCG
The DNA here is from genome assembly GCA_964416845.1 of uncultured Phycisphaeraceae bacterium. Classification (GTDB taxonomy): domain Bacteria; phylum Planctomycetota; class Phycisphaerae; order UBA1845; family UBA1845; genus CAYQFV01. The sequence continues at coordinate 2,952 of CAYQFV010000171.1, read as the reverse complement.
CGTCGCCCCTCACCCGGGCCACCGCGAGCGAAGCGGGAAATAGTCTCTCAGCAGGCGCGCTAACCACCTGCACGTACGTATTGTGAACACCGCCCACCGACGCCGTCGTAACACCCTGCCACTTGGGCGACACCGGCGTCTTCTTCACGATTACGACCGACGGCGGGTCCGGACGCTCCGCGCAAGCGCCGATCATCATCAAGAACGTCAGCCCCATTCCGATCACACATCGCCTGGTCATTCGCTCACCCATCCTGACCAATGCTGGTCACGCCTGAACCTACCGGGGCACGCCACGTCCGAGAGAGAATCCGTCCTGCTACTCTCACAGGCCCCCACAAAGCAAACGAGTAAAGTCGCCACAGGTTTATCGGAAACCATCGCGCCCACCTGTCCCACTATTTTCTGCCGAAGCGTCGCCGCGTCTCCCGAGGATTCCCCCTGCACGCAATGGTTATCGGGCCTTCGGCCATTCACCAAGTCGTCAGGCCATCGGCATCAGTCCGCCGCCGGTCCGAGAGAATTGACGCCTTCGCCTATTCACGTTGCAACGTCCGTTATCCGATTGGAGCTATGAGACTCAAGACTGATCCAGGATTTGGAGTACCGCATGGGATCGCAAGCAATCCTCAGCGCGCCGACGGTGCTGGGTCACGACTATCGCCGATCACGAGCCGCGACACCTTCGTCGCAAGTCCACACCGCGACACCCGTTCGCGCTCGCGCGCTTCGCTTCGTAGGCCGCATCTTTCAAACACTACCCATTGGCACGTGGGTGTTGTTGGACCTTGCCCTGCTATACGTCGGCGCAGCCGTCGGCTTCAAACTCTTCGTCATCGGTCGAATCCTCCCGTACATGCACGTGGGGATGTGGCAGGCGTGGGGGATTCTGGCAGGCACGAGCATCTTCGCCAGCCTGGTCTTCGGGCTATACGAGCGGGAAACGCTCTACAGCAGGTCGCGCATCCTCACGCGCCTGATGCTCACCACGATCACCGCCGCGGTCATCACCTACGCAATCGTCTACGCCCTACTCTATACAACCCTAAGCCGCCGCGTGACCGGAATGTCGATAGGCCTTCTGGTCGTCTGCGGCGGGCTGGCGAGGCTTTTTGCACACTGGGCGCTGCACTCGATTCGGCGGGGGTTGGTGATCGTCGGCCCTGGCATGGTGTCCAGTTCGCTGGTCCGAGCGTTCCACGAGGGCTTTCTCAGCGAGTACCGCTTGGTCGGCTACGTTGATGACGGCACCGAAGCGTCGGTCGACATTGACGGCGTCCCCCGATTGGGCGACACGAGCGACCTCCAAAAGATATGCCGCAACCACATCGTCGAAGACATCGTCGTTGGCGCCGAAGCGTCCGTCGACCAGGACATCATGAACACCGTTTTGCCCTGCCTGCGAAAAGGCTGCCGCGTCACCAACGAAGCCACCTTCTACGAAAAAGCCACCGGGCAAATCCTCGTCGACGAGATCACTCCCCACTGGTTCCTCTTCGCCGATCTCCAGGTTCACTGTCAGCGGAGGCAGACCCTCAAACGGGCCTTCGATATCGTGACCGCAACCGCCGGCATCTTGATATCATTGTTGTTGCTACCGCTCATCGCCCTGATGATCAAGCTGGACGATTGGGGACCGGTCTTCTACGCCCAACGTCGCGTAGGCCAAAACGGCAGGCCGTTCACGCTCTACAAGTTTCGAACCATGAAGGTCGGCGCGGAAACCAACGAAGCAATCTGGGCGGTCAAGAACGACCCCCGGGTGACCCGCGTCGGGCGCTTTCTTCGCAACACCCGTCTCGACGAGCTGCCACAGCTCTACAACGTGCTCGTCGGGCAGATGTCTCTCGTTGGACCTCGCCCGGAGCGGCCGGACTTCGTCGACAAGCTGTCGAAGTCCATCGCCTACTTCAACGAACGACACCTGGTCAAACCGGGCATCACCGGATGGGCGCAGATAGGGTTCCGTTACGGATCGAGCATCGAGGATGCCAAACGGAAGCTCCAGTTCGACCTATACTACGTCAAGAACATGTCCATCGAGTTGGACCTGATCATCCTGCTGAGAACCGTCGGCGTGTTCCTCCGCGGGGCGTGCTGACCTTCCAGCCGCAAGATCAGTCCGAACCGCCCTCGCTGTTCGCCCCGAGTCCGAACAAGTCTTCGTGATTGAAGTCCATGATTCCGCTCTGGCCCCACGACCAACGCCGATCGCCGACCCAGCGAATCGCTCCCAGCATACCCGCGTGCTCGCAACTGGCGGCCAATACGGCTTCGTCATCGCACTCAGTCACAGGTCGGCTTGACACCACAACGGGAATCTGCTTCGCCAACGCCTCCTCGCGATCGAACCCCGCCGAGTCTCGGTAGTGCGCGTCCGCGCGAATTCGCTGCTCAAAAATCAATCGCCACAGCCATCCGTTGATTTCAACCGCCTTGCCCTCCAACGCCGATTGGCAACGCAATTCCACGGCGTCATCAGCCGCAGCAAAGCGAGGCGGACGATTCGGATCGACAACCGACAGCGACCAACAGAGGGCGCAGAACTGTCCCCACGCTCCGTGCAATCGTATGCAGATCTCGTCATCGCTGTACGCCTTGATCCGCCGACGGTCGATCAGCGCCTCGCGATGGCCGATCACCGCCCCGGGGGACGGCACTTGAATCTCAGGCCCTTTTCCTGCCTGCGTCGCGCGCTTGGAAGCCGCCGTGCGCAGTTGCACAACGTTCGCCTGAACGGCGATCGCCATTGCAACCACATCATCAACATCGCGAGGCGACGGAACTCCCGCGTCGCCGACGTTGTTCGTCACGATCGCCATGATGTGTCGACACCCTCATCGAAACGGTCTCGCGGGCAACGTCGAGACCATCGAACCACTGCCGTTTCAAATAAGGTCCTTCGATATCTGGGTGCCATGCCCAAGCCGAAGGCGCGGGCATGCCTCCTCG
>CAYQFV010000170.1:0-9416 GCA_964416845.1 uncultured Phycisphaeraceae bacterium | reverse complement strand
GGGCAGATTCCAAATGGCGAACGAACACGGTCCCAAGTCGAGAATCCAAGTCCTAACGACGCACCGCTCGTGATCGGCCACTGAACACACACAGCATCTTCGGATACCACGCTATGACCCAACCGCTGAGGACCGCCGTCGTTGGCGTCGGCCACATGGGACGTCACCACGCACGGATTTACGCTGAAATGCCAGATGTCGAACTCGTCGCCGTTTGCGATGCCGACCAATCTCGCGCCGCGGAAATCGCCAAGAAGGTCGGCACCGATACAGTCGCCAGTCCCGGCGACCTGCTCGGCAAGGTCGACGCGCTGACCATCGCGGTCCCAACGGTCTTGCACGCCGAGGTCGCGTGCCCCTTTCTCGAGGCTTCGGTCCCGGTGCTCATCGAAAAACCGATCGCTCCGGACAGCCTGACCGCTCAGCGAATCGTCGACCTTGCGAGCGATCGAAACACCGTTCTTTCGGTAGGTCACAGCGAGCGGTTCAACCCTGTGGTTCTTGCCATCGACCGCATGGGCGTCCAGCCGAAATTCATCGAGACCCAGCGCGTCAGTCCGTTCACGTTTCGATCGGCTGATATCGGCGTCGTCTTCGACATGATGATCCACGATATCGATATCGTCTTGCACCTCGTGAAATCGCACCGCTACACGGTCCACGCCGTCGGCGTCGCCGTCCTGGGCGACCATGAAGACGTCGCCAACGCTCGCGTCAGCTTCGACAACGGATGCGTCGTCAATTTCACCGCGTCCCGCCTCGCCCTCAAGACCGACCGGCGACTTCGCGTCTTCTCCGAGGACGCCTACTTCACCATGGACTATCAGAAGAAGTCCGGGCTCGCGGTCAAGATGGACGCCAACCTCGACCTGATCACGATGGCCCGCGAACGAAACTTCGCCGACCTCTCTCAGATGAGCGGCCTTGACTTCGGCAAGATGCTCAACGTTGAACCGCTCGTACTCGACGACATCGAACCGCTTCGCGCGGAGATCGAATCCTTCCTCAACGCGGTCCGAACCAGCCAACCGCCCGCCGTCACCGGGCAAGACGCTCTGCACGCCGTGAAGCTCGCAGAAGACATTGTCGCGGCAATCAACCAGCACGATTGGCGCCTCTAAACAAAATGATCGGTCGGTCGCCGTCGGTAGGCGTGCGAATCGGACGCGAATTCTCTATGATGCGGCCATGGCGGCAATCACGATTCATAATGTTTGCAAGCAGTTCGGGACGCAGATCGTTCTGAACGATGTATCGCTGGAACTGCATCGTGGGCAAATCGCGGGGCTGGTCGGCGACAACGGGTCGGGCAAGACCACGCTTCTGAAGCTCATCAATCGTGACCTATCGCCTGATTTGGGCACGCTCACGCTCGAACGAGGGTTGGAAGTCGGCTTCTTGCGGCAAGTGCCGGACGTCTCGCCGGAGCGAACATTGCACGACGAGGTCGGGAGTGTCTTCGCGGAACTCGTCGCGATGGAGAACAAGCTGCACGCCATTTCGGACGAGATGGCTGCCCTTCACGATGACCCCAGGCTGCCCGAGCTGATGGAAGCCTACGATCGCGTGAATGCCCGATTCATCGCAGCGGGCGGACACGTTTTTGAAACCCGTATGAACGAGATTTTGGGCGGGCTGGGTTTCTCGCAAGAGGATTACAGCAAGCCGATGGCCGTGCTGTCCGGCGGTCAGAAGTGCCGCGCCGCCCTTGCGAAGTTGCTGCTCTCCAATCGATCGTTTCTCCTTCTGGACGAACCGACCAATCATCTCGACATCGACGCCACGCGCTGGCTGGAGAAGTACCTCGCAGGTCACAACGGCGGCGCGGTCATCATCTCCCACGATCGCTACTTTCTGGATCGTCTGTGCGCGCGGGTCATCGAGGTGGAGCGAACGCGCGTGACCAGCTATCCCGGCAACTACACCAACTACGTGGAGACGCGCGGCATTCGAATGCTCACACAAAAGCGTGAGCACGAAAAGGACGCGGAGTTCATCCGAAAGGAGCGAGCGTTCATCGCAAAGCACCTCGCCGGGCAACGATCGAAAGAGGCCAAAGGACGTCGCACGCGGTTGGAACGGCGAATCAAAGCGGGCGAATTCGTGATGGAATCTCCCACCACGACGCGGACCGCGAAGCTCGAATTCCAACAAGGCGACACGCAGACCGGGATCGTGCTTCGGGTGGACGAACTGTGCATGGCCTACGGCAATCAGACGTTGTTCACCGATTTAACCTTTCAGGTCCACGGGGGACAGAATTTCGCCATCACCGGTCCCAACGGATGCGGCAAGACGACGCTCCTCAAGATCGCGCTGGGACAAGTGACGTCCACGGCAGGGTCGACCGAATTCGGGCCGAAACTGAACGTAGGGTATTACAGTCAGGATCCTGTGACCCTGGATCCTGCGCGGAGCGTGCTGGACGAAATCCGCACGGCTCGTGGTGATCTGGGCGAGGCGAACGCCCGCTCGGTGCTCGCGACGTTTCTGTTCATGGGCGAAGACGTGTTCAAGCCGCTCGGAAAGCTTTCCGGCGGCGAGCAATCGCGCGTGCGGCTGGCGAAATTGATCCTGGATTCGCCGGATGTCTTGATCCTTGACGAGCCTACGAATCACCTCGACATTCGCTCGCGTGAAGCGCTCGAAACGTCGCTCAAGAATTTTCCCGGCACGATCATCGTCGTCAGCCACGACCGATACTTTCTGGACCGCATCGCGGACCGCCTTCTGGTGATGCGACCGAGCGAGTGCGTCGTGTATGAGGGGAATTACTCGGACTACATCGAGCGGGTCGAGAAACGGCGACCCGGTCAGCCGGAATCCGGCGCACCTTCGGGCAAGAAGCGACAGCGCGGCGGACCGTCCAAGCAACGCGTCAAGACGAACTCCTCGCCATACGATCGTTTGTCGTTGGACGAGCTCGAGCAGTTGGTGGTGCAAAACGAGAACGCGCTCGAGACGCTCCATGCGCGGTTCGGTGATCCAACGGTGTACAAGAACCCGACGCTGCTGGCGGAACTGCAAGCCGAGGCGAACACGATCAAGCAAACGCTCGCCGAGGCTGACGCGGCATGGCAGGAACGAGCCGATTCGCAATAGAAGGGCAAGCCCATGACCGCCCCGCGCGAGCGACGGATGGTTGCGCTGACGTCGTAACGGTGAATCTCTCCGATCGCCTCGTGCCCCTGCGTCACCGATCTGCACCTGACGTGGCAGCACTCGGCGGCGGGTTGCCATCGCAATGACGCCCCCGCGCCGGCGTGTTTGGGGCTTGGTAGACGACGCGGCGTCGTACCGCCATCGATGGGTTTGCGTCGCATCTCGGGATACGCAGGTGCAGGCCGGCGGGTTGACGATCTGGCTGGCTGCGCTGAGCGATTTCCGTTACGCTTGGGCAGCGGTTGGGACCACGACGGTTTTCGCATCGACCGCCCGAGGTGAGTCACGGCTGACCTGATCGGCCGGCATGTTTGGCAGGCGGTGCATCCCGCCCGATGGAGACGTCTACCGTGAGCAGCGCAGCGAAAGGCGAGTTTCTAGGCCACCCCAAAGGCTTGTACATCCTGTTCTTCACCGAGATGTGGGAACGCTTCAGCTACTACGGCATGCGGGCGCTGCTGCTGCTGTACATGATCAATTATTTCAAGTGGACGCAAGAGCAAGCATCGGGCACGTACAAGTGGTACGTGAGTCTCGTATACCTGACACCGCTTCTCGGCGGATACCTCGCGGACCGATATCTCGGCAACAAACGTGCGATCATCATCGGTGCTTCGTTGATGGCGATCGGGCATTTCTGCATGGCGTTCGAACAAGAAGCCGTGTTTTACACCGCATTGATTTTTCTCATCATCGGCAACGGGTTCTTCAAGCCCAACATGTCGGTGCAGGTGGGACGCCTCTATCCGGCCAATGACCCCAGGCGCGATAGTGCGTACACCATCTTCTACATGGGCATCAACCTGGGCGCATTCCTATCTCCGATCGTTTGCGGCTGGCTGCGACAGAACACCGAGTGGGGGTACCATGCCGGGTTTGCAGCCGCTGGTGTGGGGATGGTCCTGGGATTGCTGGTATACCTTGCCGGCCAGCGGTGGATCGTAGAGCTCCCACCCGACGTGCAGTATGAAGAGCCCGACGGGGATCGCGACAGCGCGGATCACATTGACGCGGTCGACATCAATGTGGATCACGTCAGCGCGGACCATGTCGACACGGACTCCGATAGCCAAAACCAGCACTACATGAGTGAGGAAGAGGCTGCGAAGGCACCTTCAGTCATTCCATTTATCTCTGAAATGGCCTCCCCGTTGTTTGGTTTCTTTGCCGTGTGTTCCGTCATTGGCTCCGCCTTGTTGTGGTATTTGGGAGTCCTCAAATGGGACAACGCGCTTGCATTTGGGTTGGGGGGTGGTTTCTCCGCAATCATGGGGGCCGCTATTCTGTCGAAAGTAACAATGGCACTTCGAGATCGTGTGATCGTGATCTTCCTCGTGGGTGTGTTCGTGGTGTTCTTCTGGAGCGCGTTCGAACAGGCCGGCAGTGCCATGAATGTCTTCGCCGACAAGACCACGAACAGATACCTGACTCAAGAAGCGCCACCGCCGCCGATCTACCCCCCCGTGGCTGGCGAGAAGTCGGTGACAGGCGGAAACCTGTTGAACCCGGTTTCGACCGAGTCGTTTCAGTCGATCAATGCCCTGGCAATTTTTATTCTCGCGCCGGTGTTCGCCTGGATGTGGGTGTACTTACCCAAACACGGCGTGAATCTATCGATCCCTGCAAAGGTTGCCATTGGCGTGTTCATGCAAGCGGTTGCGTTCGCGCTGATGATTTGGGCGATACAGTTCGAAAACCAACCATCGAGCGCTCATCTGGAAGCAATACCCCCTGGTGTCCACCTCGACGCGAAGGGCCGGATGCTCTTTCGGGACGCGCCCAATCTAACGGACACCGAGGCCATCGAGACCTTTGCATCAACCGAAGTCATTAACAAAGCCTCCACAGTCGTACACGGTGGTCGTATTTCGTACGATTCATCAAAACATCAGCTCAACATTCGCGGCGTCCTGTCGGACACTGATCGGGACCGCATTCTTCGTGCAACCGTCTCGAAGGATTATCTCCTGGCCGTCAAGAAGCTTGCGGAAGAATCACAACTTGCCGAATCTGACTCGGACAAACCCTTCGCAGTGTCCGTCACACTGCCTACCGACCCTCCTGGACTTGACCTGCGTTATGCCGGGCTTGGTGAGAAGAAGCTCACCTACGACCCTGCCACCCGCCAACTCACCACGACGGTGAAGCTTGCGGACAAGGACTACAAAGCCATTCTTGTTGCCGGGGCGGATCCTGCATTTCGCGATGCATTGAACAAGGTTTACGTCGCATCCGCGAAGTTTAAGGTAACTCCCATGTGGCTGGTGGCCTTCTACGTCTTGTGTACTCTGGGAGAATTGTGCCTGTCGCCAGTGGGGCTGTCCATGGTGAGCAAGCTTGCCCCCGCTAGGTTCGCCACAATGCTCATGGGCGTTTGGCTGATGACAAGCTTCTTCGGAAACTTCATGGCCGGCCTCGCTGGCGAAAGCTACGGCGCAGTTCACCCGACGGAGTACTTCTTCACTGTCGCAAAGTACGTCGGGATCGCATCGCTGGTGTGTTTCCTCATGGTCAAGAAAATGCGAGCGATGATGCACGGCGTGACGTAGGCGTTCGTGTTCGTGCCCAACTCTAGCGGATGATGTACGCGGAGCAGTGATTTGAGCGGCGAGACCGACGCGCGAGGCCGACCCATTCATCACGGGGCGTATCTCGAGTTGACGCTGGCCGGTGTTCTGGTCGGCTACCTGTTGGGCTCGATCATCGCACTCTCGATCGGCTATGCCGCGCTGATTCTCGGTTTCTCGATCGAGGGGTCGGAATTGGCGGCCATCCTCGGGTGGGGCATTCTTCGCGGCATCATGCGCCGCACCAGCATCGTCGAGAACAACATCAACCAGACGCTCGCCTCGGCGGTCAACGGCGCGTCGGCGGGCATGATGTTTTCCGTTCCGGCGCTGTTCATTCTGGCTGACCAAAACCCGGAGAAGTACGGCCCGGTGACGGAGTTCAGCACCGTGCTGATGGTGCTGGCCTGCATTACCGGGGGCATCCTCGGGCTCGCGTTCATCATTCCACTGCGCAAGCAGATGATCGACTTCAACCGGCTGGCGTATCCGGGAGGCATCGCCGTCGCCGCTATCCTGAAATCGCCTGGCGAGGGATTGCGCAAGGCGATGTATCTACTCGGCGGAGCGGTGCTGTCGGGAACGGTCTACACGATTCTGCTCGCGACCATCGACGGCGAACCTCTCGCGCACCTCGGGCAGCGATTTTACCTGCCCAGTTTCTTGAATCTGACGGTGTTGCTCTCGCTGATGACGGTGGGTGTCGGGTTTCTCTCCGGCAAGGGCGGGATGGTCTTCGGATACGGCGGTTTCATCTGCTACTTCGTGCTGGCACCGTGTCTGACTCGCTTGGGCAAGCCAAGCGTGACGGGTCTGCTGAATCCACCGGCTCGACACGCACTGGTCGAACGCGACAACGCATCCAAGGTCGTCGCCGCGGCTGAAGCCTTGTCATCCTTCGACCAGAAGGAGGCCGCCCGTCTCCTGTTGGCGACGAAAGCCCGAACGATCTCCGCAGCGGATGGAAACGGGCAACCGGTGGACTCGTTGACGAACGAGCAAGACCTGTACGACGTCGCAGTGGCGAAAGTCGTCGTGGACGCTGCCGACAGGCTTGCGGCGTATGGCAAGAAGCGGGGCGACGAGGGCGGAGAGCGCGCGAATCACCTGTCCAGGCTCAGCCATGAACTGCTTTCCGTCACGCGCGCCAAGGAAGTTATCGAAGCAGCCGCCTTGCTTGATGCAGCGCCGCCCGCCGTCGCGGAACGAATTCGATCGGCAACGTTGGCGAGTGACGTACTCGATGAGATTCACCGCGGCGGCGCGTTCAATGACGATCAGGTCGCCACCCTTCTGGCGGCGACGCAGGCTGAACGGCGGGTCTACGACGTGCCGGACGAACTACGCTCGCAACTGTTTCGACCCTCGGGAATCGGCATGCTGATCGGTGCTGCGATCGGCGGCATCATCGCAGCGTTTCCACTCGTACGAAGCGCCATCAAGTCCATGCAGCAAGCAGCCAAGGAGAAAGCAGCCGGCGAAAGCGATTCGGACGAGATGCCCATCAGCTTGCTGTACGGCGGGATCGTCGGGGGTGCGATCGCATTGGCGATCATCGCGAAACTATCCGTGCCCGAGATGGAATATTGGCGCGCGGGATTGATGGCGATTCTGGGGACGTTTTGGATCTGGGTCGCCGGCGTGATCGTCTCCGAATGCCTCGGGCGGACGAACTGGTCGCCGCTGTCGGGTATGACGCTGATCGCAGTCACGATTCTCATCCTCATTTGCAGCGGCTTGGGAAGTACAGCCACCATCGTCAGCTCGGTGATCGTGGGTGCGGCGATTTGCGTGGCCATCGCACAAGCAGGCGACATGATGCTTGATCTGAAGTCTGGTTACCTGGTTGGCGCCCGCCCGAAGATGCAGCAAATCGCACAGCTATTGGGCACGTGGCTTGGTCCGGTGCTGGTGATGATCCTGATCTTCGTGCTTCACGAGGCATGGGGATTGGGTGGCGATAAGCTTCCCGCCCCGCAAGGTCAAGCGCTCGCAAGCATGATCAACGGCCTGGTGGGCGAAGAGGTTCCCATCGGTCGCTACATGGCAGGTGCGGGAATGGGCGCGATGCTTGCGTTCTCCGGCATGGGAGGCGTGGGCGTGTTGATCGGTCTCGGGTTTTACATGCCGTTCGCGACGGTGTTGACTTACACCGTCGGCTGTTTGGGGAGGATTACCGTCGAGCGTGCCAAGGGGCGTAAGTTCGTCGAAGACGTGGGAATCCCGATCGCGGCCGGCCTGATCGTGGGCGAAGCGCTGGTCGGGGTTGGCAATGCTGTCTATCAGATCATGTTCGTGGTGACCTAATGGTACGAGGATCGGGTTTCATTCTCCTTGCGATCGGTTTTTTCGGGGCAGCGCTCATGTCGGTGCGTGACGTGTACGTGCCCGGCGCGGAATGGGGGATGATCGACTGGAAGGTGTATGGAGTGTTCCTCGCCATCGGCGTGGTGGGCGTGGCGCTGTTGCGTGCGCACGACAGCGGCACGGCGACGCATTCGCTCAAGCTGGAAGCGGACATCGACACCGCCCGCACTGCGCTATCGCGCTTGGTCGAGACGTTGCGCTCGTTGCGGAAGCGCCGCGAGGACGTCGACGTCTACGACGTTCACCATCACATCGATGATCGCCTTTCGGAAGACCTCGGCGTGTTCGTTGAAGCACGGGAGTCCGTTTCGCACTTGTTCGGCCTGCACGCCTACGCCGAGGTGATGACGATGTTCGCTTCATCGGAGCGCAACATCAATCGCGCATGGTCCGCATCGGCGGACGGCTACATTGACGAAGTATGGGCAAGCTTGGATCGGGCTCAAACGTTGATGATTGGGGCGCAGGAACTCTTGGATCGACTCTTCTTGTCACGCGTGCAGCCGACGATCGCAGTGCCAACAACGATATCCCGCTGACCACATGGCAATCCGCAAACGGAATCGTCGCGCTCGCACGGCGTCAGGCATGAGTATTCGAGCGCGAGTTCGCAGTGCGTGCCACTGCTCTTGAGCAAAATCCACCGCGACCGCCGTGAACACTGCTCAAGAGCAGTGGCACACCAGAATGCGTTCCGCCGCCCTCCGCACATCGACATGTGACACTAATACGTGTTGTACGGAATTCCCGCGTCATCCACTTCGGTGTCCTTGCAGTTGGCTCGCAGTTCGCCCGTCTTCTTGTCGTACCACCACCCGCCGCTCTTCTTGTTGCCGGGGTTCTTGCCGGCCACGACCGCGCTCTTGCCCTTGTTCTTGCCCACCGGAAGCGGTGGGATCTTGCTGAGGTATGGGCCATAAAGATGTGTCGCTGATTTCGTGGCATTGACGCCGCCGAGTTCATCGGTGTACTGGGTAAACTGCGATGAGAACGTAGTATTGTCGGTTGGATAATTCCCGTTGTGTTCAGCAGCGTAATGCAACAGAGCGCTCCGCATCACGGATAGATCGGAAATGAGCGCAGCCGCACCCGCTTCGCTCGCTCCACGGCTCATACGCGGAATGGTGATTGCGGCAACGATGCCGATGATGACCACAACGATCACCAACTCCACTAATGAGAATCCTGATCTTCGGACCATGCTCACTCGCAATCTGAAACCCCCACGGTACATTCATCGGGTCATTTAGAAACAATGTTTCCTGGGATCGGATTGGAGACATTACTGGGTAAGAGAACTCCAAAACTCGCCCCGCTACG
>CAYQFV010000169.1:0-9433 GCA_964416845.1 uncultured Phycisphaeraceae bacterium | reverse complement strand
CGTCTACAACGGCAACGTCGTGCTCGATGGGAACGGCGAGGCGACCGTCGAGATGGCCGACTGGTTCGACGCCTTGAACCGCGATTGTCGGTATCAACTCACACCCATCGGCGCCCCCGGGCCCAATCTCTACGTCGCCCAGAAGATGCGCGGCAACGCGTTCAGGATCGCCGGCGGCAAGGCCGGCATGGAGGTCTCCTGGCAGGTAACCGGCATTCGCCAGGACGCGTTCGCCAACGCCAACCGCATCGTCGTCGAAGAGAACAAGCCCCAGAAGGAGCGAGGCCTCTACCTGCACCCAGAAGCCCACGGCGTAACCCGGGAACTGGGTATGAACTACGAGCAGGAACACGAGCAGGAATTGCGCAGAGCGGCGGAAGAAGCGGAACGGGCTGAGCTGGCCACCAACACCCCCGCTACCGTGGAGGAACAATAAGATGAACCGACACTGTATGTTCAACAGCAAAATGGCAGGGCGAGCTTCGCCCTCCGATTCGGGGTTTCTGCAACGCGCGTCCATCAATGACGCGACAGCCCCGCGCCAAGACACGCCGGAAGCGCACCGCGTCAAAACGAAGATACGACCCCTCGCAGCGTCGCGCCGTTCTCCGAGCCCCAAGCGCCAGCGCGGGGTCCCGAGCGGCAATGATGACTATCGTATGGGGCAACCGTTGGCGGGCATTGTGGGTTCGGGACACGTTGCCGGGGAGATGAAACGACGCTCTTTGCGAACGGCAGGCCCCGTCGCTGGCGCTCCGGGCTCGGATCAGGGTGCTTCCGATCGTGGCGGTTCGCGTAATCTGGGGGCAACGATGGCGCGACGCGTCGTCGTGCCGTTGATGGCAGCGGTACCGTTGATCGCAATTGTGTTCGCCGCTCCCGCATTCGCCCAATCCGGCGGGACGTTTGAGATTCGTCGCAGTCAGTTCACCAGCGGCGGCGGGGCCAGCACGGGCGGAACGTTCGCCATGTTTGGAACAGCCGGCCAGCACGACGCGGGTGACTTGACGGGCGGGACGTTCCTGCTCCGCGGCGGGTTCATTCAACCGAGTGCGGCTTCGTGCGTCGACAACATCGACTGCGACGACTCGAGCGTTTGTACGTTCGATGAGTGCAGCGGCGGTGCGTGCGCGAATCTTCCCAACACTTACGGAGATGTTGACTTCAATCAGACCGTGAACCTCTTCGACCTGTTCTGTGTGCTGGATGGTTTCGGCGGCGTCTTTGGCGGCGACACGAATGGCAACTGCACGTTCGATCGACTCGACATTGAGCCATGTGGCGGGAATAACTCGCTGAACCTCTTCGACCTGTTCGCGGTTTTGGACTCGTTCAGCGGCATCGACCCATGCTGCTCGCCATCGCCGACGCAGCCGCTGCGCGAGAGGTCTGGGCTGGCGGTTGATCGCCTCGTCGACACTCCCGAAGCCACCATCAAACTCGTCGCCTCTCAGCGATCGGTTCGCGCGGGCGACACTGTTACAGTGGAAGTCTTCGCCAGTGCAGTGACAGATCTACGAGGCTATCAAATCGCATTGGACGCCGTGGGTGGTTCGCGAGGATCATTGGAATCGGAAACGCTCGCCATCGATGACAGTCGCGACGACTACGTCTTCGCGCAGATGGAGAGCGTCCAAGCCAGCGATCCTGATGGCGTCCGCATCGTCGGGGCTTTGATGGCAGACAGTGCTACGACGCGGGGCGACACGTACCTCGGTTCGTTCACGTATCGCATCCCGAGCGGAGCACACGGAACGTTCGCCGTCGATATCCGCCCTGAAGAAACCATGCTGGTCGACACCGCCGGCCGAGAATTCACCATTCGGCCTGTTCGCGGAGCGAAGATCACAGTGCGGTAACATTCACGCGGAAGTTTTCCTCCACTGTACGTACTTCAGGCCGCTACCGGATCCCGGGGCGGCCTGAAGTGTGCGCGTCCGACACGTCCGAACTGATCGCAAGGTTGCCCTGCATTCACCTACCATGGGTGGATGAAAAGTGCGCGACGCACGGGAGAGAAACTTCGCGTCGATCGTTTGACATCCCGCCCGGAACGCGAGACCGTATTATCGTGAAGATAGGCATGTGGAATTCGAAGGAGGTCTATTCGATGGTTGGACGCGGCAGGACATATCAGGTGGCTCGTGGTGTTACGGCGCTGATGGTGGCGGTGTGCTGTCTGGCGGCGATCGGCTGTACGCCGGGAGCAAAGAACGAAGTGATCGTGATGGGAATGATTCACGGTCAACATCGGACGAGCAAGCTTTACAGCGTGGAACGTGTTAAGTCGTTCATCCGCGCGATCGATCCGGACTTCATCCTCTGCGAGATTCCACCGGACCGTCTGGACCTGGCCCTGCGCCAATTCGATGAGACCGGAAAGATTGGCGAACCGCGAGTGAAGCGTTTCCCCGAGTACGTCGACGCCATGTTTCCGCTGCACCACGACATGCGTTTCAAGATCATTCCGTGCGCTGCGTGGACGAAGGTCATGTCCGACGATCGACAAGAAAAGCTGGCCCGTTTCAAGGAGACCCGGCCGGACGACTGGGCCGAGATGACTCGTGCGGAGACCCTCGCCGACGAGCAGTTGCGGAAAGAAAACCTCGACGAAGATCCGTTGAAGATTCACACCGACCGGTACGACGAGATCATGGCCCGCGGGCTCGAACCATACAACCGGCTGTTCAACGATGCGCTGGGCGACGGCGGTTGGGACAACATCAACGCAGCGCACTACGCGCTCATCACGGCCGCCCTCGATCGCCACAAGGGAGAAGGCAAGCGATTTCTCATCATGTTCGGGGCCGGCCACAAGGGGTGGTTCTTGAAGAAGCTGCGCCAACGCGACGACATCACGCTTCGCAACTTGCGAGAATTTGCCGACTGATCGCAGGCCTGAAACGAATCAATCGCCGGGAGCGCCGCCGATACGATTTCGGTGGTCGTTCAATCGTTCGCGTCTCGTTTGGCTTTGACTTCGGGGCGCAAGTCGATACCGAGTTCGCGTAGTTGGGCGTCTGCCACCTCGCTCGGAGCGCCGGTCAGCGGACAGACGGCTCGCTGGGTCTTGGGAAACGCAATCACGTCGCGCAAGCTCTTTTTCCCGCTGAGGAGCATGGCGAAGCGGTCGAAACCAAACGCGATGCCACCATGCGGCGGCGCTCCATAGTTGAGCGCTTCGAGAAGGTGCTCGAATTTGGCGTGCGCTTCCTCCTCGGAGATGTTGAGCAGCCGGAACACCTTCTGTTGTACCTCGCTGCGGTGGATACGAATGCTGCCACCTGCGACCTCTTCACCGTTCAGCACGAGATCGTAGGCTTGGTCTCGCACCTTGCCCGGGTCGGTGTCGAGCAGGTGGAGGTCTTCGTCAAGCGGGGCGGTGAATGGGTGGTGCGTGCTGTCCCAACGTTTCTCGTCTTCGTTCCATGCGACCAGTGGAAAATCGACCACCCACAGCAAATCCCATCGGCCTTCGGGAATCACGCCGGTGATGTCGCCAAGCCTGGTTCGCACGTAGTGCAGGTACTTCGAGACGTCGTCATAGCTGCCCGGCATGAAGAAGATCGCATCGCCCGCATTCGCGCCGACCTTCTCGCACAACTCGCTGCTCATCGATTGAACGAATTTCGCCACGCCAGTGGTGAACTCTGTCTTCCCGTCCTTTTGAGAGACCTTGGTGTACGGCAGTCCGCCAGCCCCGATGCCGCGAAGCTCGTCCGCAAGCCCGTCGATGACCTTACGCGTGAGTGACTCCCCGCCGGGCACGACGATGCACTTGACCACGCCGCCCGCGTCGATCGCGTTCTTGAACACGCCGAAATCCGCTGCCCGAACGACCTCGGTGACGTCGTGCAGTTCGAGACCGAATCGCGTGTCAGGTCTATCGACGCCGAATCGTTCCATCGCCTCCGCGTACGTCATCTTGGGAATCGGCAGAGAAATCTCCAGATCGATGCCCGCTTGGAAGATTCGTTGGATGCACCTGTCGACGACATCCATGACGTCGTCGCGCTTGACGAAGGCCATCTCCATATCGAGCTGTGTGAATTCCGGCTGACGGTTGCCGCGCAAGTCTTCATCGCGAAAACATCGCACGATCTGGGCGTAACGGTCGAAGCCCGCGATCATGAAAAGCTGTTTGAAGATTTGGGGCGACTGGGGCAGGGCATAGAACGACCCCTGTTGTACGCGCGACGGTACGAGGTAGTCGCGGGCTCCCTCGGGCGTGGATTTCGTCAGGAACGGCGTCTCGATTTCGATGAACCGCTCCTCGTCGAAGAAGTCGCGGATGGCCTTGCCGACACGATGCCGAAGTCGAAACGTCTCCTGGTTCGCCGGTCGACGCAGGTCGAGGAAGCGGTAGCGCAGCCGCAACTCTTCGTTCGCGTCCACGCTGTCGTCGATCTCGAACGGTGTGGGTGCGGATTTGTTCAGTAGCTCAACCTCGCGGGCTTCGACTTCGACTTCACCGGTGGGAAGCTTCGGATTGATGTTCGCGCCGCGCGTCGCGACCGTTCCGATGATCGCGATGACGTCCTCGTTACGCAGCGCTCGGGCGACTTTGTGCGCTTCAGGATCAGTCTCGGGATTGAACTTGAGCTGCGTCAGCCCCCGGTGGTCGCGAAGGTCGATGAACACCATGCCGCCATGGTCGCGATAACTGTTGACCCAGCCGGCTAGCGTTACCGATTCGCCGACGTGCTCTTGTCGCAGGCAGCCACAGGTGTGGGTTCTCTTGTTGTAGGCAACAGCCACGTCGATACCTCCCTGGCGGATTCTTACGCCGTTCTCGTGACGATTAAGTTCGATCGGCCGCTGTTCTAGTAGTTCGTCGACCGGCACGCAACGGTTGCGGCGACAATTCGAGTCGCCGGTGTCGCTGCGGAAGCGTCAAAACATGTTTGACCGTCCGCGCGGTCCGGACGAAGATGTTGACCGTCCTGCCGCACCCGCGTCCCGGATCATTATCGGCCGCAGTTTTTTCCAGATCACACGGAACCGCGGACGCGGCAGAACGTCCAATTCAGTAATGGTAGCAGCGTTGCGACGAGAATCGAGCACCGTGGGTGAAAACGACGCATCCCTGGTTCGGCAGGTTCAGTCTGGGCGTGTCGAAGCGTTCGGAGGGTTGATCCTGCGCTATCAAGACCGCGTGCACAACACCTGCCGACGCATCTGCCGCCACGACGAAGACGCTCAGGATATGACGCAAGAGGTGTTCTTGAAAGCGTTTGAAGCGATCGGACGATTCGAAGGAAAGAGCAGTTTCTACACCTGGCTGTTCCGGATCGCCGTCAACGTGTCACTGTCGCACCGCAAGAAGGCCCGCTTGCGCTTGGTCCGCTCGCTGGACGACGACGGCGAGGGTGACCACAACGCCGCGTCGACGTGGTTGCCCGATCAGAGAGAAACGCAGCCGGCGGTGAGCGCCGAACGGCGCGAAGCGTGTGACCTGATGGCGGCTGCGTTGAGGGCGATCGACGATCAGCATCGGGCAGTCATCGTGCTGCGAGATATCGAGGCGTGTGACTACCGGCAGATCTCCGAAATCCTGGACATCCCCGTCGGGACCGTCAAATCTCGCGTATTTCGCGCTCGCGTCGCACTACGTGAAACATAC
Organism: uncultured Phycisphaeraceae bacterium; assembly: GCA_964416845.1. Taxonomy (GTDB): domain Bacteria; phylum Planctomycetota; class Phycisphaerae; order UBA1845; family UBA1845; genus CAYQFV01. Next base: position 3,810 of record CAYQFV010000169.1, on the reverse strand, counting down.
GAACGTCTTTTGCCGCAGTCGAGCGGCCAATCGGGTTAGAGCGATGGCAAAGAACGATCCAGACAACTTGGGTGAACAACTTTCCGCCTATCTCGACGGCGAACTGAACGACGCTGATCGGGCAGCCGTCGAGGCGATGCTTCGGGATAGCGCCGACGCGCGGGCCGAGTTGGAAAACCTCCGCGCCACTGCGTCGATGATCGAACAACTCCCGCGGGCAGGCGCTTCGCCGGCGCTCGTGGGCGACGTGATGGCGATCATCGAACGCAGACAACTGTTGGGCGATCAACCCGTCGATCCACCGCCCGGTCGACCTGCTTCGGGACGATTGAAGATGCTACTGTCGGTGGCAGCGATGATCGGGCTTTCCGTGTCTGCGGGCATTTGGGGGCTGCTGTACTCCGCCGGAAACGTCGAGCAGCCCCCACTTGTCGACGCGCGTTCACGCGCGAATTCTGAAGGCCACGAAGTCGGGAACGCGTCGCCGCCTGCGATGGACTCGTCGCTGCTTGCCAAGGTTGACGGCCTGCCGGATTCGTTCGGCGAGAAGGATGTCGCGCTCGACGCCACGGGCGGGACTGCCCTTCGGGCTGGTCGGTTGAAGGAGCAGCCCGACATCGCGGCAACGCCAAACCCGACGGTCGAGTCAAACGAGACAAGACATCAGAGTGGTGTCAGCGAAGAATCAAAGCAGTCCCTTTCGGTGACGACCGGCGCGACCGTCGCGGAGAAGACCCGAGTCGAGAGTCAGCCCCGAATAACGGACAAACGCGACACGTCTTTGGCGCTCGCGCCCCAGGCTCGTGATTCGATGAACCAGGCTGTTGCCGGCGATGCGTTCGAGGCCGGCGCGATTCCGCAGTCGCCTTCCCCGGCGGCAACGGCAGCAGCGAGCGCCCCGCCTGAACTGCAAAAGAAGTTCTCCAGACGTGGTGTTCAACAAGCGCCCGGTAGCGTCGATCTTCAACTGGTTATCACATGTCGCGACCTTGACGACCTGACGCGAGGAACCGTCGCACTCAATCGTGCAGCCGTCGCGGAGCGGTTCGTCGTCGACGAGGTGCGGGGCCTGTCGAGGGCAGCCGGGTCGGTTGCGACGTCAGCCACCGGTCCTTCTGGCCGACGGCGGCACGAGATCGAGAAGGTCGTCTATTTGCCGAAATCGCGAGTGGTTAGCCTGTTTCAATCGCTGGAGCGCGACGACCAGGGCAATCGTCGGCAGATCGAGCTATCGGCTGGCCCACTGGTTCATGCTCACGGTTGGGACGACGTATACACCTTGGCCGCCATGATCGCCCCGGAAAACGCAGACCGCCAAACCGTCGCGAAAGCGTCCGCCGCGCGCGAACAACATGAGGCAGACTTGCCAGCCATCGCTCCGCCGTCGGGCAAGGTCGAAAAGGCGCTTGTGGAGAAAGGCGAATCTGTCGAGGCTGGACAGCCGAAGTCCGGCGGAGCGATCGAACGCATGTTGACTGATCTCGGTGTGCCGTTAAAGGTCAGTCCGCCCGCTCCCATGGCCGACATGCGGCAGGGTACGGTCGAATCAGTCGAGCACCACGGCGCATCTCGAAACGGTATCGTCGAACCCAAGCCTGGTGCAACACCGCAACCGCGTCCGGACGATCCGATGGTTGCGGTGCGCATCGTTCTAATCGCGCCCGTGACCGCGCCGCCGCCCGGAGAACCGGGGCGCCTTGCGCCGAGGTAGCGGGAAGATCCACAGTTCGCGCTCGAACGCCTCGTCATCGAGATGCAGCACGTAACCATGCCGGCGCGCATCGCCGAAACCGAGTTGGGCAGCTGTCACCCGCGCCTCGGCCGATTCCTCCTCCGGTAGGTGGGCGGTTTTGTAGACCACGACATAGCCACCACCAGCCACATGCGGTCGCGCGAATCGCAGGCATCGCGCCAGCGGTCCGACAGCCTTGAACGTGATGATATCAAACGGTCGGTCGGCAGACCACGATTCGGACCGGGCATGTCCAGCACGGAGGTTGTCGATTCCGATTTCCGCGGCGACGCCAGCCACGAAATTCGCTTTCTTGCGAGTACCGTCAATGGCGGTCACGTCCCAATCCGGCTGCGCGATGGCGAGCGGCACAGCCGGCAACCCCGCTCCGGTTCCGACATCCAACAGCCGCCGGGCGGCGATGCCTCGCCCGCGGGCCCACTGCCACACCGCCAGCGAATCCGCATGGTGCTTGATGGCAAACGCGTCGGGGTCTACAACACGCGTCAGATTGAACAGGCGATTGGCGTCGACGACGAGGTCGAAGTGTTTCGCAAGGTCGCCACGCTGCCCGTCACTCAGTTCCAGTCCAAGCTCAGCCAGCCCGTTCAGGATGGCGCGGTCAAAGGTGTCGCGTGTTTCACCGTCCATTGGTCAAGCGTATCGCGTTGGGTCGCAAACACCGGCTTCTTGGAACCCGTGTCGACGCAGCACGCAGCTATCACATTGCCCGCATGCAAGCCCGCCGTCGGTGGGCGCGTAACAACTAAGCGTCATGCCGTAATCGACCCCCAAGCGACACCCCTCGCGAATGATCGCGCCCTTGGATAGGTCGATCAGTGGGGCGTGGATCGCATACTTGCCCTTGCCCTCAACGGCGGCGGCGGTGGCGACGTTGGCGAGCGATTGAAATCGTTCAATGAAGACCGGGCGACAATCCGGGTAGCCGCTGTAGTCCACAGCCGTGACGCCAACGAAGATGTCGAACGCGCCTGAGGTTTCGGCCAGCGCGAGCGCGTGGGCGAGAAAAATCGTGTTGCGCGCCGGAACGTACGTGATCGGGATCCCGTCCCCGATCTTATCGACGGATCTACCTTTGGGTACGTCGATGTCGTCCGTCAGCGCCGATCCACCGAACGCACGCAGGTCGATCGTCTGAACCACGTGTTGGTGAACGCCCAATGCGGCCGCCACACGCGACGCAGCCACCAATTCCATCTCGTGTCGTTGCCCGTACGAGAACGAAATCGCCACCAGTGAAAACCCCCGTTCCCGAGCGATCGCAGCGGTCGTCGCTGAGTCAATACCGCCCGAGAGCAAGACAACCGCGTTGGGCATGAATGGGCCTTTCGCTTTCGACGAGACGCTGACCGAATCGCGTGCGAACGCGTCGTCAGACGGGCCTGAATGGATCGCGATCCGATTCGCTGACCACAACGTTGAGCTTCGGCAGCAGTGCAACCAAACGATCGCGGAACCCGGTCAACACGGGGCGCTCGCTCGCCCAATGCCCAAGCGTGATCGCCGCCGCCCCCCGTCGGAGCAGTGCGAGCGCATCGTGGTGACGCATTTCGCCTGTGATGACGACGTCCCCCTCGCCCGGATGAACCCGCATCGGAAGCGACCCCGCCGCCCCGACGCAAATGATTGCCCGGCTCACCGTTTGGTCGCCCGATCCAACGCAGTCGACGTTGACCGCCCCGGTCTTGCGTTTCAGCCGCTTCGCGAGCGCGATCACCGACACAGGTTTGGCCAGCTTGCCCACCCGACCGATGCCGCGTCTCGGCGCTGCGTGCAGCGGGTAGATGTCAAACGCCGGTTCTTCGTACGGGTGCGTTTTTCGCAGCGCCTCGACAACGCCGGGCAGTACAGATCGCCGCGCGACGACTTCGAGACGTATTTCAGCGACGGTTTCATATCGACCCGCCACGCCGATCGTCGGCTGCGTCGATTCCCCTCCGCAGAACGTGCCCGTCCCCGCCGTCCTGAAGCTGCATCGCTCGTAATCGCCGATTCCGCCGCCGCCCGCCCGAAACATCGCGTCAGCCACAACATCCACATGCGACGACGGAACGAAC
>CAYQFV010000168.1:6974-9513 GCA_964416845.1 uncultured Phycisphaeraceae bacterium | reverse complement strand
GCCGTCGCCATCGACACGATCATCAACCAGAAGGGCAAAGACGTCATCTGCGTCTACGTCGCGATCGGTCAGAAGGAATCGACGGTGGCGAGCGTGGTCGACCTGCTTCGCGACAAGGGCGCGATGGACTACACCATCGTGGTGTGCGCGAGCAGCGCGTCGCCCGCCCCGCTGCAATTCATCGCACCATACACGGGTTGTGCGATGGCTGAATACTTCATGTATGGGCAAGGCCGACATACGTTGTGCGTGTACGACGATTTGTCGAAGCAGGCGGCGGCTTACCGGCAGATGTCCTTGTTGTTGCGTCGTCCGCCTGGTCGCGAAGCGTATCCGGGCGACGTGTTCTACATCCACAGTCGCCTTCTGGAGCGCAGTTGCAAGCTGGCGGAGCGGCGATTCGTTGTGAAGAAGGGCGCTCCTGCCGATGCGACCGAAGGCGTTGACGGCAAGACCTACGTCGGCATTCCGGGCATTGAAGAGTCGAAGGCGGCGGTCGGGGCGCTCGGCGAGAATGATCACGAGGTGCGTGTCGATCCTACAAGCGGAGGGTCTTTGACAGCACTGCCGATCATTGAAACGCTCGAAGGCGAGGTGTCAGCCTACATCCCCACCAACGTGATCAGCATCACCGACGGGCAGATTTATCTGGAGCCGGACCTGTTCTTCGCGGGTGTTCGGCCGGCGATCAATGCGGGCATCAGCGTGTCGCGCGTGGGCGGTAATGCTCAACGCAAGAGCATGAAGAAAATATCGGGCTCGTTGCGACTGGACCTGGCTGCGTTTCGCGAGTTGGAGGCGTTTGCTCAGTTGGGAACCGACCTCGACGCAGCCACGCAGCGCCAATTGGACCGTGGCAAGCGAATGGTGGAGTTGCTCAAGCAGCCGCAGTATGGCACGTTCGACCTGAACGACCAAGTGTTGAGTATCTTCGTTGGCACGCAAGGAGTGCTCGACGATCTGCCGCTCGACAAGGTGCTTGAGTTCGAAAAAGCGTTTCTCGGCTACATGCACGGCGAGCACTCGGAAGTGGTTGAGGAACTCGACAGGACGGGTGTGCTGTCAAGCGAGCTCGCGGACAAGATCAAGGAATTGGCTACGGCGTTCAAGGCGACGTTTGTCGCGAATGGTTGATCGACACAGCCGGCAGTCCCCCGTAAGGGTTGAGTGAACGATGGCAAAAGCACGCGCGATCGCACAAAGACGCAAGGCCGTCAACAACATCAAGAAGATCACGCACACGATGCAGTTGATCGCCACTGCGCGGTTTCAACAGTCGTTGCAGCGTGTGGTCGGCACGAGGCCTTACACGGACAAGATTACGGAACTGGTGCAACAGGTGTCGCGTGCAGGTGGATCGGTACGTCATCCGTTGCTCAATCACAACAATGAGGCGAAACGCCGCGCGCTGCTCCTGGTTACTTCAAACCGGGGGTTGTGCGGGGGATACAACGCGAGCCTGCTGCGTGCGGCGGCACGGTTGATGTCGCAGAATGCCGCGGCTGGCTACGAGACCGACCTGCACGTCGTGGGTAAGAAAGGCGTTGCGTACTACAAGTTCCTGGGTCACGACCTTGCGAGCAGTTACGCCGACATGGTCGATGCGCCGACGTTCAATGACGTCGAACCGATCGCCAACGGTTTCATGAGCGCCTACGAGGACGGTGAGTTGGATGCCGTTCACGTGGTGTATATGAAGTTTCTGTCCGCCGCCCGGCAGCAGACCGAGGCGATCAAGCTGTTGCCGATCGAGTCGGTCAGTGATGACGACGCGACCGCCGCGACCAACGTCGAAACGCAGTACGATTTTTCGCCCGAGCCCAAGGAGTTGCTGGCAGAATTGCTTCCGGTGACGGTTCGGGTTCGCATGTTCCAGTGTTTTTGCGACGCAACGGTTAGTGAGAATGTAGCCCGGATGGTGGCGATGAAGTCCGCGACCGATTCGGCAACGGAGATGTCCAAATCGCTCGGGCAGCAATTCAATCGGGCCCGTCAGTCTCAGATCACCATGGAGCTTTTGGACATCATGGGCGGTGTGGAAGCCCTCAAATAGAACAAACTCGGAGTTCCCCATGAGTACCACCAGCGGCAAGAGCATCGGGAAAGTGACGCAGGTCATCGGCTCCACATTGGACGTCGAGTTCAGCGAAGACGCCCTGCCCGACATCTACAATGCACTCACGGTCGAGGTCACACGAACCACGGGCGAAGAAGCCACCGTCGAAACCTTGTGGTGCGAGGTTGCACAGCACCTCGGCGGAGGACGCGTTCGCGCGATCGCGCTCGGATCGACCGATGGGCTTTGTCGTGGGTCGAGCGTGACCGACACCGGCGCGCCGGTGCAGGTTCCCGTGGGTGACTTCACGCTCGGTCGCGTCTTCAACCTGATCGGCGACACGATTGACGGCCGCGGCGAAACGGAGCGGACTCATGTTCGGCCGATTCACCAACCGCCGCCGATCTTCGCCGATTTGACGCCCAAGACCGAGATTCTCGAAACGGGAATCAAGGTCATCGACTTGCTCGCTCCGTTCGTTCG
>CAYQFV010000168.1:0-6874 GCA_964416845.1 uncultured Phycisphaeraceae bacterium | reverse complement strand
CCGAGATTCTCGAAACGGGAATCAAGGTCATCGACTTGCTCGCTCCGTTCGTTCGGGGTGGCAAGATCGGTCTGTTCGGCGGTGCGGGGCTGGGCAAGACGGTCATCATTCAGGAGATGATCGCCCGAATCGCGCGCGAGCACAGCGGCTACTCGGTCTTCGCCGGCGTCGGTGAGCGCACCCGCGAGGGCAATGACCTCTGGTTGGAGATGCAGGAAGCGGAGTTCAAGGATTCCGAAGGCAAAATCAAGAAGGTCATCGAACACACCGCGATGGTGTTCGGACAGATGAACGAGCCACCCGGAGCTCGGTTGCGCGTCGCGCTCGCCGCGTTAACGATGGCTGAGTACTTCCGCGACGAGTCCGGTCACGACACGCTGCTGTTTGTGGACAACATTTTCCGGTTCTCTCAGGCCGGCTCGGAGGTCTCGGCGCTGTTGGGTCGAATGCCGTCCGCGGTGGGCTATCAGCCGACGTTGGGCACGGAGATGGGCGAGCTGCAGGAACGGATCACGTCGACCAAGGCGGGTGCGGTGACGTCGGTGCAGGCCATTTATGTTCCTGCCGACGACCTGACCGACCCAGCGCCGGCGACGACGTTCACCCACCTCGACGCGTTCATCGTGCTCAACCGCAGTATTAGTGAGAAGGGCATCTATCCGGCGATCGATCCGTTGGCGTCTTCATCGCGTATCGTCGATCCGCAGTACGTTGGTGAAGAACATTACGCGGTCGCACGGCAGGTTCAGGGAATTCTTCAGAGATACAAAGAGCTTCAAGATATCATCGCGATTCTCGGTGTGGACGAGTTGAGCGAGGAAGACAAGCTGATCGTCGCGCGAGCGCGAAAGATCGAGCGGTTCCTGTCGCAGCCGTTTTACCTTGCGGAACAATTCACCGGGTTCCCGGGAAAGTACACGCCGATCAAGGACTCGATCCGATCCTTCAAGGAAATCTGCGAGGGCAAGTGGGACGACCTGCCCGAGTCCGCGTTCATGTATGTCGGGTCGGTCGAAGAGGCTGCCGAGAAGGCCAAAACGCTTTGACCGAGGCGCTGCGGGCGACGTGAGCCGTTCGAACCGGCCACGACCGTTCTGCGAGGATGACCCATGGCGAATGCCAAGACATTACACTGCCACGTATTGACGCCCGATTCAGCGTTGCTCGAGTGCGACGCGACGTCGGTGGTTCTGCCTGCCCATGACGGGCAGATCGGGTTTCTCAAGAATCGCGCACCGCTTCTTTGCAAGCTGGGCCTTGGCGAGCTGCGCATCGTGCAAGAGCAAGGTGAGCGCCGGTTCTTCGTCGACGGCGGGTTCGCTCAGATGCTCAACAATCAGTTGACCATTCTGACGCAATCCGCCGAGGCGGCTGAGAATATCGATCCGGCTGCCGCCCGCGCAGCCGTGCAGAAAGCGACCGACATGCCTACCGCCGATGCCGACGGTCGCGATGCGCGCGCCGCAGCAATCTTGCGAGCGCGTGCACGTGCGAGGATTGCCCGGTCTCACTAGCCTGCACGACACTTGAACCAATACGAGATCCACGCCTGCCTGGACGATAGTCGTTTTGCGGCGCGCGATAGGCCATCAGTTGATATCGAACGGCGACGTTGGGGCTGCGTGCGACGTTGGCCGAAGCGTTCATCGTTCGGGTGGGTCGGTGGTGGTGAACGACGTCTTTGCGTCGTCGGTTCAAACTGTTAGACTGAAAGTCGGTAGAGGGTGTACCGGTACGAACGCGGGCAGCCGGCGCTAGGCGGAGCCGATGGCCGCCGTGGAGCCTTTGGGGTCTCGGGAGGTTTTCTAGCGATGCTCACGCTGACATTTCTGGGTGTCGGAAGCGCCTTCGCCAAGCGTAATTACAACTCCAACGTCTTGATCGAATCGTGGAGCGACGGGCCGGACGTACAGTCGCAGCCGGAGGAGACGTTGTTGATCGATTTCGGGTGCACCGGGCCGATGGGGCTGTACGAGTTGATGCAGACTGATGGTTTTGGCTATCTCTCGCTCAACGGCATGATTGACTATCGGAAGATTCAAAACATTCTGGTCACGCATCAGCACGCCGACCACATTGGAGGGTTGGAAGAACTGGCGTTGATGAATGTGTTCGTTTTGGCTGGTTCGAACCAAAGTATATTTCGACCTCGGATCATCAGTTCGATGAACATTCTGGTGAATCTGTGGGACACGTCGCTGAAGGGCGGGATGAGTCCGCTACCGGGGCGATACGCCCTGCTGCACGACTATTTCGACATTCACGCACTTCGTCCGACGCCCAATGGTTACGAGCCATTCGTTCTCGGCGGGCGGTATCGGTTTGTCATCTTCGCCACCGATCACATTCGCATCGAGCGCAAATACGATTGGCCGTCGTATGGCGTGGAGATGATCGACGAGTCGACCGGAGAATCGGTGTTCTTTTCGGGCGACACGCGGTTCGACTTCAAGGCGTACAGCGAACGGATGACGCGAGCGAAGCTGAGCTTTCACGACGCCCAACTGACCGAACAAGCGTCTCCTGTGCATGCCCTGCTGACTGAACTTCGGAGCATGCCGGACGATATCAAGAAGAAGACGTTCTTGTATCACTACGGCGACGAGTGGGAGGATGCAGCGTTCGGGTGTGTCTGCGAAGAATTCGCGGGCTTTGCACAACCGCGTCAGCGTTACGTCTTGTTTGACTAGGGCCGGACGGAGGCCGCGGCATGCGGGTGACGGATCAGTTTCGCGATCCGACGATGCTTCGAAGGTAGTCGGCTCGCAGCACGCTCCGCTCCGCTCCGTCGAGGCGCCGGCCGTTGATCTTTTGCAGGTGGGCGGGCTGACTTCGGATGAACATTTCGTTCACCTGACTCAGGTCGAGATTCTTGCAGCGTCCCATTCCAACGCCCATCCGCACGTGCGACAGTAGAAACAACGTCTCGTCGCTGCTCATGGTTCGGGCGTTTTCCAGCATGCCATACGCACGCCAAACCTTGTCGTCCAACAGGCTGGTGCGCTCGTTGAGAAGTGCTTCACGGGCGGCCACCTCGTAACTCACGATCTTGGGAATCACGTCGTTGCCGAAGTCGCTGACGATTTCTTCTTCGGTCTGCCCCAGCGTGATCTGATTCGACACCTGAAAGAAGTCTCCGACGGCGTCGGTACCCTCGCCGTACAGACCGCGAACGGCGAGCTTCATATCCTTCGCTGCTCGAAACATGTGCTCGATTTGATTGGTCAACTTGAGCGCCGGCAGGTGCAGCATGACCGAGACGCGCATGCCCGTGCCTACGTTTGTGGGGCATGCGGTGAGATAGCCGAAGCGCTCATCGAAGGCGTATTCCACGTGCTGCTCGAGCACGTTGTCGAGTTCGTTGATCTCGTCGTACAAATCGCCGATCTGCAAACCACTGCGAAGCACCTGTATGCGAAGGTGGTCCTCTTCGTTGATCATGAGCGCCCGGCGCTCGCCGCCGGATATCGCCACGCCTCGCGTGCCCTCACCCTCGGCATGCTGGCGGCTGATGAGGTGACGCTCGACGAGCACTTGGCGGTCAAGCTCCTCGGCGGAGTCGATATCCACAAAGAGCATGTCGGGACCGAGGTCTGCGTCGGCGATGCAGTCGCTAAGCAATCGGTAGACCTGACGGCGGTCGGATTCGGTCGCGCGGGATAGAAACGGGAATCCGGCGATGTTGCGTGCCAAGCGGATACGAGACGAAATCACGACATCGGCGAACGGACCGTCCCCTTTCAGCCACTCGCCAACCTGGTTGACCAAGTCGTCAATGGTCACGATGATTCCAATTCCTGCAATTCATCGCGCAATCGCGCCGCCAATTCATAATCTTCCACGTCCAGCGCCTGCTTGAGCGATCGCCGCAACTTGGCTGCCTTAACGCGGGTGGACGGTTCGCTTTTCTCCAATCGCGACGGAGCCTTGCCAACGTGATGTGTCGCGCCGTCGTGAGCCCGCTCGATAAGCGGTGACAGATACTTCTCAAATACGTGGTAGTCATTCGGGCAGCCCAACACCCCGTGGCTGCGAAACTCGCGAAACGTGATGCCACAGTTTGGGCATTCCAAATCGGTGGCGTCCGCCATGCCCGATGAATGCTTGATGAGTCCTTCCAAAATGTTTGTGACCGATTCGGGCTTCTGGGCGGTCAGTCCCTCTTCAGCCGCGCACCGCTCACACAGATGGCGCTCGCGCTTCTCGCCGTTGGGCGGCACGATGTCGAGTAGATGCACCGTCGCTTGTGCCTTTTTACAACGTTGACAAAGTGACGCCATGACCGACATTCCGAAAGAACCTTAAAGCGTACCGAGCACAAATTTTACGCCCCGCATCCACTATCGTCAACTTCGATGATTACGCTGAACTTGTTGTGGCGTGCTCTGCAACGTAACACGCTGAACACCCCACTGCCTCAACCACGCGCACCGCGTGAAGTTGATGACCCCACCGCGGGCTGGCAGCCAACCGCTCGTACACCACGCGGGCGACTCGTTCGGCGCTCGGATTCTGCCCTCGGAACCACTCGTGATCGTTCAGGTTTGCGTGGTGCAATTCGTCGGTAATCACTTTCAATTGCTCCTCGACCTCCGTAAAGTCTGCGACCAAGCCTTGCCCGTCCAACTCACTTGACCGCAACGAGACGGTGACTAGCCAATCGTGCCCATGCAACGGTTCCCAGACATCTTCAGCATATCGCAACCGATGGATTGCGCAGAACCCGCCTTCAACCGTGATCTCGTACATCGACCAATCCCCGCTGTTGCACTCCCGCGTTAGCCGCGACCTCCGAATCGCAAGCCCGCTGTGGCCAATCATTCTACCGTTGTGTGCGGGTTGCCATCCACCACCGACATCAGTATTCGACGAACGCCTGATCGCCGAGAACGATGCCCGTGGTGTTGGGATGTGTTGCCCCGTCCGCAATCCAACATGCCGGCTGATTCAACCCGCGCCGCCGGCAGTCTCTCAGCAGGACGCCCCAACTGTCGGCTCTCTCGCGATGGCCCTCACGCAAGGCAATGAGATGCTTCTTGCCTTCGGTGTCCGCGCCGATCAGCACCATCAGGCACGACTTCTCCTTGCCCAGACCGGCTTTCAGGAAAGTGCCGTCGGACCAGATGTGAACGTACTTCCGATCGCTCAGATCCTGCTGATCGAAGGCCGCGTACTCAGCTTTGAACTTCTGCGTCAACCGGCCTATCGTCCTCGCCCACAGGGGAGCTTGGCTGGGGAACCCAAGTGCCGCGCGTGCAGAAAGGTCGAAAGACGATTGTAGACACGGCGACAGTGCGTCAAAACTCGGTCAATGATCGCGGCTGCCATGCGGCGATGGGGATGGCTGCACATGCTGCGATGAGCGGTGGGGTGAGATCGGGCGTACGCGACACCGTCATGAGCTGGAGAAACTCACAGAGGACCGCCACGCCCACGACGAGTATCGTGATCGAAAGAATGCGGTGCATACGACCGTGCGGCTGGCGAAGAATGAACCGCGCGACGACGGCCATCACAGCGAACGATGTGAAGATTTCCAGCATATCCGCGAGCGCCGGGGCGGACGGTCGCGCAAGAACAGCAGCGAAAGGCCAACGCAGCATCCGCGCCGGATCGATGTGATCCCACGTGAAATCAAACGGGGCGAGGCTGTTGGCAATCAGATAGGCCATCTGGACGACTAGAACCGCTTTCAGGAGTCGCACGACATCGTCAGCACCGTTGCGATTGAAACGCGACATTGCAACCATCAGCCCGACGCAGCCGCCGAGCGCCGCAACCCCCCAATCCGCAAGGTCGAACGCGTGGGAGCAAACGAAAATCTGCGCGACCTCGATCGTAAACGGAACGATGACCAAGAACGCCAGCGATCGCCGTGCGACCTCGCGACGTGAGAGGCCTCGCTCCTGGTCTGCGCGGACGCTTAAGAATACCAAAAATGCGAACTGAGCAGCGTAGCCCGCCCAACGAACCCACTGATCCGGCGTGATCGCAACACCCGACCACCCCAGTAGAGGCCACAGCGACGCGGTAGCCAACGAGTTCCGCAACTCGCCCGACGTGGTCACGAAATCAAACGGAAGCAGATGGTAGAGGACCAGGCTGACCGTGGAAGCAGCCGCGGCTGTAGCATACGGCTGCGTCCGCCACGATCGCAGCGCGCGTTGTCGCAGACCCATCGAGAGAGGCAGCAGGAAAACGGAGCACGCACCCGTCGATGCCCCGAGCGTGTTCATGCACACATCGATCCAGGACTCCACCCGAACCGTCATCATCGTCTGGGCCCATTCGAGCGCGACGCTCATCCCCGAACCTACCATGACGGCGACCACAAACCCCACGCTGCGCGAACGCGAGAAACGCGCCACAAGCATCGCAACGAGCGCCCCGACCGGCAGATAGACGAGAATGTTGACCGCAATGTCGGACGCCGGAGAGCGAGGCCAGGAAATGCGAGTCAGGCCGAACCACTCGCGAGCGCCGGCCATCGGTCGGTTGAACGTGAACGGCAGCAGGGTCCCGATGACGACGAACAGCGTGACAGCCGCCGTCGCAGCAATGAGCAACGCGACGTCGATCCGCGGCTGCGTTCGGGCGCGTGTTGCGTCCATGTGCGCCGACCGCGCGGTCAGCCGTGATTGAGGCTGAAATCGGTCGCCGTGATGGCGATCAGGCCGATGACCGTGAGGTTCGCGAAATCGCATGCTGCTTTCCCTTGTGCTATGCTGCCGCCGCCGTCGGCTGTTAGATGATAGCGAGGCCCGTCGCCACAGGCGAGTCGCACGGGCGTTGACCCATAATCGTGCAGCCGCCGTGCTGGACGATGGCGATGGTGTGAAGGTGGTCTGATTGTGACGGATCCACCGGTCGCACC
>CAYQFV010000167.1:0-9647 GCA_964416845.1 uncultured Phycisphaeraceae bacterium | reverse complement strand
GTTGCACACTCGTCTGCCACGGAAAAAAACACCGAAACGAGAGCTATGGCAACTAGAGGGCTTCGGCTACGACATCGCGCTGAGCACGGACAGGCAACAGGGAAGGATCGACTCCGAGGCGTCGCGGCACGATGCAAGTTGGCCAAACGTCTCCACCACGCGTGACCCCAACACGCTGGACACGGCCTCCAAAATCGGTCGCTACGCTCCTCAGGAGCGACCTGGTATCGGTCCTGCGTGACGATCCCCGGCCGATCCGGACGTTCCAGAGGCAGCGGAGTCACTATCGACCGATCTGCCCGGCTAAACCACGGAGTGTCCGTGTTTCTGCCCGGAATGCCCGGTCAGAGTGCACACGCCTGCGTGCCATTTGCCACAATCTCTCCCTGGTTAAAAAAACGTCGATCGGACGCTCCGCGTCTCCCACCACGGCGCGACGGCATTCTACCACCCGTTACGATGCCACAGCGGCGATCAGGCAGCGAGTCGTCCGGTAGCCCCAGCCCTCAACCACCCCTGCGTACGCGCCACTGTGTTCATTCCTTGGAACGAGATATGCCGGGGAATCTACGGCGACGGTGATCCGCCGGACAAGTTATCGTCCGGATATATCAGACCGGAACCAAGACCAGACCCGAAATCGGGTCAAGCGTCGACCGCACAAGTTGTCGCGGCATGCACCGTGCGGTTACGCTCGTTTGGGATTGTACAAGCCAATGTCTACTGGCAAAACAACCCATCCCACCCGGACGCACATCGCACAAGGCAACTCGGATTCGGTGCGACCGCGAGACGGGTTCAGATGGGGCTCGATCAGCCGTGTTGCCTGGCTCGTCATGGTCGTCGCTCACATCCCCGCCCTGATCGCCGCATGCCGCGCGGTCATTGAAAGCGGATTCGATCCGTCGCGACTCGGCGCTTGCGTCGCGCTCGCGCTGGCCACGCTCTTTTTCATACTAAAGACCGCCAACGTTTCCTTCCTACGGTGGAAAACGGACCGTCGTTCGTGCGTCGCGCTCGGGATGATCGTCGTCTTGCTGCACATCGATGCCCTTCGTCCGCAGATTTTCCAGGTCGCCGTTCCCGTGGGCGCGACCATCGTCCTCACGGTTGCAGTCGTAACGATCGTACCGCGGCGATTGCGATTACTGGCGCTGGCGATTCGTCGGTCCGGCGTGTTCGGACGCTGCCGAACCCACGCGCCGCATGGCAACACCACCGCTTGGTGTGACGAACGCCGACCACACTGCTGGCTCCTTGCCTCCAGCCTCTTCGCGCTGCGCGCCCCTCCCCAATAGCATCGTCCAATCGGCATCGGTCACGTCGCAGCCAGTGCAACGCTCGCGTCGGTCGACCATGTCGTCGCTCGGTCCATAACACGAAACACAGAATCGCGGTCAGGTGCGACGTTCGTACGAGCGAACGGACCGCAGCAGGCAAGCAGCACCTGGGAGCACAAGAGATGGTCCCCGACTCCAAGCCAGACAGCCGAATGGGTAACCGTTCCGCGAGCGCCCCGCCCCGGCAAGCCGCCCTCTTGATCAACCTGGGAACGCCCGACTCGACGAACATCCCCGACGTTCGCCGTTATCTCGCCGAGTTCCTCAGCGACCCCGACGTCATCCAACTGCCCACCGGGACCGGCTTGCTCAATCCGATCATCGGACATCTGATCGCTCGCTTCAGAGCGCCCGCATCCGCCCACATGTACCGCCAGATTTGGACCGACAAGGGCTCGCCGTTACGCGTCATCACCGAAGCCCAGACGCGCGCCCTTCAGGCCGAACTCGGCGACGATTGGTCCGTCTTTCTGGCGATGCGCTACGGGACTCCGTCGATCGGTGACGTACTCAAAGACATCGAGGCGGCGGGCATTGACGAACTCGTCGTCGTTCCGTTGTACCCGCAGTTCACCGCCCCGACCGGCGGAACAGCGCTGCGCGTACTGTTCAAGCATTTGCAGCACCACGATCCCCGCATCCAGGTCACCACCCGCCCGGATTGGCACAACGACGCGGGCTACATCCACGCCCAAGCTGCCCGACTTCACGAAGTCATCGAGGCGGAACACCTATCTCCCCAAAACACCCACCTGCTTTTCTCGGCCCACAGCTTGCCCATGAGCTACATCCGTCGCGGCGATCAGTACCCCAGCCTCGTGCGGCAGTCCGTCGATCTCGTGACGCAGCGTTTGGGGTGGCCGACCGATCGCACGACGCTCGCCTACCAGAGTCGCGTCGGACCGGTTGAATGGCTTGGCCCGTACACCGATGAGGTGCTGAACCAACTGCGAGACGATGGCGAAAAATCCGTCCTGGTCTGCCCCATCACCTTCACCACCGACTGCCTCGAAACGCTCGAGGAAATCGGCGTACGCTACCGAAGTGAATTCGAAAAAGACGGAGCACGACTGCACCTCTGTCCGGCCCTCAACACCTCCGCCCTGTTCATCTCAGCCTTGCGCGACCTGGTCGAACGAGGCTCGCGACCCGTGTCAACATGGCGAAACATGCGCCCGCTCATGGAGCGAGAAACGCCCCGCGCAGCCACAGACAGCCACGTCGATCGCATGGTCATGGTCGGCGTTTCGACTGACAGTCGCCTCGGTTCGGGGCTAGGCCCGCGAATTCTTTCGAGTTGTCCCGAAAGCCTCCGTCAGGTGAAACGCTCGCAGTGTGACGTGCCCGACTTCATCAAGTCCGTCCAAAAGGAGGTCGCCGTCAAGGAGTCGTGGCTGTTCAATACCTGCCAGCGATACGAATTTCACGGCTGGCTTCCCGACCTGCTGACCGACAAAACGCGCGATGACACCATCCAAGCGATTCGCCGACGCCTGTTCGGCAAGCACGAACCAAAAGGACTGCGGGTCAACGTCTTGTTCGGCGTGGACGTATTGCACCACCTGTTGAGAACCGCCGTCGGCATGAACAGCGGGCTGCCGGGTGAGAGGGACATCCTAGGTCAACTTCAAGCAGCCCATCGCTTGGCGCAGTGCGCCGGAACCGCCGGCCCACTTTCGGCCAAGCTGCTCGACGACGTCATCGCCTTCGAACGCGCCGTCAGCGAAGACACCGCGTGGGGGCAATTCCAACCCAACTACTGCCAAACCGCCATCGAGACAACGCTCGGCGAAGACGCCTCCGCTCTGGCAGACGCTCGCATCGTCGTCATCGGCGGGTCAACCACCTCCGCATCCGTACTGCGGGTCCTCACCGATCGATTCGAGGTGCCCCAAAAACAACTGACCCTGATCTATCGCGGACACAAAGGCGGCGGGCAGATGAAGTTGCTGAGAAAGGCGATCGGCAACGGCCGCCGCATTCGCGTTCAAGCCTACACCGAGCGCGCCGTCAGCAACGCTATCGCCGACGCGGACGTTGTCTTCTTCGGGCTGGATACTGAAACCCCCGTCCTCACCGCCGATCAGTTACGCCAATGCCGCGCGTTCACGCATCGGCCGCTGACGGTTATTGACTTCAACGTCTTCGGGTCCACCAGTAAACTGGAGACCATCGAAGGTGTGACGCTGCACGACGCCAGCACGCTGGCCACCGGGGTCGCTGAGTTCGCACACCAGATGTGCGCATCAGCCGAGTTCCGGGCGGCTGTCGAAGAGGCGGAAACACGAATTCGCAACACCGTCGCGCCCGTCGAACCAGACCGCGCGACATCGGCAACGAACACAGCACCCGCGCCCGGGCGCGCCCGTGCAACATCGGTCGACGTATCGGCTCGAGAGGTCGCAGCCTGATCCGCCGCTAATAGCCGACGAGCCGTTCGACCGCCAACGGAGATTGAATTGATGACTGCCCAACTCGCCGACGTTAATCTGGACGTGTTCCGACGCTTTTCGGGGTTGTCCCTGCCGAGGCACGTATCCTACCCCATGCCGTCATGGTGGAACGATACCTCCGAAGACACCGCCCGATCCATGTGGGACCAATCCCGCAACGCGGAATCGCCCAGGGATTTGTCGCTCTATCTGCACATCCCGTTTTGCGAAGGGCTGTGCAAATACTGCGCGTGCACCCGGCTGATTCAAAGCCCCAACTCGCCCACCGCCGCCGCGCGCGTACAGCAGTACATCGACGTATTGGAGAACGAAATTCGTCAGATGAGCGAAACCGTCGGCAACCAACGCGTCGTGCGACAGATCCATTGGGGCGGCGGCAGCCCGACGTATCTTGAAGTCCATCAGATCGAACGTTTGCAGAACCTCATCCGCGACGCGTTCAACATCGCAACAGACGCCGAGACCGCCATCGAGATCGACCCCCGCATCACACCCCCCGAGACCATCGCGTCGCTCCGGAGCTTCGGGTTCAACCGGGCGTCGCTCGGTGTACAGGATTTCAACCTTCGCGTGCAACAGCACGTCCACCGCGTCCAGCCGTACGAGCTGGTCCGCCAAACGGTTGAAGCCTGCCGCGAGTGCGGCTTCGACAGCATCAATTTCGATCTGATCTACGGCATGCCGTTCCAAACCACCGACACCATCAGTGACACGATCGATCAGGTCCTCACCCTCTCGCCCGACCGCGTCGCCTTCTACCACTACGCACAGATTCCCGAAAAAATCGCCACCCAGCGAGGCATGGACTACGCCCAGCTTCCCGACAGCGAAACCAAGCTCGAAATGTACGTCATCGCCGTGCGACAGTTCGAGGCCGCCGGTTACGAATTCGTAGGCCTCGACCACTTCGCCAAATCGACCGAACAGCTTTCCATCGCCCGGCGGACCCACAAACTCCAACGCAACTTCCAGGGCATGACCACCGGCGGCGGACTCGATCTACTCGGTGTCGGCGTGTCGTCCATCAGTCACATGATCGGTACCGGGTTCCTACAGAACGAGAAGGATTTTGATCGATACCTTGCACGCGCCCAGAAAGGCCAGTCCCCCGTCATTCGCGGCAAGCAGTTCACACGAGACGATTGCATCCGCCAAGCAGTCATCAATCAGATTTACTGCGACGCAGCCATCGTCCCCGGCGAGATCGCCGACCAATTCGGAATCGACTTCGAATCGTACTTCGCCCGCGAGTTGGACATCATGAAAGAACTGCAACGCGACGAGCTCGTCACCATCAGCGACGACGGCGAGGTCCGCCTCACCATGCCGCTCGGACGCGTCCTCATGCGAAACGTGGCAGCCGTCTTCGACGCTTACCTCCAACTCGACGCCTATCGCAACGGACAGCCCGATAGCTTTTCCGCCAACGCCTAGCAGTTCGGAGTCAGTGCTACCATGATGACCAACGATCTTTTCCTACGAGCCGTCCGACGAGAACGCACCGAACGTCCACCCATCTGGCTGATGCGACAGGCCGGCCGATTCGATCCCGAGTACCGCGCACTTCGCGACCGAAGCAACTTGCCCCTCGAAGACGCGTTCGAGAATCCCGAGCTCGCCGCGGAAATCTCGCTGCTGCCCCGCCGCTTCGGTGTCGATGCCATCATCTACTTTCAAGACATCCTCACGCCCCTATCGCCCATGGGCGCCCGCTTCATCTATCGCCCGGCCCCGTTTCTGCAAACGCCCATTCGCACCGCAGCGGACGTCGACAAACTAAAACGATTCGACGCCAAGCAGGAACTACAACACGTTACCAAAACGCTTAAATTCGTCAGCACCGAACTCGCCGGCGCCCTCCCGCTGCTCGGTTTCGCCGGCGCTCCGCTCACCCTCGCCTTCTTCCTGATAGAAGGCCAAAGCCCCGGCCGCGATCCCGTCAACGCCCGCGCGTTTCTTAAGTCAAACGAACTGCTCTGCCATCGCCTGCTCGATCAACTCACCGACATGACCATCGACTACCTCAATCTTCAAATCGACGCGGGCGCCCAGGCTGTTCAGTTGTTCGAGTCCATCGCCGACCTCATCACACCCGAGCAATACCGCACCTTCGCGCAACCCTACCACGTCAAAATCTTCACCGCCCTGCAACGTCGCGTCCCGACCATCCTGTTCGTCAAGGAACAACCGTTCGTCGACCTGATGGCCACGTCCGGCGCAGACGTGCTCAGCGTGGGGTCGTGCGTCGATCTCAAAGAGGCCATGCACCGCTACGGTCATCGCGTCGCCTTTCAAGGCAACGTCAACAACCATCTCCTCGCCCAAGGCCCAACGCACAAAATCGTCGAGGCGGTTCAGGCGTGCGTCCGAGCGGGCGGCGGGAGAGGCCACATACTCAACCTGAACCACGGCCTGCTCAAGAACACCCCAGTCGACCACGTTCGCTGTATGATTGACGCTGTACAACAACCCGTCACCGCAGATCAGACTGGCACCGAAGTACCAAGGTGAAACCATGAACGAAAAACTGCACGATGTTGTCGTTGTCGGCGGTGGAATCAGCGGCCTGACCGCCGCGTGGCGACTCAAGCACGCAGGCGTCGATGTGCAACTTTTGGAGGCTGCGTCAAAGGTCGGCGGTTGCGCAGGCACGGAGCGACGCGACGGATTCCTACTCGAAAAAGGCCCCTTCAACATCATCGTTCGCGACCCGGCCTTCCAGACACTCCTCACTGAATTCGCCGACACCCTCGACATCGTGTCCGCCAGCCGCGACGCCCGAAAAAGATTCATCTACCGAAACGGTCGCTTGCACGCCGTACCCACCAACCCCGTCAGCCTCGCAACCACAGGCCTGCTCTCCGCCGCGGGAAAAGCCCGCCTGATCGCCGGATTGGTCGCGTCGCGACGACCCTGCGGCGAAGAAACCATCGGGCAGTCCGCCACCCGCCGCTTCGGACAACAGGTCTCCGACAACATGGTCAGCGCGGTCATCGCAGGCATCTTCGCCGGTGACGTTCACCGCCTCAGCCTCAAAGCATGTTTCCCCGGCGCACATCAGATCGACTGCGACATGCGCAGCCCCATCGGTTTCGCGCTGTCCAAAATCGTCTCCCGGCGATCCAAACCGGCGTTCAAACGCCGGTGGAAAGGGCTGGTCAGCTTGCGCCGCGGCCTTGGCGAGCTTGCCGACACCATCGGTCAACGTCTCGGATCAGGCTTGCTCCGCGATTGCACAGTGACAGGCATACGACACCTTCACAACCAACAGTCCGAAGACCCCGACAAAAGCGCGAACGAAAACGCGTTCGAAGTGGACTACGTCCGACCCGACGGCGAAACCTCAACCGTTCGCTGCCGCCGGTTGGTCCTCGCGTCCCCCGCGCACGTCACCGGCCGGCTCCTCCACCCCCTCGCACCAGCCGCCACCGATCTACTAAACGGCATCAATTGCGCTTCGCTCGTGGTTGTCAATCTCGGTTTCCGTCGCGCCGACGTCGGCCATCCGCTGAACGGTTTCGGCTTCCTCGTCCCCGGCAACGAACCGGACTTCCCGCTCCTCGGCACGCTGTGGGCAGACACCATCTTTCCCCACCACGCGTCACCCGACAGCAGACTCATCCGCGTCTTCATCGGCGGCAGTCGAGACCCCGCCGCCATCGACCGCTCCGACGATGCTCTACGCACGACCGCCATCGAACCCCTTCGTCAACTTCTCGACATCCGCAACGACCCCGTGCTCGTCGACATCTGCCGGTTCAGGAACGCTATTCCGCAAAACCATGTAGGCCACGCAGAAACAATCAATTCGTTACGCGCAGCCGTCGAGCATCTGCCCGGTTTGCACCTGATCGGCAACTATCTCGAAGGCGTATCGATCAACGATTGCGTCCGTCTCGCAACCACCGAAGCAGAAAGAATCGCCGACGCACTAGTCGGCGCGCCGAACACGCACAACGAAGGGAACACACCAGGCGCTGCGAATGATTCCCTGAAAGTAGCATGTTGACCGCAATCGCTCTGTTACTGATGATCTGCATGACAGGTCCCCCATGGCTTTAGCCGTGGGGGACACGATGACGGGTGACGGGTGCCCCATGACTTTAGTGCGGTTTCAAATAAGGTCCGTCGACATCTGGGTGCCATGCCCAAGCCGAAGGCGCGGGCATGCCTCCTTGTGTTGATCGCATGGCAGGTACCCCATGGCTTTAGCCGTGGGGGACACGATGATCGCGTGGCGACATCTCTCGCACGCGCTTGTCGTCTCCCCAACGTCTGCAAACGTGTGTCACCGTCCGGTCGCGGTCCGTCAAACCAGGAGCAACGCAGCACAGCCATACCATCCGAGAAAGAAAAGGACTTCTCGTCATGATCGCATCCGAAATCGCTCGCAAGAACCAGCCCACAACGCAGTCCGCCAACCAGCCCGAAACCCATGGCGACCGCCCCGTGCGACGCCCTCGCCGTCTGCGACGTTCCTCCGCCATCCGCGACATGGTGCGCGAAACCGAGCTCCTGCCCCGGCAACTCGTCCTGCCACAATTCATCATCGAGGGCAACGACCGAGTCGAACCCATCGCCGCCATGCCAGGCCGATCACGACTCTCCATCGATCGCACCATCGAAGAATGTCGCGCCGCCGTCTCGCTCGGCGTGCAGTCCTTCGCACTCTTTCCAGCCATCGACGCAGCCCTCAAAACCCCCGGCGCTGACGAATCACTCAACCCCGACAACCTGCTCTGCCGTGCGGTTCGCGAAATCAAAAACGCCCTGCCCCAAGCGTGCATCATCACCGACATCGCCCTCGACCCCTACTCCAGCATGGGGCACGACGGTCTCGTCGGCGAACAGGGCGAAATTCTCAACGATGAAACCGTCGACATGTTGGCCCGGATGGCCGTCCTGCACGCATCCGCCGGCGCAGACATCGTCGCCCCCTCCGACATGATGGACGGTCGCGTTGCAGCCATCAGGACCGCCCTCGATCACGAACGATTCGTCCAAACCGCCATCATCAGCTACACCGCGAAATACGCCTCCGCATTCTATGGCCCGTTCCGAGAAGCGCTCGACTCCGCGCCCGTCGATGCTCCCAACGTCCCACACGACAAACGGACCTATCAGATGGACCCCGCCAACGCACGAGAAGCACTCGTCGAAGCAACGCTCGACGAGGCCGAAGGCGCCGACATGATGATGGTCAAACCTGCCCTGCCCTATCTCGACATCATCACCCGACTGCGACAGCAAACCGACCTCCCGATCGCCGCCTACCACGTCAGCGGTGAATACGCCATGATCAAGGCCGCCGCCCAAAACAACTGGCTCGACGAACGCGGTTGCATGACCGAAGCGCTGACAGCCATCGCAAGAGCCGGCGCAGATGTCATCTTCACCTACGCTGCCTTGGATTATGCTCGCTGGTGGAAAGAAGAACTCGCCTGATCCGCGATCGCCCGGGCAAGTGAGGCAAAAGAGCGCGACGGCGCTTCCACCCACGGACGAACGCCGAGCTTGACGATCGCCGCGCTCGTCGACGGGCCAATGCTTGCGTACGGCAGATCGACCACGCCCAGCGCCTCCGCCGCTGACGCGCTCGCCACCGCCACCACATCAACCCGCTTCGCAACCGCCGGGTCGAATTCACGGCGACGCGTCTCGTAAAGAACCGGGCTAACCAACTGCACCCCAGGCCAGGCGGCAGGCGCCCGCGCAAGCGATGATCGCGGATAACAGACCGTGCAATCGCTCGCCACGTCCCGTAACTGCTCGAACAAGCTGCTCGCGTTGTGATCCCGCCCCACCAATTCGACCCGAAAACCGCGCGCTTCAGCCGCCCGTCGCGACGACTCGC
>CAYQFV010000166.1:0-9712 GCA_964416845.1 uncultured Phycisphaeraceae bacterium | reverse complement strand
GCGATCAACGCGAGGAGGCATGCCCGCGCCTTCGGCTTGGGCATGGCACCCAGATGTCGACGGACCTTATTTGAAACGGCACTAGATGTCGCAGTAGCTGCGGCCATGTCGTGGTTGCGCGCTGCTCGCGCTCCATGCCCTGATTCAGCAATCGCATCGACGTGCGCCCCATAGATGGAAATGCGTTACGCTGGTGCGGGTGGGGCTTGCGCGTCGGTTGGCGGGGGCGTGTCTGGGGAACTGTTGCTGTTGTCGGCTGCCGGCGGGCCGAAGGTTTCGATGAACACCTTGAGCACCGAGCCGGTATCGGCGTTGGGCGTTCGCCCCAGCGTTGTGACGTAAAGTGTGTCATCGCTGTTGAAAGCGATCGCTGACGGCGCAACAACGTCTCGCGTGAACATTACGTCTTGGCCGGCGGAATCCAGGCGGGCGATCCGGGAGTCGCCAACGTTTGAGAACGAGAATTCGGCAAAGAAGATCGCCCCGTCTGAAGGGCGAGTCGCGATCGCCGTGACCATTCGGTCTGTCGAATAAAGACGAGCGACCGACGGAGGATCGGTTGCCTGCTGCATGTCAACTCGGACGATGCCCGCGCCGGAAAACCCCGCAAAGCCAACCAACAGATTCCCGTCCGCATCAAAAGCGAGCGCCGTCGGTGCAGACATCGAAATGGGATCGATCGTGGTATCGGCGATGAAGAGTTGTGGATTGCCAAACCCCCCGTCGACTGCAACCGCCTTGAAGATTCGATCGGTGTTGGCGCTGGCGACGAAGAGGTCTCCGGAGGCAGGGTCGAGCGCGAGGGATTGAAAGTTCCCGCCGCCGGCGGGCGTTAGAGCGGACGCGCCGGAAGGTGCGCCGGTTGCATCGAAGAAGGACACAAGCTCTCGTCCCACACCGCCTCCGCCTTCACCAACAATCAACGATCCATCTGGAAGGGAGAGGATGGACAATGGACCGATGTCGTAGGGTAGAAACGTCGCGAGCGAAAAACCGGTGACGAAATCGGCGACGTCGCCGGCGGTGGAGACGGACAAGATGCGGGCTGCCCCGCTCTCGACGACGAGCAGCGATCCGTCATCCCGCACGATCAGGCCTGTGGGGTTGTTCAAACCCGTAGCGAGCGTCACGACGGTCGGCGCGATGGGCCCGTTATCGCATCCGGTGAGCACTGCGATGGCAAGCACGCCTCCCACCACCAGCCGGCGCATGAGCGTCGTTCGCGTGCCGCCGAAGTTGGCGACCGACGTGGACAGGCCTGCTTGCGTTGGGTGAAGTCTTCTCTCTTGCACGGCATCGCGTTTCGGTGATGGATGAACGACTCAGATGCCCGACGGCAGCGTTTCAGCAAGGCAGCCAGCAACGTCGCGTAAAACAGCAAACGGGGACTGATCGGCGTTGATTTCGGTCACGAGTGACGCGTCATAGGCGTTGAGAACCGGCGCGGTGGACTCGTTGTAGACCTTGAGTCGCTCGCGGATGACGGACTCGTTGGCGTCGTCAGGTCGATTGCCCTTGAGCGCCCGGCCTTTGAGTCGTTCCACGAGAACGGACTCGTCCCGAATGAGAAAGTGAATGATCTGGAGCACGTCGATGAGCGGCGACAGCAGCGTCACCTGCTCGGTCGTGCGTGGAATGCCGTCGAGCAAAAGAATGTGGTACTCGGGTTTGATATCGCCGGTCTGGATGCGATCTTCTACGTGCTTCTTCCAGACCCGAATTGTAAGCTCGTCCGGCACGAGAAGCCCCTTGGTGGAATAGGAGAGGAACTCTCGGCCGATGTCGCTCTGCTTGTCGAGCGATCTGAAGATGTCACCCATCGCGAGGTGGCGGATGTTGGGGAACCCGGCGATGACGCCGCCCTGGGTTCCCTTACCCGATCCCGGGCCACCGAAAAGCAGAACAGTCTGAAACTTGGATGGTGTCGTCAAAGCAATCTCCCCTTTCGATGCGTCATGCGGCGCGATGTCGCTGCCTCACTTGGGTGCTGATTGATGATCGGCGTGTTTTTGAAAAAACATTTCTCGAAAAGCCGGATCGACGATTTCAATTTTGGCGTTCTTGAACAAATCGGCGTAGAGCGCCTGCATCGCAGCGTCGGCGAGTCGTTGCCGCAATTGACGTTCCACTTCGTCGCGAGCCTGGTTGAACGAGACCAGCCGGGCGGGTATGCGGCGGTTAACGCGAATGATCTGATACCAGCCGTCGACGGCGAGTGGCTTGGATTCCTCGCCCGGTTTCAGCGCGAACGCGGTCTTTTGGAGCAGCGGCGGCACGTCCGTGTCTTGGGCGCCAAACGGCGGGAGCAGGCCTCCTTGCTCGGCGCTGGCGCGATTGACGCTGTAACGCAGGGCAAGCTCAGCAAAGTCGACCCCAGCCTTACGCTGTTGAATGACCCTCTCGGCGTCCTGCAGCGTCTCAAGCTGGATGTGTTGAATCTCGACGCGCTCGCCGTACAGCCGGGCGTGCTCCTGCCTTAGCTGTTCCTCGGAAAAATGCGTGTCAGCGTCGACGATCTTCCGGAGAATTGCGTTCCGCCGCGTGACGATCATGAATTCCTGACGCGACAGATTCCGAGAGGACAGCATTTCGTTCAGAATCGCCTCGGCAGCTTCGCGTTGAAGCTTGGGAGAGTCTCCCTCGGCAGCGTCGCCGCGCAGCTTTTGGAGCGATCGATCATATTCAGCCTGCACCTCCGCGTCGGAAACGGACATGTTCCGCTCGGCGAGCATGCGCTCTGCTGCGTCGAGCACGATGAGCTGTTCCAGAACCCCCGCCCCGCCGGCAGCCAACAGCAGGTTGACGACGCGCTCTCGACTGATGGGACGGCCGTCGACGATCGCGATGGGATTATCGCCAGCCTGAGACGCGGTTGGGGTGAACGCTGTTGGTGGAGCTGCCACAACCGGTGCGGATGCGGACGCGGACCACGCTTGTTGGACGGTCTTTTGCGTCGGTTGATCAGCCGTCTTGCACCCGGCGATGGTCAAGACGAGCGTAACGGTCGTCAGAACTCGACCGGGCATGGACGTCACGTTCATGAGTTCGCCTTCTAAGATCATCGAGTGACCGCGCCAGATGCGCGCGAGTTTTACGCGGAAATCGGTTTTCGTCAACCGACAGCGTGTTGGCGAGGCTCCGGGCAGTCGATACGATGAGACGCCACTGCCAAGGCGAGCGTTGACAAGACAGGTGCGCACATGGCGACGCAAATCACGATCGTTTGTTTGGGGACGGGCACGTCGCATGGCGTGCCGATGATCGGATGCGATTGCGCGGTCTGCACGTCGGACGACCCCCACGATCAGCGAAGTCGGCCTAGCATCGTCGTGGAATATGGCGACCGGACGATTCTGGTGGACACCTCGCCGGAGCTTCGCCTGCAATGCGTCGCCAACGATATTCGACGCGTGGACGCCGTTCTGTACACCCACCACCACGCGGACCACGTGTGCGGAATGGACGATCTCAGGCGTTTCAACTGGCTGATGAAGACAACGCTACCATGCTACGCGTCAGCGCGAACGGGAAAATCGTTGCGACAAATGTTCGGGTACGCGTTCAACCCGGACCCGGCGTATCCCTCCGCTGCACCCAAGCTGGACCTGCACACGATCGACGATCAGCCGTTCGAGTTGTTCGGACGCCGCGTACTGCCGATTCCGCTTCTGCATGGAACGCTGCCGGTCTTCGGCTTCCGGTTCGGCTCGTTCGCCTACTGTACGGACTGTAGCGAAATCCCCGAGTCGTCGCTGGACAAGCTCAAGGATCTGGACGTGCTCATTCTGGACGCACTGCGACGGACGCCCCACGCAACCCATTTCAACCTCGAACAGGCGGTCGCAATGGCCGAACGGATCGAGGCAAAACAGACGTTCTTCACGCACATCGCTCACGAGCTCAAACATGCCGAAACCAACGCCGAGCTGCCAGCCACCATGTCCCTCGCCCACGACGGACTGCGATTGACCGCCTCGGGGTAGCGTTCAGGCAGCCTGACGAACGCTGACGGATCTGTTCGGTGTTGGCGCGATCGTCGCTAATCGGAAATGCCCAGTGCGCTGGCGGAAGCGTGGGTGTGGGTGTGGGTGATTGACAGGATGATTCGTGAAATCCCCTGTTCGGCGGCAATTCGGGCACATTCGTCCCGCAGGCTGACATGCGGTTTCCCGAATGAGTCGTTCGTGATTTCGATATCGTTCCAACTGATCTGACCTCGCCATCCCGTGCCAAGAACCTTGAGGATAGCCTCCTTGGCGGCAAAGCGCCCGCTGATGTGCGGGACCGGGTCTGCGAAACGTTTCGCGGATTGACGTTCGGCCGGGGTGAGGATGCGATTGCAGAATCGGTCTTCATGCCGTTGCAGCACATCGGCGATGCGGGCGCATTCGACGAGATCGATTCCATGGGCAACGACGCTCATGGGCGTAAGATACCCCGCGACAGCAGTCCAAACAAGCTGCTCGCGAATCTTCACCGTCGCCTTGGCGATCCTCGTCGCGTGTGGGGTCGTTCGTCTTGCCCAGCATTTCGGCCGTCACCACGCAACCACCGTTATGCTTTGACCGTCTGACGCACGACGGCTATACATGCGTGAATGATTGGCCACGATCCCACGCGCTCGCCCGAGGCTGTCTCAACCCCGGAGGATCTGCTCGCAAACCTCACCGAGCCGCAGTTGAAAGCGGTGACGTCGACTGAGGGGCCGGTGCTGGTGCTGGCCGGGGCGGGCAGCGGCAAGACGCGCGTGATCACGCGACGGGCTGCCTATCTTGCCGCGACGGCGACCGAGCCTTGGCATGTGCTTGCGATCACGTTTACCAACAAAGCCGCCGGCGAAATGAAGGAGCGAATCGACGCGTTGTCGGCGGGCGGCGGAATGACGGTCTGCACCTTCCACGCGTTGTGCGTTCGCATTCTACGCCGACATCACGAGCCGGCGGGTCTTTCGAAGCGATTCCTGATCGTCGATCAGTCCGACCGCAGGAAGCTGGTCAAGGAGGCCATCGAGCGGGCGAACCTGGCGACGGTCAACTTCGCCCCGGCGAAAGTGGAGGCCAAGATCAGTCGGGCGAAGAACGACATGGTTTCGCCGCGCGATTTCGCCGAGGATGCGCGCGGGTTCTACGACACCGAGGTCGCCCGGATTTACGAGGTGTATGAGCGCATTCTTGAACAGCAGGAAGGTGTCGATTTTGACGACTTGCTGTTCAAAACTGCCCTATTGCTGGGCCGCTGCGAGGAGGTGTTGAGCGAGTTGGCGGATCGATACCGGTATGTGCTGATCGACGAGTATCAGGACACCAACACCGCGCAGTATCGCATCGCAAACCTTCTCGCGCGATCCCATCGCAACCTGTTCGTAACCGGCGATCCGGACCAGTCGATCTACGGATGGCGGGGGGCGGACATTGACAACATTCTCTCGTTCGAGACGGATTATCCCGATGCGGTGGTGGTGCGACTGGAGCAGAACTACCGCTCGACCAAGAGGATTCTATCAGCGGCCAGCATGCTGGTGGCAGCCAACGAAGCCCGCAAAGACAAAACACTGTGGACGGAGAACGACGAGGGCAGCCGTGTTCGTGTGATTGCCTGTGACAACGCGACCGATGAAGCGGGCGCGGTCATCGATGATATCACCGAGCACATGTCGGCGGGTCGGGCGGCGAGCGAATTCGCGATCTTCTACCGCGTCAACGCGATGAGCCGGGTGTACGAAGAGGCAATGCTGACCCGGGGGGTGGCGTATCGCATCGCGAGAGGGTTGGCGTTCTACGATCGCAAGGAGGTCAAGGACGTGTTGGCCTACCTGCGTCTGATCGTGAACCCGCGCGACCAGGTCTCGCTGGAGCGAATCATCAACGTTCCAACGCGAGGGATTGGCAAATCCACGGTGGACAAGCTCAAAGCGTTCGCCTCGTCGATGGGTTGCTCGCTTTATGAAGCAGTCGGGCGCTTCGTGGAGATCCCGCTGTCGAAGCGAGCGGCCGGCAAGGTGGGGGATTTTGCCGCTCTGCTGGGCTCGCTGCGTCCGTTGGTGGACGCGACCGGTCGGGAAGCGTTGGAACGCACGTTGACGCTCTCCGGATTGGCTGCTCAGCTTTCCGAGATGAAAGAAATCAATCCCGAGCCGGCTGAAAACGTCAACGAACTGATCAACGCAGCGGTCGACTTTGATCGGGATCACGCCGAGGCAACGCTGATTGACTGGTTGAGCTTCACCAGCCTGCTCGGCGAGATCGATATGCTTCAGGAGGACCACCCGTGCGTGACGCTGATGACTCTGCACGCGGCGAAAGGTCTGGAGTTTCCGGTGGTGTACATCGTGGGGGTGGAGGAGGGGTTGTTGCCGTTTGAGCGGTTTGGGGATTCGGACGGCGACAAGGAGGAGGAACGCCGGTTGTTCTTTGTGGGCATGACGCGTGCGAAGGAGCGGTTGGTGCTCTGCCATTCGAAGTGGCGGATGATGCGCGGCGCGAGCACCCGAACGCGGAGATCGTGCTTTCTCGACGAACTGCCGCATGATGAGATAGAATGGTTCGGGCAAAGCGGGAGCACGACGAATCGGGCCGCGCCCAAGCCAACCGGCGAGTTGCCGGACGATATATTGATGTGGGAGGTCGGAACCTTGGTTCGCCACCCGACACATGGGATGGGGCAGATCACGGCGATGGACCGCGGCGCCCGGCGAACCCACGTCAGCGTGCGATTCATGGACGGGTCTGACAGGCGATGGGTTTTGGAATTCGCCTCGCTGGAACGCGTCGAGTTTGACGAGGTCGACTGAATGAAAGGATTCCCCACATGCGTCACGCGGTGATCATGGCGGGAGGGGCGGGTACGCGATTGTGGCCTTTGAGTCGCGTGGCGAGACCCAAGCAACTCCTGCCCATCTTCGGAGGCAAGAGCCTGCTGCGTCAGTCGTACGAGCGGCTCGCCGCTTTACTACCGAACGAAGCGATCTATGTCATTACGGCATGTGCCCACATGCCGCTGGTCGCGAAGGAGCTACCAGAGCTGTCGGAAGACAATCTGTTCGGCGAGCCGGTCGGGCGTGACACGGCCAACGCCGTCGGGCTTGCCGCGGCGATCCTGTTCCACCGAGACCCCGACGGCGAAATGGGTATCTTCACGGCCGATCACATCATCAACCCCGTGGACGCCTTCGCGTCAACGGTAGATCGGGCATACACGACCGCTGCCCAGAACCCCGACGCGCTGGTCACGTTGGGCATCCGACCGGTGAGCCCGCACACCGGGTATGGATACTTGCAGCGCGGAGATCAGGTAGCCGACGGCGTGTACGAGGTACGCAAATTCACCGAGAAACCGAACATCACCGCCGCCATGCGATACCTTGCCAGCGGAGAGTATTACTGGAACAGCGGGATGTTCACGTGGCGTCTCCGAACGATCCTCGACCAGATTGACGAACATTTGCACAACTCGTTCGACGGGTTGATGGAATGCGCGAAGGCGTGGGACACGCCGGATCGCGACGAAACGCTGGCGAGAATCTATCCCAAGCTGATGAAGATTTCGGTGGACTTCGCCGTCATGGAGCGTGCGAAGCGGGTTCTGCTGGTCGAGATGAACTGCCAGTGGATTGACGTGGGAGCTTGGACCGCCTTGGAACACGTGGTCAGCGGTGACGCGGACGGCAACCTTTCGGTCGCACCGAATTCAATACATTTGGGATCGCGCGGCAACGTCATCGTCGCGGAAGGTGATCATTTGATCGCCACCATCGGCGTCGACGATCTGGTCATCGTGCATTCCGACGATGCAACGCTGATCTGCACCAAACGCGACGCACAGGGCATCAAGGAATTGGTCGCCAACGTTCGAGAACAATTCGGCGACGCCTACCTGTGACCTGCCCGACGACGCAACGCGCGTCGAGCGTAACGTGAGATTCGCATCGACGGCTACCGCAAGAAAGCATGTGCGCAAGATATCTGGGAATTGATTACGGCACGAAGCGGATCGGCCTGGCGGTGAGCGATCCCGACGGGCAGGTTGCGTCTCCGCTGACCACGCTGTTGTCCGGCGGCGATCCGGACACGCAAGCGCGCGACGTGGTTCGTGCTGCCGAAGACTATGGCGTCGAGGAGTGGGTCGTCGGGCTGCCCTTGAACATGGATGACTCGGAAGGACCTCAGTCCAAGCTGGTACGAAGATTCGCGACATGCCTCGCCCGATTCACAGACGATCCGGTTCACCTGTGGGACGAGCGGCTGTCGTCGTTGACAGCTGACGACCGGATGGCGCAGACGGGACTGACGCACAAGAAAAAAAAGAAACGTCGTGACGCGCTGGCGGCGCACGTGATCCTGCAATCATTCCTGGAAGCCCATCACGACAACTCGTAGGCGGTGATCAGCCTGATCGACATTGCCCCGTTGACCGCAACGCCACCCACTTCGCAATCCGATCAAATTGACGCTGAATCCCAGCGTTTCTAGAATCTCGACCATGGTTTCGCCATCGAGTGCCAGCGGCTCTGCGTCGTCCGAGTCCCCATCCCAAACCGATGAATCGGGCGATCCGACGCGCATGTCCTTTGGCGACCACCTCGAGGAGTTGCGGGCATGCCTGATTCGCGCCCTGGTGGGGTTGGGCATCGCGACACTGATCTCGCTCGTGTTCGCCAAGGGCATCCTGGGGTTCATCATCACGCCGGCGCTGGTGGTGCTCCACGCTCACGGCGAGCGCCCGGAATTGCTCGCCCTGAGTCCAGCCGGACCGTTCCTGCTCTATCTCAAAGTGGGGTTTCTCAGCGGAGCGATCATTTCGACGCCCTGGATCGTTCTTCAGATTTGGAGCTTCGTCAGCACCGGACTGTACGAACGAGAACGCCGCTTCGCGCGCCCGTTCATGTGGATCTCGTTTCTGCTGTTTGCGTGCGGCGTGTCGTTCATGTTCTACATCGTGCTGCCGATCGTCATGAATTTCTTCGTGACCTTCAGCCAGGGATTCGAACTGCCCGATCTCGAACTGAGTTGGTTCCAGCAGGTGCTTCTCGGACAGGAAGAACGCGAGCCGATCGCCGGAACCGTCCCGACCGACTTTCATGTGCCGGTGGTGGATGTCGATCCAACCAACCCGGACAACGGAACGATCTGGGTGAACAGCAAAGACCGAAGTCTGTATGTGCAAACGCCCGATGGCTTGTTGACCGCAAACCTCAAACCAGCGACCGCCGCCCGATCCATCAGCAGCCAGTTCGGCATCCAGTTTTTCCTGTCGTTCGTGTTTTCGCTGGCGCTCGGTTTCGGATTGGCGTTCGAACTACCGGTCGTCGTCGTGTTTGTAGCCATCACGGGAATCGTGTCGTGCGCTTCGATGGCCAAGAGTCGCAAGTACGTGCTGTTCGGAATCGTCGTGGCAGCCGCCGTGTTGACACCGCCCGACGTTATCAGCCAACTCCTTCTGGCGGTCCCGATGTACGCGTTGTTCGAGGCAGGCCTGCTGGTCGCCCGCTCGTTCGAGAAAAAGCGAGATGTGGCAACTTGACGCCGACTCGATTCGCCGGGAATGCGACGCGAGCGCAGCGTCGCACCTCAATCTACCGGTGGCGAGCAACGCCGTTTTTTGTGCCACTGCTCTTAAGCAGTGAACGGATGCTACCAGGCCCTCGGAGCGCACTGCTCAAGAGCTTGCTGTTACCCACATTTTTTGATGGTAAGCTTCCCGGCAGAAAACTTGG